>JAFGLH010000095.1 GCA_016928165.1 Pirellulales bacterium | reverse complement strand
CTCTCCCTTTGGGAGAGGGGCCGGGGGTGAGGGCTGCTTGGATTGCATCGTCAACTTCCGATGTTTTTCAGCCGATCGGCCCTCACCTTAACCCTCTCCCGAAGGGAGAGGGGACTAATTTTTCAATTTCAAAACACGTTCTTAGACGTATATCATCCGAAATCCGTTTAACCATTTCGGGCGTCACCCGATTATCAATCGGTGTGCTCCGATATATTGTTTTGGATTCGATGTGGACCGGAAGAGGTGCTTTGACGACCTCGCCGAACAATACAGATACATCAGGCATCGTTAATTTCTCCTCCTTGAGTTGTTGACGATACTGATCCCAATTATAATAGAGAGGAGCCAATCAAATCATATTGGGAGCACATTCCGGTCGTACCCGTCCCCCCAATCCCTGCCTCTAACCTCGGGAGTCCCGCCATGAACCGCCGCGAATTTCTCGATCGCACAAAAAGCACCACCCTCGGCCTGGCCGCCGGCTTGGCGATCCTAAATAATCCCCGCTCCGCGCGGGCGACGCCGGCCGCCGATAAAATCGCGCTGGCGATGATCGGCGTCGGCGGCCGCGGCAACTATCTCGCACAAAGATTCATCGAACGCGGCGACTGCCGCATAGCCTACGTCTGCGACGTGAACCGGCGGATCGCCGAGCCGCGGGCGAAACGCCTAGCCGAGGCCCAAGAAGGGCCGCCGCCGAAGGTCGAGCAGGACTTCCGCCGCGCGTTAGAGGATAAATCGGTCGACGCGGCGGTGGTCGCCACGCCCGACCATTGGCATTGTTTGGCCACGGTTTGGTCCTGTCAGGCGGGCAAGGACGTATACGTCGAGAAACCGCTGGGCCACAGCGCATGGGAAGGACGCAAGGCCGTCGAAGCCGCAAGAAAGTATAAGCGCATCGTTCAGGTCGGCACGCAGAACCGCAGCGCGCCGTACAATTTTGCCGCCAAGAAATACATCGAAGACGGCAAGCTGGGGAAAGTGCACCTCTGCCGGGTTTACAATCAGAAGCAGTGGAATAATTTTCAGCCCCGGCCCGACTCGCAGCCGCCGCAGGGATTCGATTGGGACATGTACAACGGCCCCGCCCCCGAATCGCCATACAACGTCAATTACGTCAACCAATGGCACCATTTCTGGCGTTACTCGGGCGGCGACATCATCAACGACGGCATTCACCAGTTGGACCTGGCCCGATGGCTGATCGGCGTCGATTATCCGCGGACGGTTTACTGCGTGGGCGGCCGGTTCGATTCAACCGGGGCGGCCGAGACACCCGACACGCAGGTGGCCACCTTCGAGTTCGACGGATTGCTGATGACCTTCGAGTTGACGCTCTACACGCCCTACATGCTGAAGACCTCGCCGCAGACGCGCGAGTCGTTGACTGACTATCCCTACTGGCCGCAGAACGCCACGCGGATCGAGATTTACGGGAGCCAGGGCGTGATGTACGTCGGCCGGCACGGCGGCGGCTGGCAGGTCTTCGTCCGCACCAAGAACGAGAAGCCGGTGGTGAAAGCGGAAGAAAACGGCCGCTTTCCCGATCCAGAGCATCAGGAAAACTTCGTGCGGTGCATCCGCAGCCGCGAGTTGCCCAACGCCGACGTCGAGCAGGGGCACCGCAGCGCGCTGTTGGCCCAGTATGCCAACATCAGCATGAGGCTGGGCGGCGTGAAATTGACGGTCGATCCGCAGACCGAGCGGTTCATCGGCAACGACGCGGCGACGGCGATGTTGCACCGCACATATCGCCGGCCGTGGGTGATCGCCGACGAGGTGTGAGCGCCGAAGGGTGGCACTGGCGTCTCGCCAGTGTTTGCACGGGCAAGATGCCCATGCCACCCGCGGATGAATTTTTACGCCGCCTTGCGCTTCGTCAAGCGGCGTGCGCCGACTTCGCGGACGATGCCCGCCACCCGCGATAGCTCGTCGCCGGTAAGGCTCGAACCGCTCGGCAGACAGATGCCATGCCGGAAGAGATGTTCAGAGACGTCGCCGCCGCAGAGGCGGCAGTGGTCGAAGGCCGGCTGAAGGTGCATCGGCTTCCAGGTGGGGCGCGATTCGATGTTCGCCTCTTCGAGCGCGAGGCGGACGTCCTCGCGGTCGGCGCCGAAGCGCTGCGGGTCGATCGTCGCGCAGGTCAGCCAGCGGGTGGACCGGCAGCGGGGGTGTTCGGGCATGAAGTCGATGCCCGCCGCGTCGGCCAGCGCGTTGCGGTAGAAGGCGAAGTTCGCCCTTCGCGCCGCCACGCGGTCGTCCAACACTTTTAGTTGTCCTCGGGCGACCGCCGCCAGCAGATTGCTCATGCGGTAGTTGTAACCGATCCGCGAGTGCTGATAGTGCGGCGCCGGATCGCGGGCTTGGGTGGCGAGGAAGCGGGCGCGATCGGCGAGGAAATCGCTGTCGCAGACCAGCATCCCGCCGCCGCCGCCGGTGATGATCTTATTGCCGTTGAAGGAGAACACGCCGACGGCGCCGAACGTGCCGGCCGCTCGGCCGTCGTAGCTGGCGCCGAGCGCCTCGGCGGCGTCCTCGACGAGCGGCACTTCGTATCGCCGGCACGCTTCGCGGATCGGTCCGTAGTCGGCGGATTGGCCGTAGAGATCGACGACGACCACGGCTTTGGGGAGCCGGTTGCGGTGGGCGCAATCGCGCAGCTCTTCGGCCAGGAGGTTGGGGTCCATGTTCCAGGTGTTCCAATCGCTGTCAATCAGCACCGGCTCGGCGCCGACGTAAGTGATGGCGTTGGTCGTGGCGGCGAAGGTGAACGTGGAGGTGAGCACCTCGTCGCCGGGTCCGACGCCCAGCAGGATCAAAGCCAGGTGGAGCGCCGCGGTGCCGGAAGAGAGGGCGACTGCCCGCCGCGCGCCGACCAGCGCGGCGAACTCTTTTTCCAGCGCGTCGACGTGCGGTCCGAGCGGGGCAATCCAGTTGGAGTCGAAGGCGTCGAGCAGCAGTTCCCGCTCGCGGCCCGACATGTGCGGAGGTGAAAGGTAGATGCGATCCATCGCTGTCTCCTTAGGAGGCTCGATAAGCTGGGAAAAAGGCGGCGTTTGGCGTCCATGCCCGGCCGTGGCCTGTTTCCCACCGTAGTCGGCGTTCAATCAGCCGATCATAAATATCTTTATCGTAAATATTTCGTGCGACGCGGAAGGGTTTGCAGCCGTCCGGGGCGAACGATTTTTTATAGCGGAAGATTCCGTCGTCTTCCGCGTAACCGCCGCCGAGGACGAAGGCTTTTTTTCCTTGCTTTTGTCCCCAGAGCATGGCTTCGTGTTTGAGCAGGTCGTTGGGACGTTTGTCGAACGCGTCGGCCAGCGTCCCGCCGAGAAACGAATACATATTCTCGGCCGAGACCAGGACCAATTCGGTCGAGACCACCCGCCCCGCGTCCAGCACGTGGAAGAATGCGTATTGTCCGGGCAGGTCGCCGACGAGACGCGTGAAGAACTCGCGGGGGAAATAGTATCCGTCGGCCGCGCCGCGGCGATCCATCGTGGCGTGATATATTTTCAGGAAGTCCTCGATCCGTCGGCCCGACTCGTCGATTTCGACGGACAAGCCTTCGCGCTTGGCGCGATTGACGTTTTTGCGAACTTTGTGTTCGTAGTTTCGCCACATTTCTTCCGGCGGCACTGTGAGATCGCATACCACATTTTGCCGGTCCACGCTTACTTCGCCGTCGAACGGCAATTGTTGATCGGCGAACAACGACAGTCGGGCGAAGGTGGCGACGACGTGTTGCGAGTCGAGCCAACCGCGAAGCTGCCGCCAAAAGGAACGCGATTCGTCCTCATCGACGTTCCAGGCGAAGGCGCCGCCGTAGCCGTAAGGAGTCACCGCGTCGCCGGCGATTTCGGTTTTTTCCGTCCAAGGCTCGGCGTTGAGGGGCCGTATGATGAACGGGAACAAAACTCCTCCGTCGGTGGTCGATAGCGTCGCGCAAACGCATCGATCCTGCGGACCGGCGAACAAGCGGACATAGGCCGGATGCGCGAAGACCTCGCGTCCCGGCCATGCCTGCCACCGGGCGCGCCACTCGGCCGCCTCGGCGGGAACGGAGTTGTCGAGAAAGCGAACGGTCATGCGGGGATTTTCCGCGCCGACGCCCCGCGAGGAGCGCCAATAAGCGGTTGACAAACGCGATGTCCTTCAAAAATATCGCTCAAGACGGCCGCCAAGGCGTCGAGATGAGCGGGTTCCACGTCTTGATGGATCGGCAGATTGAGGATTCGACGCGAAACACGGTGAGCATCGGGGAATTGTGCCTCGGTGATTTGCGGGATCATGGTGTGGTAGAGGCTGACCGCGCCGAAGCCCGCCTCGTTCAGGGCGAAATACAGCGCGTCGCGCGAATGGCCGTGGATCATAACCGGCAAGGTTTGCGGCACTTCGCCGTCGGCCGGCGTCGGGCGCAGAGGCGTCACATGCTCGGCCAACGGCTTCAAGGCGTCGGTTAAATGCCGGGCATTCTCGCGTCTGCGTTGAGCGATGGCGTGAAAATCGTAATTCCAGGGAGACGAAAAACTGTTTGGTTCCGATTTATCGCCGTTGAACAATTCTTCATAACGGGGCGCGACGGCGAGCATTCCGCCGGGGATGGGCAACATCTTATGCAGCGAGAAGATGGCGGCGTCGCCCAATCGTCCGCAGGCCCTTCCCACCCAATCGCTGAACAACGCGTGGGCCTCGTCCTCGACGACCAACGCCCCGTAACGCCGGGCCAACTCGACGGCCCGGCGATATTGCGGATCGACGTAGCCGAAATAATGGATCAACACCAGCACTTTAACGTTTCCGGCGCGGAGGCGGCTTTCCAGGTGGTCGAGGTCGATATGAAGGCTTTCGTCGAGGCGATAAAAATCGAATCGCAGGCCGAGTTCGGCGATGGGATCGAACACGCCCGATCCCTCGTTGGCCGACCAGCCGATATAGGCCGGCAGCAAAACGCTCTGTTCCGAGCGTAAATTCAGCGCGGCCAGCAGCGACTTGAAGGCGCTTCTCGCGTTGTAGTAGTAGCGCAGCGGTCGGCGAAATCGGTCAATTATTGTTGCGGTCTTTTCTATCATGAAGCGTTGATGTTTTGAAAATCCGGTAGTCGATCGTGTACAATTTTTCCCGCGGCGGTTAAACGATATGTTTTGGCAATTTCCCGTAGATTAAGTGACATGTTGTTTGCGGCGGCGTCCGACAGCACAAGTATTCTTCGGTGTGGTTCCAGATTTTTCAGTCGCGCGACGAGTCCCGGGACCCGGAGGGCCTCGACGTTCGTCAAGCGATACCAATGGTCGCCCAATCGTCCGATTTCATAAGCGCGCTTACCCGCCTGAATCCTGAATTTGGAAAAACCGAATTCGCGCTGACACGCCTCGGCTTGTGCGTAACCGCTGATAATCGCGGACGATGCCGTGCCGCCGTTCAAAGGCCCTTCCCGCCATACGGTGACGCTTTGGCGCTCGAATCCAAGTCGTTCATACCAATTCAACACGTTCGCGTTGTAATCGAACACGTCAAGAGCAATCGCCTTTTCCGCGTTTCGATCATTCGCCGCCAACGCGCGGCGCAGCAGTCGTTTGCCTAATCCAAGCGATCGGTATGACGCGAGTACGGCAATATAGTTTAAGAACAGTCGGTCGGGCAAACGGCGAATCTCGGCGCAAGCACCGATCTCTCCATCTTTCTCCGCTACCGTGTAATGGGCGTCGCCGCCGCCGTCTTGCGCTATGATCTGTTCGACGATATATTTTCCAATGCCGGGGCATCCATAAACCGTCGCGTCCAATAATCGCGCCGGAAAGGCCTCGCGGATGATGGAAACGATCGAGACCGCATCGGTCGGTTTCGCGGAACGGATAATCCATGATCTACTATTCACTACGCGGCCTTTTTCGCCGAAGCGGCGCGGCGTTCCTTGTCAAAGTTTTGCATCGTGGACGAAGCGTCAACTACTATTCCACGACCGCGCAGGACTTGGCGGAGAGTCGTCACGACGATCCGATAATCCAACGCCAAACTCCAATTCTCCACGTACCATGCGTCGTTTTCAAAACGCGCGTCCCACGAAGCCTCGTTGCGTCCGTGGATTTGCGCCCAGCCGGTGATGCCCGGGCGGACCGAGTGCCGCAGCCGTTCGCGCGGCGTGAAATAGGGCAGATAATCCCAACGCATCGGTCGGGGTCCGACGAGGCTCATCTCGCCGCGAAGCACGTTCCAAAGTTGCGGCAATTCATCCAGGCTCGTGCGGCGCAAATACTTGCCCAGTGGCGTCAAGCGGTCACCGTCCGCCAGTCGATCGCCGTTGGCGTCCCGGGCGTCGTTCATCGTGCGGAACTTAAACAACGTAAATGGTTGCTCATCCAATCCGGGCCGTTGCTGGCGGAACAATATCGGTGAACCCATTCGCCAACGGATCAGAATGGCAACGAAGATCAGCACCGGCAAGGCAAGCAACAATACCGTTGCTGATACAAATATGTCGACGGCTCGTTTGCCTGTTCGTTGAATCGGCTTGTTATTCATGCGGCGCGGCGAATCTCCATGGTGTTGGTCAAAGATGTTGCGGTGCGGGTTCGTGCGGCTTGGAACACGCGCTCGAACTTTTCAGCGCCGACAGTCAACGACAAGTGTTTTTCATAGAATGATTTACCCCTCTTGCCCATCGCCTTGCGTCCCGACGGGCCGATTTCATGTAACCGTTTAACGGCGGCGACCAGGGCCTCGGGCTTTTCGGGCGGACATGTCACGCCGCCGCCCGAACGATTCACTAAATCGGACGCATCGCCGCCGACCGCCATTACAACCGGTTTGCCAAAGGCCATGTAAGCCTGCGTTTTGCACGGAATCGTGATTCTGAACAGCGGGTCGTCTTTCAGATGCACCAGCAGAGCGTCGGCCAGCGACAAATACGCTCCGACGGCCGACATCGGCTGGCGGGGCACGAAAAGCACGTTGGGTAATCGCGTTTCGGCGGCGCGCTCCTCCAGTCGCGACTTGTCCACGCCGCCGCCGACAAAAATGAACCGCACGTCGGGAAACGACGCGGCACAAATGCGCGCGGCTTCCAGAACCGCGTCGAGGCTCTGAGCCAGTCCCATCGTGCCGGCAAAAACGACGTTGAAACAACCGGCCACGCCGAGTCGGCGAGCTAGATCGTCGTTTTCGACGGATGTGTTCAAGGCGGCTTCGTCGGCCCAGTTGTAGATCACGTCGATCTTCCCGCCGGGCACGCCGCGTTGGATCAACGTCTCGCGGAAGCCGGGCGAGAGGACCACGATCCGATCCATCCGCGAATAGGTGAATCGGCACCAACGATCGAGAAGCGAAAAGAGCAGGCCCTTGCTCATCATGCCGGAGGCGGCCACCGTGTCGGGCCAAAGGTCTTGGATGTCGTAGACCACCGGGCAACCGCGCAAGGCGCGGAAGACCATCGCCGGCAGGCCGACGGTCGCCGGGGGATGATAGGCGTAGACCACGTCCGGCCGGCGGACCAGAAACGGCCCGAGCAACGAGGCGCTGAGCGCGAAGCCGGCGTAATTGGCGATGCGCCGCGGGGCCGATTTGTCGTGGCTGGGATAGAGCGGCGCCCGATTTACCCGGATGCCGTCGATGACTTCGCGTTGCCAGGGGCGAACGCGATAACCGGGATATATTTTCCCGCCCGGATAGTTGGGATAGCCGGTCAACACTTCCACTTCGTGTCCCCGGCGGACCAACTCGCGGGCGAACGGCAGCCCCTTGAAGTTCGGCTCCGGGTCGAAAAACTGGCTGAGCATCAAGACGCGCATGGTTTCCGCCAGACGGTTTGGTTCACGTAATTCGTGTAGCTGAGGATGATTCGCACGACTTTTTCCGATACGTTGGGCACGTTGTAATCGGCGGGGATTCGCACGGCGCGGCGGTCGCCCCGTTCTTGGAGTTCGAGAATCGCCAGCGCCTCGCGAATCCGCCGCCAATCGAGGCCGGTCATCATCACGGCGGCCTCTTCCATCCCCTCGGGCCGCTCGTGGGCGTCACGAATGTTCAACGCCGGGAAGTTGAGGATCGACGCTTCCTCGGTGATCGTGCCGCTGTCGCTGAGCGTCGCCTTGGCGCGCATTTGGAGGCGGACGTAGTCGCACAATCCCAGCGGCTTCAGCAAGCGCACCAAGGGAGGAACCCTTATTCCTTGAGCATTGATCCGCTTGCGGGTACGCGGATGCGTCGAGACGATCACCGGCAATTCGTACGTGCGGGATAGTTCGTCGAGCAAGCGGCAGAACAGGGCAAACTGTCCGTCGTCATCGACGTTTTCCTCGCGATGCGCGCTGACGACGAAGTATTTGTCTTTCTCCAGTTCCAAGCGGCTCAGGATGTCGCTTCCTTCGATCTTCGGTAAATAGTGGTGGAGCACCTCGTACATCGGGCTGCCGGTTTTTATGACCCGATCCGGCGGCAGGCCCTCGCGAAGCAGATACTCGCGCGAAATGCCGCTGTAGGGAAGATTCACGTCCGCGATGTGATCGACGATTTTTCGATTGATTTCCTCGGGCACGCGCTGGTCGAAGCAGCGGTTGCCCGCCTCCATGTGGAAGACGGGTATTTTGCGGCGCTTCGCCGCGACGGCCGCCAGGCAGGAGTTCGTATCGCCGAGTATCAACACGGCGTCGGGCGTGATTTCTCCAAGAATTGCATCGGCGCGAATGATGGTCCGTCCGATGGTTTCGGCGGCAGTGGCCCCGGCCGCCTCCAAAAAATAATCGGGCCGTCGAATCTCCAAATCCTCGAAGAATATTTCGTTCAACTCGTAGTCGTAGTTCTGCCCGGTGTGGACGATGACGTGATCGATCGCCCTGTCGAGCGCGGCCATGACGCGCGACAGGCGTATGATTTCAGGCCGCGTGCCGACTATTGTCGCTACTTTCATGCTGCTTCGCGGGTGTTTTTGCGTTGAACGTCCACTGGCATAAAATACGTGTCTGCGCGGTTGGAATCAAAAACCTCGCTTGCCCAAAACAAGGTGACCATCTCCGTCTCGCCAACGTTGGTGATCGAATGAGTGAAGCCGGGCGGGATGTCTACTACTCGATAATCCTCGCCGCGCACGCGGAATTCGTGGATTTCGCCGTCGTCGATGCGGCGCAGGCGGATCAAGCCCTCGCCCGAGAGGACGAGGAACTTTTCGGTTTTTACGCGGTGGAAATGATTGCCGCGGGTGACGCCCGGGACGGTCCGCGAAACGAATATCTGCCCGAAGTGGGGCGATTTGATGAACTCGGCCAGGCTGCCGCGAGGGTCGCGCTTGATGTCCAGTCCGTAGGCGGCTTGTCGCGGCTCGACGTAGGACAGGTAGGTCGAGTAGAGTTGCCGGTTGAAGCGGACGGAAAAATCGGGCGTTTGCATAGTCTTTCGCATCGCGCGAAAAAAGCGGATCCGGTCGGCCAGATCGCCAAGCGTCAGCGAGTATGAGGGGATCGGATCGGGCGCGACGACGCCCTCGGGGTGTTCCCGGGGATTGTCCATTTCGGCCGACATCGCGGCGATTGCGTCGTCCACGTGAACCAGTTCGAGCGCCCGCTGGGGGTCGGATATATCGATCGGCAGGTCGCGGGCTATGTTGTGGCAAAAGGTGGCGACGACGGAATTGTAATTCGGCCGGCACCACTTGCCGAAGATGTTTTTGAAGCGGAAGATCGCAATTTTCGCTTTGCTGCGTCGGGCGTATTCGCGGAGGGCGTTTTCGGCCCGGCGCTTGCTGTTGCCATACGGGTTGTCGCGTTCGGCCTGGATCGACGAAGAGAAAATAACCGGGGTGGAGCGCCCGGCGTTTTCGAGCAATCGGCACAGCAATTCCGTCGAGCCGGCGTTGCCGGAGTCGAACTCCGCGACGTCTTTCGGCCGATTCACGCCGGCTAGGTGAAAAATCACGTCCGCCTCGGCGATTCCGCGTTGCAGTTCCGCCTCGGTATTGTCGATGTCGAACTTCAACACGCGGATGTCGTCCCGGGCGGCAAGCGCGGCGGCGAGATTGCGGCCCAGAAATCCTTTAGCGCCGGTGATAAGTATGGTTTTCATCGGATATGATATTCAAGCTGGAAAACACGGGCCGCAAGCGGCCCCGCTACACGGATAATATTCTACGCCGCTTTGCGATCCACGACTCGGAACGGTTGATGCTTTATTACTTCTTCCTGTTTCAATTCATCCTGAATATACGGCAGCGACAACAACAATTCGACCAATTCCTCGACGTTCAGGCGGCGGACGTTGTGCGAATGATAGTCTTCGATCTCGGCCAGCCGGCTTTGCCCGTCGGAGAAGTATTGGGCGTAGTTCAAGTCGCGGACGTCGGCCGGGACGCGGTAGAAATCGTCGAGGTCGATCGCCCGGACCATCTCCTCGCGGGTGAGGAGCGTTTCGTAGAGTTTTTCGCCGTGTCGCGTGCCGATCGTGCGGACCGGGTTGTCGGCGCGGAAAATTCGTTTGACCGCCTCGGCCAACGTCCCGATAGTGGCCGCCGGGGCCTTTTCGACGAACAGATCGCCGGGCAGGGCGTTTTGGAAGGCGTAGAGGACCAGGTCCACGGCGTCGTCCAGCGACATCATGAAGCGGGTCATGTTCGGGTCGGTCACCGTCAATGCCGTGCCGCGGCGTATCTGCTCGACAAACAACGGGATGACCGAGCCGCGCGAGGCCATCACGTTTCCGTAGCGGGTGACGCAGAGCGTGCAGCCCTTGTCGGCGGCGACCTTCGATCGTGCGACGGCCACCTTTTCCATCAGGCCCTTCGACATGCCCATCGCGTTTACCGGATATGCCGCCTTGTCGGTGCTGAGCACGACGACGTTTTTCGCGCCGGCGGCGATGGCGGCCGACAACACGTTGTCGGCCCCCAGGACGTTCGTCCGCACCGCTTCCAGCGGATAGAACTCGCAGGAGGGGACCTGTTTCAGGGCCGCGGCGTGGAAGACGTAGTGGACGCCCTCCATAGCGTCGCGCAGCCCGTCGGGGTTGCGCACGTCGCCGATGTAAAACTTCAACTTTTCGCTGCGATACTGATGCCGCATGTCGTCTTGTTTTTTCTCGTCGCGGCTGTAGACGCGGATTTCCGCGATCTCGGTGTCGAGGAAACGGCGCAGCACGGCGTTGCCGAACGAACCTGTGCCGCCGGTTATCAGGAGCGTTTTGTCTCGAAACACTGCCTTCATCCTTTTTAGGACTGGACTTATGCAAATTTATCCCCTCTCTCTTTGGGAGAGGGGACTTTCATTTTCAAATTTGCAAAAGTCCAGTTAGGAATAAATGTTATTTGGTTGCATGTGCACGTCGGCGGATCAGGCGGCTCTGGCGTATTGACGGCGGTTGTATAGTTCGCGGAACGCCCGGCGGTATTTATCCAGAATCCGTCCGTCGGCGGCTCGTTGCACGATCAATTCCCGCGCCCCGTCCGACCAGCGGCGCCATTCTTCCGGCGGCATTGCCGCGCATTCGTGCAGAATCCGACGGAAGCCGTCCACGTCTTCCAGGGGCAAATCCCATCCGGCGTACTTGCTTTCCAGTCCGCGAAAGGCGGTGTTGTCGGCTATCAGCGCGGGACAGCCCTGGCCGAGGGCCTCGGCGATGACGTGGCCGAAGTTTTCGCCGTGCGTCGGCAGGAAAAACAGGTCGTGCGACCGCATGACGTTTGCCACTTCGGCGTGTTCTACCAAGCCGTGGTAGGTGGCCGAAACGTGCGAAGGCAATTTTTGCATTTCACGCTCGCAGACGTTCCAGTAGGCCATATCTTCGCGTGGGCCATAAATGTGAAGATCGAGCGGCGCGTCTACGCCTTGCAGTATCCGCAGGGCGCCGTCGAGATTCTTTTTCGGAGAGATGCGCGAGAGAAACACGACCTGCAAGCGGTCCGACGGTTTGCGCGTCCGGCGCCGCGATTGATCGGCTGGCGGGGCGCTGATGTTCGGCGCGATAAAGGCGGAAATCGACCGGTCGTCCAGTCGCAGCGCCGTTTGGACGTCGCGTCGCTCGAACTCGGAGGAAACGTGCCAAACCACTCCGTGATATAGTCCGACGCTTCCGGCCAGGGCGAGAAACGCGAGTTTCTTGGCGTTTTTAATCCGCAATGCGCCGGCGGAGAAAACTCCTTGCGGGGCGACGATCGCCGGCCGCGGCCGGACCAGTCCGAGGCGTCGCAGCAGCAGATAGCGAAGCACGCAGCGCGGATCGAATCCGCCGCCGAGATAGACGATGTCATGCGGCGTGCGGCGCACGATTTCGCGGAGCCGGCGGAGGCCCATGCGTTCCGGCGGCAGGTACATGACACGGGCCTTGCCGACGGGCGTCCATGTCTCGGGCACGATGCCGGGATAAGGTTGTTTTTCTCCCAAATCCCGGTCCGAGGTGATAACGCTGAAATCGAATTCATCGCCGAGCGCGCCGATCATGCCGGAGATGGTGCGGATCGGTCCGCCCGCCTTGTACCCCGGCAGGTAGAAGCTCGCGAAAACCAGGATTCTAATTCGATCGTGCATGGCGATTGTCCTCTGTTTGACGCCGGCGGGTTCCGGTGGCGGTCAGGTTGCGGGGATGCGTCGCGTGCGGGGGACGTGCGGGAAGAGCGCGGCCCGCCGCCGCCGCCAATTCCCGGTAAAGATCAAGGTATTGTCGGGCGATTTGTTCCGGCTGGAATCGCTTAACGTTTTCGAATCCTCGCCGCACAAGTTCGTCTCGGTATGCTCGATCATTTATGATCCTCAAAATGCCCTTGCGGATGTCGGCAACGTCGAACGGATCGACCAAGCAGGCGGCGTCGCCGGCGACCTCGGGCATCGACATGAGGTCACTGGTCACCACCGGTCGGCCGGTCGCCTGGGCTTCGACGATCGGCAGCCCGAAACCTTCGTAAGTCGAGGCGAAGACCAGCATGTCGCAACGTCGATATTCCTCGACGACTTGCTCGTTTGAAATGCCTTCCGCCGTGGAATAGTCCACGCCGTATTTCCGCAGGGCTTCCTCTTGCTCCGCGTTCAACTGCCCGATCAGCCGTAGATGACAGGGGATATTGCGCAGAGCCTCGACGACGCGCTCGATGTTTTTATTGCGGCCGGTGCCGATCAGAAGAACAACCGGCTTGGCGGCATTGAATATTTTGGGGGCGGGTTGGAAAGCAGCGGAAACCGGGCAATGGACGACGCGAACCTTGCGGGGATCAACGTTGACGTGTTGGAGAAGCTCTTCCTTCGTAAATTGTGAAATCACCGTAACCATGGCTGCCTGCCTGACCGGCAACCAATACCAGACGAAGAAAAACACCTTCCGTCGCAGGCCTTTTAGCCTATGCAAGGAGACGAGATCACAGATCGTCAACAAAGTCTTTTTTCTGCGCAACAGGAACGTCAGGAAATGGACGTCTCCGGTGATGTGATTCACGTCTCCCTGCCGGAACGCCGCCTCGAAAATGTTGTAAACACGACGCCATGCTCCCCGGCTGGGAAAACGCGACACCGCCGCCTTGACGGCAACATTTTCAGGCATTGCAGAGCGCACGTCTTCGAAGAGTCGCTCTATGCTAAAGTTTGCCTCCTGCGGTCGGCGATGGAAAAATACAACTTTTATGGTTAATTCTCCTTTTAAGTTTTATTCTACGTGAGCGGCATCGCCGGGCAGCAACCGTTTCAAGTCGGCGTCGATCATCATGCGGACCAAGTCTTCAAAACTCACTTTCGGCCGCCAGCCGAGTATTTTTCGGGCTTTGTCGGACGAGCCTTGCAGGGCGACCAATTCGGCCGGGCGATTGAAGGCGGGGTCGATGAAGACGTGCCGGCCCCAGTCGGAGATGCCGACGTGACGGAATGCCGCGTCGAGGAAATCGCGGATCGAATGGGTTTCGCCCGTCGAGACGATGAAGTTGTCGGGCGTTTCTTGTTGCAACATCAGATGCATTGCCTCGACGTAATCGCCGGCGAACCCCCAATCGCGCCGGCTGTCGAGGTTGCCCAGCCCGAAACGGTTGGCGAGACCCAGCTTGATTTTGGCCACGTTGTGGCTGATCTTGCGGGTAACGAACTCCAGGCCGCGGATGGGCGATTCGTGGTTGAAGAGGATCCCGTTGACGCAGAACATGCCGTAGCTTTCCCGATAGTTGTTCACGATCCAGTAGGCGTAGAGCTTGCTGATCGCGTAGGGGCTGCACGGGTGCATCGGCGTCTGTTCGGTTTGGATGCCGTTGTCGCTGCAGTTGCCGAACATCTCCGAGGTGGACGCTTGGTAAAACTTTGCACGGGGGGCGAAGTTGCGCAGCGCTTCCAGCAAGCGGAGCGCTCCGCAGGCGTTCACCTCAGTGGTCCACAACGGCTGGTCCCAGGAAGCGGCGACGAACGATTGGGCGGCGAGATTGTAGACCTCATCGGGACGAGTGCGGCGCACGGCGTGGATCAGGGACGCCTCATCGGCCAAATCGCCGGTAATATAATCCACTTCGCCGGTTACGCCCAGGTAATCCAAGTTGGTGAATGCATATCGTGTACTGCGCGGCATTAGGCCGTAAACGGCATAATCCTTTTCAAGCAGCAGCTTGGCCAGATACGAGCCGTCTTGACCGGTAATTCCCGTTATCAGCGCGGTGCGTTTCATGGTTTTTATCGCCTTTTCAAGCAGTGATATGTCTGATGGTCCAACACTTGAACTCTGTAATAGCAATAGAATAGGGCATAGTAAAAGGCAAAGGATCCAAAATCCAAGATGCGATTAAATCCGCCAACAACGCATCCGAAGAAAATCGTGAAAATTATCACGGGACAAGCGATGTCCAATAACGTACTCGATTTTACCCTTGGCGCGCTTTTCGCAAAGAGCTTGATCGCGCACCGAGCACCGCGCAGCGTCATGAACAGCATACACGCCGCAAACACTATCCCATAGCGCGACGCCCAGGCCAACATGCCGATTTCACTGAACGCTTGCCCGTACGTATATGTTCCTTCAATTGCATGATTGCCGACGCCGAAAAGCGGACTGGTCTTAATTGCCGACAGATGAGCGGCCCACAAGTCCAGTCGCGGTTCACTGTCGATAAAACTGTTCCAATCATTTTCCGCGAGTACAAAATACGTAATGTATCCCGACGCGACAAATGCCAGCGGCAACACAATGAAAAAAAGGACTTTCCGCGCCGGACGATACAAGTAGAAGGCCATGCAGAAGCCACAAATATCCAGAATTGCCGCGGTGCGGGTGAATGTCATCAGTATTACACAGAAAGTAATCGCCCACGGCATTATCCAGGCGATGTTTTTCCAGTTCCATGGCGCTCCTTTCAATAGACCATAAACAGCAAGCGAGCTTAAGAGTACATTATGGGCAACAGCGTACCAGAGGGTTGTCTCACCACGTCTTTCCCGGGTAAAATTTCCGAAGTGGCCAAACGTCTCCGGAAGCAGCGCTGTTAAAGCCAAGCCCAAACAGGTAATGGCATACACGGCAAGAAGCAAACGGCCTTCCCAGCGCGACCGGAATGTTGCCCTTGCGTCACCATATGCTATCATAGCGCAGGTGACGTACATCAGGGCATCATACACATAGGTTTGCGGTTTGATAAAAATATCTTCCGTGAGACATCCGGACGCGAGTTGGAAGAAAATAGCGATATATAGGATGTAATCGCGGGGAAATCTGTTGGTGGTGTAAAGACACGCCATTGCCAAAGCGGCCAGTATTAACCAAGCCGGGCTCACGTACCAAGCCTCGCTGACTACCGATCCCTCAAAGCCGGCTTTCCCCGAATGATGTGCGGCGTATGGATTTGGCGTTAAATAACAATTCAACAAGACGAGCAAGGTCCACACGTAGAAAACCAAGATGACCGCAGGCGTCATTGCAAGTCGGGCCCTGGCCCCGCCAAAAGAAGCGAGGACATCCCGCGAACGCGTCTGTTGGAGTTGCAAATACGATTCTCTATAAGCCATTGCCCGACCTTCTCGCCTTAAATTGAGCGCCGCCCGCCACATGCGCGAAAATCAGCTTCACGCGGCGTGGAAGAGTTTTCTCCTGATGGTGGACAATGAGGCTTTTACAACCGTTGAGTAGCCGATAATACGCATCTCTTTAAGTCGCAATATATTATCGCAAAGGATTGAGGCATCGTAGATGTTCTTCACGTTCAGGGATGAGCAGTTTAAATAGACGGCGCCGTTGCACAGATGATTGATCAATAGACGCGTCAATCGAAAACCTTCCCGGCCGAGATTGCCGATGGCTGCCTTTCGATAGCCGCGGGAGTTTATCCAGGGATTGGCCGCTATTGCTTTTTGCGCCGCGTCGGGCATGTTGTGCATTTGCCCGAGTTGTACGACGCCGTCTTTGATGTTCATGTATATTTTGCGTGGTTTTCGAGCGGCTTCTTCCATCATTTTGACGAGTAGTCGGGGCCAGGAAAGAGTGAAGTTACGGAAGAATGGTAGATGATCTCGAGCCTGTAGAAAACACTCCATAACACAAGCTTCGATACTTCCGGTGAAGACCATGCTGGAATGAAAGGGCAGATTATCTTCGCTGAGGAACGCCTTTCCGGCTTTGGAAGACGTGGAATCGAACAAGCCCGCCCCGGTGCTGTGAGATGATATTCCAGCGATCGCGTAAGGCCTTTTCGAATGGACATATTGGTCGATGCTTCCGGCAACGGCAAAGCCTGAGTACACGTCGGGGGCCAATGAGTGATAAAAGTTTCCGGATAACGCCTTGATCTTTTTTATCACCTCGAAGTCGATTGCCGAATGAATATACATCATCGGCAGTACGGGAAATCGTTCCTTGAAGGAGAGTATGTTTTTAATGGTGGTTGCCGAATCCCGGGTGGCGACGCCCGACCCCAAAGAGTGAATGAACAACAGATTGGCTTTTTTGGCGTCCGCGGTAGGCCACCAATAACTCGGTGAATTCCAGTGCAAAACCGGCGTTTTCGTCCGATCGACGACAGCGTTAATATCGCGGATCGCGTTGGGCAGCAGTCCATCATCATCGCCGATATACATGACGAAACCTTCGGGGCTGACGTGCGACAGCGCGAACTCATAATGGGCCGTCATGCTGAGCCGCTTTCCTGGGTTGATATAGCGAATTCTTGGATCCTTGTAAGACTCGACGATTTCCCTCGTGCGATCCCGGCTGAAGTTGTCGCTGACGAGGATTTCCAGGTTGTCGTAATCTTGAATCACGCAAGTACGCAGAGCGTGTTCCAACGTATCGCATCGTTCGCGCGTGGGTATTACAACCGTAAAACGGCGATTCTTGGTATTTGTCCGCATGGTATTACCGCCCTTGCCATTGACTTGGCGTGAAGAGGCCGCACGACTCTCGCGATTGGCGTATTGTCTAGGATTATGGACAACACCTAAATCGTGCGAAGGATCGACATGTTCCAATAATTATTGCGTCCTGCACGGCGAATGAACCTAGGCCGACAAACGGGAGGCCGGAAAACAAGACAAAAGTTTGCCAAGCCGGATCATTAGTTTCTGTTGCGGAAAACCACTGTAGGGTGCGTGCAAGCACGCACCAGCTTGGTTTTGCCGCGAAATAAGGTGCGTGCAAGCACGCACCCTACGGATTTGGAGCTTTCCGCAACAGTAACTCAT
>JAFGLH010000094.1 GCA_016928165.1 Pirellulales bacterium | reverse complement strand
GGTCGGTGACGTCGCGGGGCACGCCCTGGCCGACGGTGAACTCGGCGGGATTGCTCACGTAGCCGGCCGAGTTGCGGGCGCCGAATTCGACTCCCTTGCCGTCGAGGTTGTCGTTGATGTCGAAGTCGAAGTCCACGCCGATCCGCTCGAAGAAGTTGTCGTTGAGCGTGATGAAGCGGACTTCGATCGTGACTTGCAGGTCTTGCAGGCGGCGGAGCTGCTCGAGCAGGTCGGCCAGTTGTTGATGCACTTCCTGTGTTTGGCTGACGACGATGCTGAGGTTTCTCTCGAACTCCTCGATCGTGCCGGCGCCGCCGACTTCGTCCCACGTGGTGGGCGCCACCGTGCGGGTAATCAGTTCGATAAGGCTGTCGAAGTCGGGTTCCACCCCGCCGCCCAGTCCGCCCGGTCCTGGTCCGACCGGCGTGCCTTGCTGTCCGCCGGTCAATCCCGACCGCGAGCTGGAGCCGATCTGCGCCAGCAAGTTGGGATCGATTGCGGCGCCGTTCCGCTCGCCGTCGTGGCTGGCCACCACCGCCAGCGGCGTAGCCGTGGCCGAGCCGAAGGGGACCGAACCGCCGAAACCGACGTTGCTCATGGCGGCGTCGTATTCGGCGCCTAGGCCCATCGAGGTGGGCACGAAGTTGGGAATCGGGACCACCAAGTCGGCCACGTTGTAGACGACCTGATACACCTGCCCGTCGCGCATCTGTTCGCTGGTGATCTTCAGCACTTCGTCTTGGATCACGTAGCTCAGGTGCAGGGGATGGAGGATCAAGTTCAAGGCGCTTTCGAGCATGATTTCGTTGCGCAGGTCGATGGTGACCGGGGTATCGGTGGTCACGCCCTCCTCGGCCAATCCTTGCGGATCGAGATGCACGTTAACCTCGGCCACCTTGCCGAGATAGTCGAGCACGTTGCGCAACGGCGCGGCGGTGAATTGGAGCGAGACGGGCGTGCGGAGCCGCTTCTCGATCTCGATTTCCCGTTCCGAATGCGGCCGGCGCAAAGCGCCCTCGAACTTCTTGCGGTTGTGCGTTTTGTTGCGCCAATCGTCGATGTCGGGGAACTGATAAGGGTTATTGTCGTTGAATGGGGTAGACGCCCGATCGACGTTGTCCATGGCGATGACGAAGTTTTCTTCCTTTTCGTTTTGGATGGCTTTGGCGATCCTCAAGTTGTTGACTAGTTTGGCGTTGATGAGGACCTGTCTGACGACCGGATTGTCCGGGTCCAGTTCGCCGCACTGTTTGGCCACCACCTGTGCCTCCTCGAACCGCTGCTCGTGCATCAGCCGGTTGTACTGGTCGATCAGCATGGCGAGTTTTTCCTGCACTTCGACTTTCACCCGCCGACCGCGTTCGACTTCCTCCTCGACCCGTCGGTTTCGTTCGCCGCGTTCGATTTGGGGCCGATTTTTTTCGATGATTTGCTGCGTTTCCGCGATGGCGCGGTCCACCCGGCGGAGCAGCCGCGCGCGGGTCAAGCTGTCCAGTCCGGAGGAGGCGACCATGCGTCGCGCCTCTTCCAGCAACTGCAGCGCGGCTTGTGGATCGGCGTCTTGCATGGCGCGGGCGTTTGATTCGCGGTGGGCCAGGTCGGCGGCCACCTGCCGATAGAGCATCTGCTGCCGCATGGCGGCTTCGTCGAGCAATGTCGGCGTCCGACCCGCCGCCGGCGCTCCGGCGCGAGACGGGGCCGAGAGGAGTTGCAGATGGTCTTGCAGCCGTTGGGCGGTCACTGGGTCGAGGTCGTTCGGATATTGGGCGGCCTGACGGAAAAACTCATAGGCCCGGCCGGCGTCGTGGTTCCTTAAAGCCTCTTCGCCCTGTTGGAAGAGAGACATCCCTGGCGTTTGCGCATTGCCGGCCGCGCCGACGGGAGCCGGGGCGGGCGGAGTCGGCTGGTATCGGCTGGGGGCCTGGGCCATTCGCCGGTCGGACGCCGGAACGTTCCGCGTGGGGTCGTTGTTGCTGTCGTACAGCGCGGGCGAGGCGCCGTTGTTCCCGCCTTCGACGCCGGCGGCGGGCGTCACCGACGCATCGCCTCGGCGGCGCAGTTGAGCAAGGTCCAGCAACACCAAGCCCGGCCGGTCTTCTCCCGGCGCGAACGCGCTGTCGGGGACGCGCATGGCGTCCGCTTGTCGGGCCAGAGTTTCCGCCCGGTTCAGGTCTCCGGCCGCGATCGCTTCTCGGGCCAAACGGACCAGTTGGACGGCGCGCTGGAGGACACTTGCGTTCGCCGGCGGCGCCGATGCGGTGGCGAACCCCGCCTCGGAAGGCGGAGATTGCGGAGTCGCGGCTTGCTTGCGCATGGCCGCGATCCGCTTGAGCAGTTCGTACGGTTTTTGTTCAAACGGACCATAAACGAGCTTTACTCCGGCGGCGCGTCCGGCCAACCGCTCGGCTTCGTCGTACTCGCCCCAATAGACAAGGGCGTCGGCTTGCTCCATCAAGTTGCGGACATAAGCGCGGGCGTAAGCTTCGCTATTCTTGTCGAGTCCGGCAAGTTCGACGTGTTTTTTGATTGCCGACTCCACCTTGTCGGGAGTGTCGTCTTCCGGTCGATACGAGGCGTGCGCGGCCCGTGCCCGGCTTACGAACTCGGACGCGCGGCGGACGTCGCCCACGGCCAGCGCCAGGCGAGCGACTCTCAGCGGACTGTCGGCGGCCGTTGCGGCGAGGCGGGGTGCATGAGCGCCGTTCGCGCCCGGTTGCGTCGTCGCGTAAGGAGGCGTCGCCGCCGGATGCGAGGGCGCGGGGGAAGGCAGGGGTTCGATCGTCGGCAGCGGAGTCAGGTTCCCTGACGCGGCCGATTGCGAGGTCGTTTCCACCGCGTGCCCGGCGAAGGGATCGCTGCCGGGGGCTTGCTTGTTTTTGTTCGCGCCAAACGGCGCGAAAAGCTTGCTGGGTTTGACCGGCGAAGAGGAGCGACGCTTCCGCTCCAGGTCGCGCCTCGCTTTTTTGGGCGTGTCGCCCGTGTAATACCATCCGTATTGCACATCGAGCGCCTCGGCTTTGGCGATTAGGGTCTCGGCCGTCGCGAGGTCGTTCTCGTCCATCGCCTGTCGTGCGCGGTGGAGGAGATCGGCAACGTGTCGCTGCTTGGCCTTGGCGTCGTCTTCGGCCTGCGCCGATTGGCCCAGGGCCGTCGCCGCAAGGCTGGTTTCCAGAATTGCATCCGGAAATCCGAGCGAAGCCGATGCAGTCAACATATAAATTGCGAACGCGATACAGCCGACAAGTGCAATTGGTGTCGTTTTCAAAAGAGCTCTCCTTGTGAGACTCATTCGTTTCGCGCCGGCGTTTTGCTGCCCGCCAGACATCGAATAAATGTCATGCTCGAAATCGAATCCTGAAATTCCGGTGGATAAGAGCGGGTTAAATACCCATGCCGCCGACGCAGGTCAAGGGCAGTTGGAGGAGATTTTCCCGACCGGGCGAAAATCGGCCGAAAGTTGGGTCGAATACGGGTTTACCTATTCGGCCAAAAAAACCACGTCAACCCAAAGTGGCCCGACAGAGGGGCCGGAAACAAGGCATAATAATGCTTCGGCGGGGGAGAGCGAGGCAAAGCATCCCCGTCAAACAGAGGTTTTCGGCGATCGGCCGGCGGCTGCCCGAGAAAGGCGACTGTTGCGAGGCCGATGAGACCGCTATCGCCGTCGCCGATTTTCCCGTTGCGGGCCGGGCGAGAACATCTCGTCGAGCGCTCCGTGGGGATTCGGCATGTTTGGGATCCCGCCCTCGAAAGCACCGCCTACGGGCGGTATTTCCGAGGCGGCTACGATCTTGTCGCGCTCGGCCTGATCTTCCAACTCGTTGCGGACGACCAGATTGCCTTCCGCGTCGAGAAGCAGGATTTCGCCGATCGACTTCAGGCCGCTCCCCCTGCGGCCGGAAAGATTCTCCGCGCCGCGGAAGTCGAGGGCGATTGCGCCCGAGTAGTAGTTGACCAACCACTCGTCGCCCGAAGTCGTGGCCGTGGGAGCGAGTCCTTCGCCGTAAAACTCGTCGGGAGCGGGCGGACGATTCTTCTTTCGTTTATCTCGCTTATCGGTCGGCGCCCCCTCCAGGCTCCCCAGTCCCGGCCCCTCGGGCGCCATTCCCTCCATTGCTCCGGGCAGGCGATTGCGGCCTTGAACCCGAGTGAACTTCCGGTCGGGGAAGTGGATGAGTTGTCCGCGTTCGACATGGAACTTATCGTGGGCCAAAAAGCCGCGGCGTTGCACCCATTTGACCGCCATCACTTCGCCCGAAGGGTCGCGGTTTGCCTGGCCGGGGGCGACCGAGACCGCCAGCACGCGCGTGTCGTGGGGAACGGTGATTACCGAAGTGGGGTCAGACCATTTGGTCTCCAGCCATTTAATTTCGGCCAACTTGGGGTCCGCCAGCCAACTTTTATCCAGTTCGGTTCCGTAGTTGGGGTTGTCCAACAAGAGACGGACGCGGTATACGTAATGTTTTCCCGGCTCGATGTCGAAGTCGAAAAATCGGAGCAGTCGATGTGCAGGCGGCTTGTTTTGCTGGGCAATTTTTTCCGCCTCGTTGGTATTGTCTTCGGGCTTCTTTTCCGGTGCGAAGGGATCGCCTAGGTCCGACTCGCCGCGAGGGCCGTAACCTTCCGGGCCCATGCCGTGTCTGGGAAGCTCGCCGTCGAGTTGACCCATGCCCATCCCCCGGCCCCGAGACGCGGCGCTGGCCAGCGGGACCTCCTCGGGATGGGCGACGCCCTCGTCCCATTGTTTTCCGACCAACGGCGGCAAGGGAAATACCAGCCGCCGCTTGGAGTCGAAATACTTCTGATCGACGACGTTCGTGTTGGATTGCGAGGCCCATTTGCTGCGGGCGTCGTCCATGGCCGGCCCGGATGGGATGGCCTTGGCCTTGCTCCAGTCGATGTTCGCCGCCTCGCTGGGATTGGCTAGCTCGACGCGCTCGATCCAATACCCGGCATAAACCGGCACGTCTTTTGTCGCGTTGTAGCCTTTGCAGGGGCCGAGTGCCTCGAAGTAATTGCTCAACTGCTTTTCATAAGGGACCAGCGCGGTAACGACGATCCAGCGTTGTCCGCGGACCTCGGTTGTCGTCTGTTTCGTCCCCATCATCATTTCCGCCCCGGCCTTTTCCTCTTGCACTTCGGCTTTCATTTGCACGGCGCCCACGTCGGCCGAGCCGCGAAGCTGCTGCGCCGCCAGCAAGGGCGGCGTATCGCGAAGCGGTTTCTTCGGAAACAAGGGCGGATCCCAGACGACCGGGGTGGCGTAGTGTTTTTCCTCGATGGGGGTTCGGAGCTGTTGCGTGAGGGCGGCATAGTCCTGAATTTTCAGGTCCGGCTCCGGCAATTCCTTGTCCCCGTCGATCGCGCGTTTTTTCTCGTCCGCCAGTTGGATCAGTTCCTGCGGCGTCTGCTGAAAACGCTCCACGCTGGAACTGGTAAAAGCGGAGTAGATCATAAATATAAAGATCAAGACCACGCCCCCCAGGCCGATCTTCTCCACGTTTTGGAGAAGCATCTTCTGGATGGTCTTTAGGTCGAGTTTTACTTTGACTTTCATGGCAGATCACTCCGGCGTTCCGCCGGTCGCCGTCGGCGGAGTGGTCGGTGTCGCGGCCGCCCCGGTGCCCAGTTTTTCCCGGTCGGGCGGGTTGTAGATGTAAATGATCGCGTGTATTTCGACGGGAACGTCCAATTGCGCCGTCTCTTGCAAGGGGGTACCCATGCGCGGCGTATGCCCGCCCTCGTAACCCATCCCCTCCATTCCGAATTCTCCCCCACCCATTCTGCCACGGCCCGGTGATTGCCCGCCTCCGCCGCCGAAGTTTTTCGCTTCGCTTTTCAGCAAGCGCAGCCGACGGACTTCGATGGGCATGTTCGAGTTGGCGCAATTGGTCAACAGCGCGGGAATTTTCCGCTGGTCCATCGTCAGACTCATGCGGATGGGCATCATCTTGAACTCGGCGTAAGGGTGTTTTACGTAGGGGTATTGCGGCTGATAGGGCAAGGGGGTTCCCTTCTCGTCGATGTAGCGAGACTCGAAGAGCTGTTGCTTGATTTGCTCTTCTTGCGGGCCGTCCGTCTTCTTGCCGCCGCCATGAGGTCCTCCTGGCTCGTCGCCGAATCCACCGCCCGTGCCCGTTTTCTTTCCCGAATCGCCTTGTCCTAGTATCCCCAAAGCGTTTTCCGAGTTTTTCCAGGCGGCCACGGCGTCCTTGCCAAGGTCCAATGCCTCGATCTTTTTAATGGAGGCGTTGTTGGGATTGTCGGCTCCTTCGTTGACGTTTTTTATTGCGCCGAGCAGCGCTTCGTAGACCCAAAGGTCCTCTTGGGCCATGACCACTTCCAACGTTGTCGGCACCTGGTCCCACTGAAAGCGATTCAGCAGTTTTCCGTAATCGCTTTCGTTCCAAGCGACGACGCCGGTCCACTGCTCCTCCGGTCGGAGTGCCGAGTTGCCCATCTCCCCCTCTAGCCGCGGCGCGCCGAGGGCGCCCGCCCCCGCCACGTTCGCCGCGCCCTCGATCGGCCGCAGGGCGTCGACCTTTTCTTTTAATTTGGGGATGTATTTCTGGATATAGTTCTGATAGATGCCGCGGTATCGCAGGGCGAGTTCCTCCTGGGGCCGCAGGCTTTCGAACTGCCGCCGGAAATTCTCGCCGAGCACGTCGGTCGGGAACGGGTTCTTTTCCTTTTGCTCGCGGTAGAGATTTTCCCAGGCGTCGTAGACGTTCTTTTTCAACGCCTCGTGTTTCTTTTTGATTTCATCGATGTTGGCCTGGTTGGGATGGTCCGCCGGAATTCCGGAAATGGCGGTGAAATCGCCCTTGATTTTCGACGCTTGCTGTTTGTATTGAGCGGCCAGCCCGCCGGTGGCCATCCACCAACAGACCAGGACCGTCAACAGCACTGCGCCGCAGATTACCCAAAAATGGTATTTCTTGACGGCGTCGATAATCGGTTTAAGTTGGTCCATGCCGGGTTCTCGTCGCTATCCAATCCTCTTACGTTCGACTATTGCATGTTTATTGCGTCGGAGGCGTTGCTTCCGCGTTTTCTTTTTCCTTTTCCTCGCGGCGTTGAGTGGGCATTTTCGGCTGCCAGCAAAACTGGACCTCGAAATCGAGGCACTGCAACACGAGGACTTCTCCGTCCCGGTTCGTGCCGTCGGCCCCGCGCAGCCCTCTTTGCGGTCCGGCGAAATCCCCCATGCCCGGCTCCGCTGCGCCGTATCCGACGGGGGCGGTTTTCGGCGCAACATTGGGGTTGACCACCTCTCGCGGGTAAACCCTCCCCGTGGAAATCACCACGGGGTAGGTGACGCCGAGTTCTTCCATCGACAACGTTGTCGTTCCCTTGTCGCCGTCGGGCAGTTGCACTTTGCCGTGGAGGATGTTGTCCCTTATGGTGTTGCGGACGAACTCGGCGCCCTGGTTCGCGCGGTCATCGTTGTGGAAGTGGTATCCGCTAAGCCGCACGATCCACCCCGGCCCCTTGGGACCGGTTTCGCCCGCTTGCCCCTGGGTTGGCGGAGCGCCCGGCTGCGGCGGAGCGCCCGGCTGCGGTTGTGTGTTGTTATCGCCCGCGCCGTTCGGGTTCCATTTCTTTGCCTCCGCGTACCACGTCGCGACGTCTTCGAGATATTGACAGTCGATGTTGGTGACGTGCAGTTCATTCCGTTTCGGAATGGGAACGGCGTTTTCGCCGTCCAGCGGCGGCGGCCCCGCGCCTTCCCCCAGCGGTCTGTCCGACGGCAGGCATTGGTTGATCGCCCTCAACAACTCCAGCCAGCGCAATCGCCCTTCGATATTGCCGGTCAAGTGTTGGCCGATCTGGTCGGTGTTTTTGAAATCGGTTTTGACTTGCTCGTACTCGCCCGTCAATTTGCTCGAGTAGTCCTTGACCTGGTTCGCCTTGCTGGAAGCCGTTTTCCAAGCATCCGGGTCGACGGTGTTCAGCGCCAGCGCGTAGGCCGCGAAACTGACGCAACAGGCCAGCAGGACCAGCGCCGCGGCGGCCACCGCCCAGGGCTTCTTGCGGCGGATCAAGCGATCGGTGATGATTTCCTTAGGCAGGAGGTTCGTGTAAACCCCGCTTTTACCCAAACCTTGCAGGGCCAGGCCGTAACAGACGCCGAAACTGAGCAAGTTTTCCTGGAACGCCGGCGCGGTGAGGACCTGTGAACCGACCAGCCGTTGAAAGGAATCGAGCTTCTCGATCTCGTAGCCCAGGTTTTGCGAGAGGTATCGCCGCAGGCCGGGCAGTTTCATGGCGTTTCCCAGGGCCACGACCCGGCCGATCTTCGCCGACCTGTCGAGGTTGGAAAAATATCCGATCGAGCGCTGCAATTCGGTCAACAGATCGCTGAACACCGGCCGCATGGCCTGGAAGACCGCCTTCGGATCGGCCGCCGCCGTGGCGTTCCTCTTCAGGTGCTCCGCCTTGGCGAAGGTCAACTTCAATTCCCGCGTCAACGCCTTGGTGAAGTGGCTGCCGCCGATCGGAACGCTCCGCTGCCAGACCCGGAAACCGTTGGTTATCACCAGGTCGGCGGCGTCCGTGCCCATCGAGATAACCACCGTCGACTCCGGCGGGTCGTCGGGATCGTACTCGTCGGCCGGCGGCAACTCGTCCATCTGATCGAAGAGGATCAAATTGTACAGCACCAGCGGCGTCAGTTGCACGACGTCCACTTCGAGGTCGAATTTCAAGAACGGGTCCAAGGCGCGGAATACGGCGTCTCGCTTCATGGCGAACAGGCCGACCTCCGTCTCCAAGGCGAACCCTTCCTCGACGCTGCCCCCGCCCATCCGTTGATAGTCCCAGACCACGTCGTTCAGATCGAAAGGAATCTGTTGTTTGGCCTCGTAGCGGACGATGTCGGGGATTTTCTTGGCCTCGACCGGCGGCAACTTGATGAACCGGGCCAAGCCGCTGGAACCGGAAACCGAAACCGCCACGCTGTCGCCGAGCACCTCGTTGCGAGATAGAAATTGCTTCAGCGCCTCCGAGATCAACTCTCCGGGATCGGAGCCGGGTTGGCTGAGAATCTTCGGGTATTCGATGTAGTCGAACGCCTCGGCGACTATTTTTCGGGGATCGTCATGCGCGCGGCAGCGAATCGCTTTCAACGCGCACTGACCGATGTCTATACCCCAAACCGCGCCGCTTGCCATAATGCGAACCCTCTTCCAATGCCGGCCCAAAGGCGGGATATTCCGGCAAACACATCTGTTCCTGACAGCCCCAGGCCCGAAGCTGACCTGCCAAGATGGGATCCAAACAGGCTGTCTACCCCTCATCTATACACATATAATGTATCGTCGAAGGAGGGCAAATGTCAACCGATTGCCTTCCGTTCGCCGGGAAGTTATGGTTGCTAATAAGGATCGTAAGTGTTTAACGGCCACCGGGTAGCGGCAATTCGGCCACCCGCCGCGAGAGTGGGTAATTTCCATCCATGCAATTAAAACGCCTGATCTCCGTTTTCCCTTGCGAGAACATCGAGGACCTGAACCTCGAACGCCGGGAGGCCGACGCCGAACAGTTGCTTTCGGCATGGTCGGTCCTTTGGCACCCCGCGCTGTTGGCCGGCCAGGACGATATCCCGTGCTGGCTCCCGCCTTCAACACCCCCGGCGGACCCGTCCGACTGCCTGATTGTCGTCCCGGACTGTTGCGAATCTTTGTTGAGAGCCGACTGGCTTGCCGAGGCCGAAGCTGCCGGGGCGTGTCTGCTGCGGGAGATGAAAACCCGTGATGAGATGCTCGAGGCCGCGCTTCGGCGGCTCGGCCCCGACGCCCCGACCGTCGATCCCGGTCTGGCGGCCGACTTCCTGGCGCTCGGCTTTTGCCACCTCCAAGTGGAACTGCTCAACCGAAAGTCCCGCTACATGAGCAACCTCGACGAGTCCGCGCTGCGGGTCGCGGCGCTGGACGCGGCCCGGGCGGCGGTCGAAGGAAAGGAGACAGAAGCCCGCGAGCAGCTCCAAGCGTCCTTCGATCGGCTGCACGAGGCCCGCGAGTATTTCCACCCCCTGGACATCCGCCTGCTCGACCTCACCTTGCTCGCCCCGACCACCCTCGGCAACGAGTTGAACGCTGCGTTAGGGTGGCAGTTAAACTGCCGCTCCAACAGGGAACGGAACGAAGCCTCCCTTCCACCGCAAAACTTCCTTGTCTCCGCCGCAGTGATCGAGCAGTTGGCGATCGAGGGGGCTGAAAAGCTGGAGGCGTTGAAAAATGCCCTGCAAGACGGCGCGGTCGAATTGATCGGCGGCGAGTACAGCGAATCCCCGCTGCCGCTGCTCGGACCGGAAGAAATCAACTTGAACGTATCTCGCGGACTGGAAGTATATGAAAAACGTCTCGCTCAGCGTCCCAAGGTCTACGGTCGTCGCCGCTTCGGACTGACGCCCGCGCTGCCGCAAGTCCTGCGCCGCCTCGGTTTTTCCGCCGCCCTCCACTGCACGCTCGACGACGGGCGCTTTCCCGTGGGCAGTCAGGCCCGCATCCGATGGGAAGGCTTCGGTGCGACCGGCATCGACTCGCTCCGCTGCGTTCCCCTGGACGCATCGCGGTCAAGCTCGTTTCTCCAGTTGTCCGAGAAGTTGGGCGACGCGATGAACCTGGACCAGACGCCCACGGTGGTTTTCGCCCATTGGCCCGGCCGCGCGTCTCACTGGTACGACGACCTGCGGCGGATCGCCGCTTACGGTTCCGTGCTTGGTTCGTTTTCCACCGTCTCCGCATACTTCGACGAGACGAACTTCGCCGGCCACGGGGAACGGCGCAAGGCGGACGACTATCGTTCGCCCTATCTGGCCCAAGACGCGGCCGCCGGACGCCGCGACCCGATTTCCCGCTGGGTCCGATACTTCGACCGCCGCGCCAAGCTCGACACGCATCGGGCGTTGCTGGCGATGTGGTCCTTCGCCGCCGGAGGGCGGAAGAATGTGGAGAGAGGAGAGAAAAAAGTGTTGGACGCCACAGCCGATTTGTCCGGCAGTGGCGCCCATTATTGCAGCGAGATTGATCCAATCGCCGTTGAAATCGAAGACGCCCGCGACGGGGAGGCCGACGAAGCGGCGCTGGACGCAAAACTTGCCGACATGCTCGATCGTTCGCTTGCCGGTTTCGCCGACGCGCTTGGCGGCCAAACGGAGTCCGGCGAGCGCGGCCCGTTGGCGGTCAATCCGCGCGGCTTCCGCCAACGGCTGCGGAACGTCGAGGTGCCCGCGATGGGTTTCGCGTGGCTTGGCGGCGAGCCGCCCGTCGCACGGAAGCGGCGCCGCTTGCTGCCGCGGAGAAAAGAGCCTCCGATGGCCGAGCCGCATCTGTTGCGGAACGAGTTCTTCGAGGTCCGCTTCGATCCCGCCACCGGCGCGATCCGCTCGATCTGGGACTATCGCAGCCGGGGACCGCGTTTGTCCCAGCAGCTCGCCCTGCGGCTGCCCCGCGGCGGAAGGGCCGACGACGAAGCCAATTATTCCACAATGGCGGCCGAGCGGATCGAAGTAACATCGGCCGGGCCGCTGCTGGCCGAGATCGTCTGCCAAGGCCGGCTCATCGACCGCGACGGCCGACGCTTGGCCGGTTTCAAGCAGACCGCCCGCGCCCGGCGAGGCAGCCGAATCCTCGAATTGCTGATCGAGTTGGACGTCGATCGGCTTCCCGATTGCGATCCGTGGCAATCATACTACGCCGCCCGCTTCGCCTGGAAGGACGAAACGCTCAACGTCTACCGCAGCGCGAACGTGGCCAACGTGCCGACTGAGTTGACGCGGTTGGAGTCGCCGCTGTTTATCGACTTGCGCCGCGGCGGACAGCGGACGACGCTTCTCTGCGGCGGGCTGCCGTACCATCGCCGCCTTGGGTTGCGGAAGCTCGATGCGCTGCTGATCGTCCACGGCGAGACGGCCCGGCGGTTCCGTCTGGGGGTCGGCATCGACGCGCCTCATCCGATGTCGGCGGCGTTGGGATTCATCTCTCCGCCGCTGGAGTTGCCCGACCGGCCACCGCCCCCGTCGCCGACCGGTTGGCTGTTCCATCTCGATTGCCGCAACGTGCAGGCAACCCGTTGGGAACCTATTATCGGCGGTTTCCGCGTTCGTTTGTTGGAGACCGACGGCCGCGGCGTGCGGTTGGGATTGCGTTGTTTCCGCGCGGTCGCTTCCGCGCGGATCGTGCCGGTCGGCGACGCGGCGGCGGAGGAATTGTCCATATCCGGCGACCGCGTCGAAGTTCCCGTCGGCCCGCACCAGTGGATCGAGGTCGAGATCCGCTGGGCGTGAAACCGACGTCGTTTTTCACTTCACCCGTTTGTAATGTTCGGTCGGCTCTTTGGGAAAGAGTTTTTCTCCCTCCGGCGAAGCCATCAGCGCGGCCAGCTTCTCGGTGGTGTCGGTAAAACGCGTCCCATCACCATCAATAACTCCTTTGATTTTCCCCGATTCAATGAGCAGGCGTTGCGCGTCCGCTTCCATAACCCAAATATCAAGCGAGTCGCCCTTCACCTCGTACTTGACCAGCAAGTAGTCGGAAATAAGTTCCGGTTTCCACCCGTCATCCCATAACTTGGCTACGCCCCCATCTTCGTCTTTCAGACCGATCAGATTCAGGTAATTGTACTCTCCGATGGACGTGGAGAACGCGAAAAATTCGCCCGGTCGCTGGATGGAGCCGTTTAGGGCGTGACGGACCTGGACCGCCATCATGACGCCCGGCGGCAGCTTGTCCGAAGCCTTCCCCACGTGATAATACACAGTCTCGCCGGAATCATCCAATCGCCAAATCCCCAGCAGCCTTTTGTCGAGATTGGCTTTTTGGGGATCGGAGAGCGGATTGTCCGACTCGCACGAGGACAGCAACAGACTCATTCCAGCCATAATAAGCAAACATAAAGATCGCCGCGGTTTCATGGCGTAATCCCCTTTGATTTGGAAGGATGCGTTAATCGAACGAACCGAACATCCCCGCTGCCCAGCAGAACCAGGCGATCGGGGCCGAAAGCAGCAGCGAATCGAGCATGTCCAACACGCCGCCGAAGCCGGGCATCCAGTTGCTCGAGTCCTTCCGCCCCGCGTCGCGCTTCAGCAGCGACTCGACCAGGTCGCCGAATATGCCCCCCGCCCCGACCAGCAGTCCGAAGGCAAGCCATCCCCACCACGGCCCCGGCTTAACGTTGAAGATGTCGATAGTGAAAGGGATGATGAAATGAAACGTCAGCCAAGAGCCGAGACACGCGAAAATCAACCCGCCGATCACTCCTTCTACGGTTTTGCCGGGACTGATTCGCGGCGCGAGTTTGTGCCGGCCTATCATGCGTCCGACGAAATACGCCCCGCTGTCGCACATCTTGACTGTGATGACCCACGCGGCGATCGCGCCGACGCCGTATAATACCCGCATTTGAATGGCAAAGCAAAGCATAAGTCCGATATAGAACAGCGCGAAGACGCCTGCGGCAATGTTGGCGACGTTTCCGCCGGGCCGTCGGAATCTCCGCATCTCGTCCCAGAACACCGTCAACACGATGGCGAAGAACGCAAACGCCAGGACAGACGACGTCGCGGGGTTGGTTTCCGAGGCGACCGGTCCTATTGCCGCCTGCGAACTGGATAGTCCCGTTTTCATATAATGCGGCAAACACCAGGAGGCCATCAGGAGAGTCACGTTGCCGAAATAAATGGGCAGTTTAAGAGGATGAATCCCCACCGCCGCGGCCATGTCCAACAATTCACGAGTGGCCAGCACCGCTATGAGAACGACCACCGGCATCAGATACAATCCCGGCACAGGCGCGTGGATGTCGAGCCAACACAGCCCGGCCAGCGCCGCGACGATCAATGTTCCCAATAAAAAACGCCAACGTAGCATGATTCCGAGAGCACCTCCGTTTAGCGGCCGCCGGCACGACGGTTTGCACGCCGTTTGGGGCCGCCGTGCCGGCGGCCGCTAAACGAATTGCTTATTCACAATTCGCTCTTCATGCGCGCGGCTGGCGGCGATCGACCAGATCAACTCGGCGGCGTCCTCGGCGGCGTGCGGCCGGGCCAGGCGGCGCATCGCCGATGACATCAGTCCGCGCAACGCGTCGTCGGCCAGCAGCAGGCACAACCGCTCGGCCAATTCGTCGTCCAGCCGGCCGGCCAGTCGGCGCTGATCGATTGTAACGCATCCGCCGCCGGAGGCATAGCGTCGGGCGTTGGCCGCCTGATGGTCGTCGGCGGCGCGGGGATAGGGAATCAGAACGGCCGGAACGCCGGCGGCCGACAATTCAGCCACCGTCGAGCCGCCCGCCCGGGAAACGGCCAGATCGGTCTCGGCCATTCGCTCGGGCAGATCGTCGAAAAACGGCTCGACCTCGGCGTTTAGAGCGAACTTGCGATAGAGAGCGCGCGTCGGCTCGGCGTCCTCCTCGCCGCATTGGTGCATAATCCGCCAGCCGCGCAACTGGCGGCTGACTTTGTAGAGGGCCGGCGGCACGGACACATTCAGCGCCCGCGCCCCGCCGCTTCCGCCGAGAACCAGCAGCCGGCGATGCGGCAATTCTTCCGTAAAGCCGCGACCAGTGGTCGCGCCCGGCGATATGAGTATTTGCGCGACCAATGGTCGCAACTTTACAAATCCTCGGCGGATCGGATTGCCGGTCGTCCGCACCGGGCACCGGCAGCGAAGCTTGTTTCGCGTTTCATCGTACGAAGTGCAAATCAACGAGGCCCGATTGGCGAGCCAGCGCGTGGCCTTGCCTGGAACGACGTTTTGTTCGAGCAGCACCAGGGGGACATCATGTTTTATTGCGGCCCGGGCCATGGGCACGCAGGCGTAACCGCCCAGTGCGACGACGGCGGCGACGTTTTCCCCGCGGAGGAACCGCCCGGCCGCCGCCGCGCTGGAGAATTGTTCCAAGGCGAAGGCCACGGCCTCGCCCACGCCGCGCGGCAGCGGTCGGGCGGGCAATCGTAGATACTCGAACCCGGCCGCCGCAACCGCGCGTTGCTCCAACGGCTTGCCAACTCCACAAAAGGTGATTCTTGCATGGGGCGCCGTCTCGGCAATCCGTTCGGCCACGGCCAGGCCGGGAAAGAGATGTCCGGCCGTACCCCCGCCGGCAAAGACAATATGAATATCGGTTTTTGTCATGCAAATTTGCACTAGAATTACTCCCCTCTCCCGCAAGCGGGAGAGGGGCCGGGGGTGAGGGCGGATTGCATCCCGAAATCCGCAATTATCTCCGGATAGTCCCCGGCCGATTCCAACAATACGAATCCGTCGGAGAATTCGTTCGATTCCCGCCACTCGATCTTTTCGGCGACGTTCGGCGGAGCGTCGCCGGCGTTTAGTTTCAGCGATGCCGCGCCGGCCAGCGCGCAGAGCGCGGCGGCGATCCAGAAGCGAACGACGATCTTGTTTTCGGCCCAGCCGAGCAGTTGAAAATGGTGGTGCAGCGGCGCGCAGCGGAACAGCCGCCGGCGTCGCAGCTTGTAGTAGCCCACCTGAAGGATCACGCTGACGGCCTCGACGACGAACACCCCGGCGATGACGAGCAGCAGCAATTCCTGTCGGGCTACCAGCGCCAAGACGCCCAGCAGTCCGCCCAGCGGCAGCGCTCCGGTGTTGCCCAAAAAGACCTGAGCCGGATGGCAGTTGAACCAGAGGAAGCCGAGCACGCCGCCGATCATTGCCCCGGCCAGGACAGTCATTTCGCCGGCCTGGGGGATTCGCGGCACGCCCAGGTACGCGGCCCATTCGGCGTGTCCGGCGGCGTAGACTAATCCGGTCATGGCGGCGGCGGCGGCCAGCAGGCACCCGCCGGCCAGCCCGTCCAGCCCGTCGGCCAGGTTGACCGCGTTAGACGAGCCGACGATCACCAGCACGGCCAGCGGGATGAACCACATCCCCAGTTGAATCGGCTCGGCGACCAGCGGGACGTGGAGCGTCAACCCGTCGGGCACGGCCGATTGACAGCGATAGAACCAGACGGCGGCCGCGGCGGCGACGACGGTCTGCGCGACGAGTTTCCAACGGGCGGAGAGGCCGTTGCGCGGGCTGCGGATTTTCACCAGGTCATCGACGGCGCCGATCGCCGTCAGTCCGACGATGGTAAACAGCGCCGGCGGCAGGTAGACGTTGTTCAAGTCTCCGAAGACCATCGCGGCGGCGAGTATTGCGGCGACGACGAACAGCCCGCCCATCGTCGGCGTGGATTGTTTGCCGCCGTGCAGTCGGGCGATTTCGGCCGAGTCGCTTTTGATCGGCTCTCGGAAACGGGGTTTGAGCCAGGCGATCCATCGCGGCCCGAGCAAGACGGCCGCCAGAAAGCTGAGGCCCGCCGCCATCGCCGCGCGGGGTGAAATTTTCTCGCAGGCGGCAATCGCCTCGGTCGAGAAGGCGCTGAGATGATCGAGGAGCCAGAGAAACATGGAATGACAAAACATTGTGCTGGGGTGGCAGTTTAACTGCCACCCCAACGGAAGAATCAAATGACGAATGAATGACGAATGTCGAAATCTAAATGACGAAGGATAAGAGGGGGGTGGTTATCCGCCATTCGACATTTGAATTTCGACATTCGACATTTACTGGTTGTATCCCTGAGCGACCGGGACGGCGCTGCAACGCCGCCCCGGCGCTCAGTAGTGGACTCCAACCGCGAAGCGCCCGCCGAAACGGCCGACCCAGTAGCCGCTTGCTCGGCGTGCAGTTGCTCCTACCCAAGGAGGGAGGGTATGCGCCGGGTTCCCGCAAACCCGCGCAAACGGAGGAGTCCTTTCATTGGTTCAGGCAATGCAATTTGCATTTTTCATTTGCCAATTCTCAGCCCGCGTTTCTTTTCTCCCGACACGACGCCAGCGCCTCGACGATCCGCTCCATCCGCATCATCCGCGATCCCTTGACCAACACCACGTCTCCGGGCCGGATGAGTTGGAGGAGGTGGGGCAGCGCTTCGAGCGCGTTGCGGCAGGCAATCGTTTTCAGCCGGGACATACCCGCCGCCCGCGCCCCGGCGACGACCTGCGGGGCGAACGCGCCGCAAGCGATCAGCGCGGCCGCCCGACCGATCTCGACCGTCTGTCGGCCCGCCTCGCGGTGCAGGGCGGCCGAATGTTTTCCCAACTCGGCCATGTCGCCGACAACGACGATCTTCCTGCCTGGGGCGTCGAACTCGGCCAACAGAGCCAGTGCCGCCCGCAGAGCCGTCGGATTCGAGTTGTAGGCGTCGTTTATCACCGTCGCCTCGCCGACCCTCGACACTTGGCACCGCATCGGCATGGGCGCGAACTCATACAGCGCGCGGGCCGTCTCTTCCGTGTCGAATCCCATCAATTGTCCCACGGCCACCGCGGCCAGGGCGGAGGTCAAATGGTGCCGACCCCAAACGGGCACGGCGAATTGGCAGCCGTCGCAGCGGAAGGCGAGCCGGCCGGACGAGACCTGTACGTCGGTTGCGCGGACGTGGCAGTCGTCGGACGCTCCGACCCAAAGGATTTTCGCCTTGCAGCGGGGGGCCATTTTCCGCAGCAGCGGATCGTCGCCGAGCACCGCCCGGCCGTCGGCCAGCAGGGCCTCGAGCAATTCCGCTTTCGCCCGAGCGATTTTTCCTCGGGCACCGAAGCCTTCGAGATGCGCGTCGCCGATGCAGGTAAGCACCCCGATAGTCGGCTGGGCCAGCGCGGCCAGCGCGGCGATTTCGCCCAACCGACTGCCCCCCAATTCCAAGACGGCGTAGTCGTGGTCCGGCTCGATGGCCGCCATGCTCAGCGGCAGGCCGACATGATTGTTGAAGTTTCGCGGGCTGGCCGAGCCGCGCAACCGCGAGCCGAGCACGCAGTGGATCATTTCCCGAGCAGTCGTCTTGCCGGCGCTGCCCGAGATGGCGACAACCGTGCCGTTGCAGCGGTGGCGTCGATGCCGCGCCCAGTCGTTCAGGGCTTGATGGGTGTCTTCGACTTGGATGACCCAGGCGGCCCTCACCCCCGTCTCCTCTCCCACAGGGAGAGGGGAAGTGTTTTCGACGACCGCGCCGCTGGCGCCGCGTGCGAAGGCGTCGGCGGCGAATTGCCCGCCGTCGAAGTTCGGGCCTCGCAGCGCCCAAAAAACCTCTCCCCGCGCGATCCGGCGGCTATCGCTGGAAATCGCTCCCAGCGGCGCGTTAACCATGCCGTCCGGCGCAAGCCGGCCGCCGATCGCGTTGCATAGTTCGCCGACGGTGGACATGATTGGGTTTGGGGTTCAGGGATCAGCAAAAATGTTTAGCCGCCGCGTCTACGCGGTGCTGCATATTCCATTTCAACGTTTTCGTACAACCACTCTCTCGCCACTTCGCAGTCGTCGAAGTCCAGCCGCCGCTCTCCGACGATCTGATGTGTTTCGTGCCCCTTGCCGGCGATCAGCACGCAATCGCCGAAGCGGGCCGAGGCCAACGCAAGATGAATCGCCGCCGCGCGGTCGGGAACCACCTCGACGGCCCGCGGCGCGATGAATCCGCCGAGCACGTCGCGGAAAATCGTCTCGGGGTCTTCGCGGCGGGGATTATCGTTTGTCAGCACGGCCAGGTCGGCCGTTCGCTCGACCGCGCGGCCCATCAGGGGTCGTTTATCGCGGTCGCGCTCGCCGCCGGCCCCGAAGACGCAAATCAAACGGCCGGCGGTGACTTTACGCAGCGTCTTCAGCACGACTTCCAATGCGTCTGGCGTGTGGGCGTAATCGACGAATACGCCGAACGGCTGGCCGCACTCGATCCGTTCGAGCCGCCCCGGCACCTGCCCGGCGAACTCCAGACCGCGGACGATCGTGGTCAACTCGATGCCGTGCGCCAGTCCGACCGCGGCGGCCGTCAGACAGTTATATATGTTATGGCGGCCGATCATTCGCGTCCGCACAGGCACGTTCTCGCTGCCGGCCGTCAACAGGAACGTCTGTTCGCCGGAAAATTGTTCGATCGGCGCGGCGGTGATTTCGGCCGGCCGGCGGATGCCCACCGTCAGCACGGGCCGGTCCAGCCGCCGCAGGTATGCGGCCGAGCCGGGGTCGTCGGCATTGAGCACGACCAGGCCGTCGTCGGCCAGGTGGTCGAAGATGCGGGCCTTCGCGCGGCGGTATGCCCGCAACGTGCCGTGATAGTCGAGATGGTCATGGGTGACGTTGGTCACGCAGGCCGTGTCGAACCACGCTCCGGCCACTCGCGATTGGTCCAAGGCATGGCTGGAGACCTCCATCACGGCGTGGGTGCATCCGTTGCGGACCATGCGGGCCAACAGGGTGGCGAGCTTATCGGCGGGCGGGGTAGTGTGGGTGGACGGCTCGACGATTCGCCCGTCCAAGTATCCCAAAGTTCCCAGCACGCCGATGCCGCGGCCGGCCTCCTTGAATATCCCGGCGATCAGACAAGCGACGGTCGTCTTCCCGTTGGTCCCGGTCACGCCGATCAGCTTCAGCAAGCGGCTCGGATTGCCGGCCAGCGCTTGGCACAGCCGGGCGTAACATTCGCGGGCATTTGGCACAACGCACGAAGGGACCGGAAGATCGGACAGCGGCCGTTCGCTCACTACGGCCGCGCAGCCTCGCTCGACCGCCTCGGCGACGAAGTCGTTGCCGTCGCATCGATCTCCGGCCACCGCGACAAAGACGTCGCCGGGTCGGACTTTGCGAGAGTCGCAGGCGCAGCCGCCGACCGGCGAGTCGTCGCCGCCGATCAGTTCGACCTCCGGCAACAATCCGCGCAGGTTCAGGGGGTGTCCCAACTCGGGACAAACTTGCATGACCGAAGGCCTCCATGCCCAGGGTGTCGTTCCTATTGATTGGAGGCTCGGATTGTCCGCAATTCGGCCGCCCTGTCAAGGGAGAAATCGGCCGGCTGACCGGCCGGAGATAAATGGCGACCCCCCCGCCATGCGGGCATTGTGCCTCGTAAAGAAGAATTTTTCGCGCACGATGTATCCGCAAGTACCATAAAGAGTTGGAGTGTCCGTATTCGTATGTTTGCACGTATTCGCCCCTCGAACCGGACCAACGCGGCGTCGGCCGAACGATTTGACGGTAGAGGCGATAGACTCATGGACAACGCTCGGCACGAACAATTTGCCCAATCCTTTCTCAAACACCAGGACCGGGTGTACGGCCACATCGTAACGATGTTGCCCAACCGCCACGACGCCGAGGACGTGTTCCAACAGACGAGCCTGATTCTCTGGCGGAAATGGGAGCAGTTCGAGCCGCAACGGGATTTCCTCGCCTGGGCTTGCGGTATTGCTCGGAACGAGGTCCGCAACTTCCTCCTCCGCCGCGGCCGGGAGCGGGTCGTATTGGGCGAGCGGCTGATGGACGAAGTGTGCGAATTGCGCGCCGAGTCGCAATCCTTATTGGACGAGCGGCGCACCCTTTTGGTCGAGTGCATGAAGAAGCTCGATTTCGTCGCGCGGGAGTTGGTCGAACGCAGCTACGCCGGCCGGGAATCAATCGAGGTCATCGCCCGACAGTTCCGCACCACGCGCAACGCGCTCTATCTCCGCCTGCGCCGCATCCGCCGCGAATTGATGGAGTGCATAGAAGAGGGCCTCGTCAAGGAGGAGCCGCAATGAGCAGCGCCTCAATCAACTTGCCTCCGGCCGACGACGAATTGGCCCGTCTGGTCGAGTCGTATTGCGACGGCGCAATCTCATCCGGCGAGCGGGACCGGCTGGAATTACTTTTGTCCGGCGGCCGCGACGCGAAACTCTTCTTCGTCGCCTACTTGGACCTGCATGCTCAGATGCAGTGGCTCACGCGGGGCGAGAAGCAAGAAATGGAAAACATAGAGGCGATGGACGCCCAACCTGTGGTTCTTTCCCCCTCCCCTCTCTTCTCTTCTCTCACCCCTTCGTTCGTCGGCGGGCCGGTGTTCTCCTACATGGTTGCCACCGTGGTCTTGTGTTTGATGTTGCTGGGGGCCTGGGCATATAAAATCACGCGCGAGTCCGGTCCCTCTTATGTTTACGATAGCCGCGGCTCAACGTCCTCCGGTTTATCCGACCGACAACAAATGGTCTTCGTCGGCCGGATCACCGGCATGAGGGACTGCCGCTGGGCCGACCCCGACACGCGGACGATCATCGGGGCGTCGGTCCCGTTGAGTCGCAAGTATGCCTTGGCTTCTGGTTTAATGGAAATTACCTACGCCGGCGGCGCGAAGGTAATTATCGAGGGCCCCTGCGCATACAAGGTCGAGTCCTCAGCCGGCGGATTTCTTGCGCGTGGAAAATTAACGGCGCGAATTGCGCAACAAGGGACGGCCGCTTTAGCGGCCGGTGCAAAACCGCAAGCGGTATTTTCCATCTGGACGCCAACCGCCCTCGTCACCGACCTGGGCACGGAGTTCGGCGTCGAAGTCGGCGCGAACGGCGACACCACCTCGTACGTATTCGAGGGGAAGGTGGTGGTAAAGGCGGGGATTCGGGGGTTCGGGGATTCGGGGATTCGAGAATCGGAGAAACGCCCCGCTACTGCGGTCGCGGGGGGCGCGGCGGTTGATGTTGATGAAATACAACTCGGGCCGGGCGAAGCGGTCCTCGTGAAAAGGGACGAGGCCAACACCCCGCGTTTCACGCGCCTCGCGACTCCACCGAAGTTCGTCCGACGAATATACGAGCCGCCGAAGCAACTCGATCTATTGGACATCGTCGCCGGCGGCAACGGCACGGGCAACCGGCGCGAACGAGGCATCGACGCGACCACTGGCATGGAAGACACGTTCTTCATCGACGACACGCGGCCCAGCGACAAGCAATACCATCAGGTCTCTTGGCACAGACTAATCGACGGTGTTTTCAGCCCCTATGTCCCCGTCGGCGAACGCGACGTACAACTCGATTCGGCCGGGCATACTTTCCGCGGGTTCACCGTCCATTGGGAGGACGGATCGAAGATCATTCGCACGCTCACCAATGGAATGCGTGGGCCCATTTGGGCACGCGCGGCGGACATTGCCTCGGACGGTCGCCCGGCCGGCGGGAACGGCTGGCTCTACGTAATGGGCAACGGCGACCAGTACATGCCCCAGCGGCGCGGGCTGTTGGGATTTCACGTCAACGCCGGCATCACATTCGACATGGAAGCGATGAGGATACTTCACGAAAACGTCTATCCCGCCAGGCTCAAGGCCGTGGCCGGAATGGGCGAAGGCCCGCGAAAATACGAAGACGTGTTCGGCGTCGCCGACGTTTGGGTCTTCGTCGATGGGGAGTTGGTTTGGAAACGCCGGGACCTCCGCCACCGCGACGGCGCGGTTCCTGTTGACGTTGAGATCGCTCCCGACGCCCGCTTCCTGACGCTGGCGGCCACCGGAGGCAAAGGCGGACAGGCCTACGACTGGGTCGTCATCGGCGATCCCGTGTTGGAATTGGCTCTAACGGAAACAGAAAATCGAAAGGAGGATTGAAATAAAACAAGAAGAGAGAGGCAATGGCATTGGGGGCGTTATTCCACCCCAAAATTGACTTTCGTTCGCTTTCATCTTTTTTGGAAACTCTTTATAGGAGAGTGGGACTATGTGTAACATGTATGGCAAAACGATTCTGTTGGCGGCGTTCATCGTTGTCTTAGGACTCGCCGTCAACGTCCAGGCGGAAATGGTCTATGACTTCAATGATTTGGACGCCGGCGCCCTGCTCGGCCAAGATAATTGGGTGAAATGGAGCACTACCTACGAAGCGTTCCAAGTCGCTTCCGGGGATGCCGGTTGGTCCGGCAAGTACGCCACCACGTCAACCACCGATAATTCATACGCCAGGCGGGCAAACTGGGTTTCGCTGACCAACGGCGTGGATTTCGACGTATCCGCCGATCTTACCGTTTCCGTGAGCGGCACTGCATTTCTTCAGGCGGGGATCGCCGGCGATCCCACGAATCCGAAAACCTCATTTCCGAATGCCATGCTGGTGGCCGTGGATCGGTCTAAGTCGACCCGCCATCACCTATGGTGGGGAATTTATCTAGACAATGCGGAAGCATGGGTTGGCGGCGGGCCGGTACTGTACGACATTGGCAACTTCTCCGATACGGAAGATTTTATTCTTACCCTCGGTTGGACGATCACGGCCACGGATCCCGGAGAGTATTCCGCTCAGCCGTATTATTCCATTCCCGGCAGCGGCACAAAGACGACGGTCGGTTCCGCGCTGACGTTTACCTCCACTCAAGCGGGAGGGGACGTCAGCACGCTGTTCGACGAGCTGTTTATGCGCGCCCAACACAAGATCGGTCAGAACGTGGACAACATCACCGTCGACCAGGTGCCCGAGCCTTCGACGCTGGCCCTGTTGGGCGTCGGTCTGATCGGACTGTTGGCATACGCTTGGAGGAAACGCAAGTAAAACAACACTGTTGGGGTGGCAGTTGAACTGCCACTCCAACGCAATCCTCCCCTCTCCCGCTACGCGGGAGAGGGGTCGGGGGTGAGGGCGGGTTGCATTAGAGGTTGGGGTGGCGGAGCATCCGCCTCTCCAACGCGGAAGAACGTTTGACGGTGCGTGGCGGATGGTGAATGTGCCCGACGGCAGCGCATGTGCCATCCCGCTATTTGCCGTAAATGGTAAACATATAAGGATAGATGCAATGAGCGCAGAACTATCATCCCCCGACGCCGCGTGGACGCGGCGGCTAAACGGATTCTCCCGCGACCGCGGTCGCGGGGCGTCGTCCGAATCCCCGAATCCCCGAATCCCCGAATCCCCGCCCCTACATGGTTTCACGTTAGTGGAACTGTTGGTCGTCATTACGATCATCGGCATCCTGATCGCGTTGCTGCTGCCGGCGGTCCAGGCGGCCCGCGAGGCGGCCCGACGCTTGCAGTGCCAAAACAACCTCAAGCAGATCGGCTTGTCGCTGCACAATTATCATTCGGAGTACAACTGTTTCCCCGCCGCCGAAACGATTATTATGCCCGATCAATGCACCGAGGCGGGCTGCCGGGGTACGCCCGTCTACATGGCTCTGCTGCCGTACATCGAACAGGAAAATCTCAAAGACAAGTATTTTCGCTCGATTGTCGGCGAGGCTGGCTGGATGAACTGGGACGGCTTCGAGCTGCGCACGAGACGGCTCCCGTTCTATCAGTGCCCCAGCGACTATCGGCACGCCGGCTCGGACGACGATCCCTACTGGAGCGACGACTACTCGGGCGGTTTTCCCGCCCTGCGCGACTATTTCGTGGTCGTTGGCGGAAAAACGCCCGCCGACTCCAGTTGGGGCGGGACAGTCTTCACGGACGGCCTGTTCAGCATAAATCGTTGGCGATGCTTCGCGGACGTCCCGGACGGTTCGTCCTCTACGCTGGCCGTCGGCGAGAGCGTCCACGTGGCGTACCGCGGCACCGGACCAGGCTATCAAAGCGCTGATGGCGGCGTGTGTTTGTGGTTCTGGGGCGGACAATGCGGCCCGGATGGAAATGCGGATTCGCATGTGTTGGGTACCGGTTACCGCAGTACAATGAATCCGATCAACTCGATTCTTTACCCCATGACGATGGAGCAGGAGAACGAAGCGCCTTTCGGCAGTTATCACTCCGATGGAGCGCATTTTGCCTTCGCCGACGGACATGTGACTTATCTGAACGACGCGATAAACATGAACGTATACCAATCCTTGAGCACGATAGCCGGCGGGGAACTCATTTCCGGGTCCGAGTTTTAGCAGAACCATCGAATATCACCCGCCATAATGAACCGTAGACAATTTATAGGCGCCGGTCTGGCCGCGGCATGCAGTAACATAGACGCATTGGATGCTTGTGCCGAGGGGGCCGTCTCCGCCGATACAACGTCTTCGCGCCGCCCCGCCTCCTGCGACACCTTCGTCTACGGCTCCACGCCGGGCGGAATCGCGACGGCCGTGGAGGCCGCGCGACGCGGAAACCGCGTTGTGCTCGCCTGTCCGAAGAATAACCCGGGCGGCATGACCGCCAGCGGCCTCTGCACGACCGACGCTCTGCGCAAACATCTTTTTGGCGGGTTCGTGATCGAGTTGATCGAGCGAATTCGGCAACGTTATCGGCGGATCATCGGCGGCGACGAGGCGCAATGGAAGCTCATCCACGACGGATGGCATTACGAACCGTCGGTCGCCGAGGACGTGTTTCGCGACATTCTCGCCACTCAAGAGGACCGCCTCCGGTGGTTGCCCGGACATTGGCTCGACGCGGTAGAAGTCGAAAACGGACGCATACGCTCCGTCGATCTGGAAACCCCCGACGGCGCGACCGTCGTCATATCCGCCGGCACATACGTCGATTGCAGCTACGAAGGCGACCTGGCCGCCAAAGCCGGCGTGCCGTGCCGCGTCGGTCGTGAAGGACGCGATGAATACGGAGAATCGCTGGCCGGGATCCATTACATGAATTGGCGGACCGGCGAGCAAATTATCACCGCCGACACCGGCGAAACGTCGGTCGCCATTCAGGCCTTCTGCATGAGGTCGATCTTCACCGACGATCCCGATCATCTCGTCCCTGTCGAAAAACCCGCCACTTACGAACAACACCTGCAAGACTATTTGCCGTTGCTCGACGATTTCCGCTCGGGCCGCGTTCGCGGTTGGTGGCTTGGCAGCTTGCTGCCCAAACGAAAATACCAGATGAACGGCAAGGTGAACGCACTGACCAGCCTCAACTGCCCAGGCGTCAATTGGGGATACCCGGAAGCCGGCCGACGTCACCGGCAGAAGCTGGACGAGTTCCACCGCGACCACGCCGCCGGACTGATCTACTTTTTGCAACACGACAAACACGTGCCGGAAAATATCTCCGCCAAATTGAAGCGCATCGGCCTCCACGACGAGGAGTTTGGCGACAACGGCCATTGGCCGTGGCAACTATACGTTCGGCAAGGGCGGCGCATCGAGGGCCGGGCGACAATCACGCAGCATAATTTCGTTGTCGATCCGAAGACCGGCCGAACTCCGCCGGTGGAACACCCGATCGCATTGGGGGAATATTCCTTCGACGTGCATCCCTGCCACGACCGGCGATTCGCCGTCGATGGTTTCATGGAGGGAATGATCTGGACGCCCGAATCAAGAAAAACTCAAGGAGCGGCCCAACCCGGACAGATTCCCTTCGAAGCGATGTTGCCGAAACGAATCGACAATCTCCTTGTGCCGGTGGCGATGTCGAGCACTCACATCGCAATGTCGGTCCTCAGAATGGAGCCGGTTTGGATGACCGCCGGACAGGTAGCGGGATTGGCCGCAAGCATTGCCCGAGAAAAAAATTGCGACGTTGCCCAACTCGATCCGATGCCGTTTCCTGATATGTTGAATATCCGCATCGAACCCTGAAGCCTCGGCATACAATTTTCGCTTGTCCGTGTTCAGCGTGCTAATAGCTGACCGCTGAAGGCTAACGCAGCGAGGCCGGTTAGGCGATTTTTCGCAGCATCACCGCGGCGGCCTGGCCTTGGGGAGTGACGCTGTGGTGGATGAAGCTGTCGCCCGGCGTGGCGCCGCCGGCGCGGGCCGCGGAGATCGGGCAATCGGGGTCGGGAGTCTCGTAATTGAGGATCGGATACAGCCGATCGTGTCGCAGGGACAGCAGGCCGGCGATCAGTTCCACCGCCCCGGCGCCCGCGCCGAGGTTGCCGAAATAACTCTTGGCGGCGGTGACGGGCAGGGGTGTTTTCCGACCGGCGAAAACCTGCCGGACGGCCGCCGCCTCCTCGGCGTCGCCGCTGCGTGAACCGAGTCCGTGCGCTTGCAGATGGCCCACGTCGTCCGGTCCAGCGCCGGCGTTGCGCAACACCGCTTCAAGCGCGTTTTGCATCGCCCGGCCGCGACGGGCCAGGAGCCGGCGGCCGACGACCGAGCTGCCGGCGGCGGCGATTACCTCGCCGTAGATCGTTGCCCCGTGGGCTTCCGCGACGGCAAGCTCCTCGACGACCACCACGCCCGCCCCTTCGCCGAGGACCATGCCGCGCCGGTCGCGGTCGAAGGGCCGGCTCATTGCGGTCGGATCCCCGTCGCCGGCGGCCACTTCTTCCTGGCCCAGCGCGTGTATCATCTTCATCGGGTGCAGCCGCGAGCCGGTGGCGCCGACGAGCATCGCGTCGGCGTCGCCGCGACGGATGATCCGATACGCCTCGCCCAGAGCGGCGTCGGCCGCCGACTCGCGCATGGTCAGCGAGTTGTTCGGTCCGCGAAAGTCGTTGTAGATGGCCAGGTGGCTGGCCGGCATGTTCGGCAGGTATTTCAGCAGCCACAGCGGCGACATCTTCGCCAAGCCATCGCTTCCCCAGCGAGAGTATTGGAACCGTCCGTGTTCGTCTCGGCAGTATTGCACCCCCTCGAAAAACTCCTCCGGGTCGGAAAGGAGGTAATCCATGCCGAAGACGACTCCGCTCCGGTCGGGGTCGGTTTGGCCGCAGCCCAGGCCGGCGTCGGCCAGGGCCATTTGCGCGGCTGCCACGCCCATTTGACACTCGCGGCACATTACCTTCAGCCCCTTGCGAATCGCCTTCTTTTGCTCTTTCGGCAAAAGGCCGAAGTCGTCGATCTCGCCGGTGAACTGCCGGGCCGCGGCGCCGAAACCGACCGGCAAGGAACCGGCATCGGGACAATCCAACAGAGCCACGCCGCTGCGGCCCGAGGAGAGCGATTCCCACAACGATTCCTTGGTGTTGCCCAGTGGAGACACAAATCCCACCCCGGTAACGACCACTCTTCGCGCGGCTTGCGTCATACACACACCGATGGTTTTTTCATCGCAGAGAAATGCAAATCGCCTATTTTATCGGGCCGTCCGCCCGGCGTCGAGTCGGATTATGGGCGTATACTTCTCCCATTGACGGGTGGCGAGGTGCGACGTAGACTTCTATTGTCTTGTCCGATTACGTTCCGCCCTGTTGCGTTTTCGTTCGGCGGGGGGCATCGCCATGCGAGGAAAACAGATCGTCGTCAACGACCTGATGCAGCAGGGATACGAGTACCTGCTTGCCGCGCCGACCGGGCGCGACTTCCACGCCGAGTTCAAGCCGGAACTGACGCCGGAGGAGATGCTGCGGCTGGGCGTCTTCGGGGGCAAGTACATGACCGACTGCGGCGACGAATTTCCCGACGAGTGGTTCGCCGGGGCCAAGCTCTGCCACGAGTTTCACGACCCGGAGCTAAACTTTTTCGGCATCAACGCCTCGCAGCCGCTCTCTTACTGGCGAGAGAAGGGGTGGATTTACGAGGAAGACCCGCGGGGATGGTTTCAGTGGTACTGCCGCTATTATTTGGGCCGGCGCTGCCCGGACGACCCGCGGCAGATCAAACGCTGGAAGGCCATCCAGCGGCACGTCGTCCAGATCAGGAAGAACTGTCGGCCGGGCGACCTCGATTGCCGGCGGAAACAGCGCCAGGCGCTGCTCCATTGGGCCTACGACAGCAGGAAACTTTGACGCAACCGTTCAGAGGGGACTGTCCAAATTTTCGCGATTCACCGCGTCGGCGGTGAAGGGAACAGGCACATTTTTCGTCCTTGAAAGGGCGAAAAATGAGCCAGTCCCCAGCCCATGAACGGTTACACTTTGACGTCCTGCCCCATCTAGGGAAGGGTGCCTTATCGCTTATATGCCGATTTTGCACCCTCAGATTTCTCGAATTCCCATATTAAGCTACAGCGGGCCTTGGGGAGCGTCCCCTCCTTTTTGGAAACTTTATTGCGCCCGCCTATTATCATGGATAATATGCCCGACCAACGGCGATTTTCCGACGCGCGACGGACGGAGGAGTTTTTGGAGCTTTACTCCTCCTGTCAACACTCGCTCTATGTCTACATCGTTACGTTGATCGGCAATCCCATCGACGCCCACGACGTGCTACAGGACACCAATTTGGTGCTTTGGGAGAAGTTCGATCAGTTCGAGCCGGGCACGAACTTCAACGCCTGGGCGCGGGAGATCGCGCGGTATCGAGTGCTGCGCTATCGGCAGGTCCACGCCAATGACATGCCGATCCTGGAGCCTCGCGTGCTCGACGCGCTGGCCAGGCGGATCGATGAAGTCGATCGGCGCCGGGACGATCTTTATGCCGAGAAGCTGCTCGGCTGCATCGAACAACTCGGCAACGCCGACCGAGAACTGATCAAACTCCGTTATACCGGGAGCGTCCAGGTAAAGGTGCTGGCGGAACGGTTGCGGCGGTCGGAAAACGCCGTCTCTCAATCCTTGGGCCGAATTCGGCGGTTGCTTCGCAAGTGCGTGGAAGAGAGCATGAAACGAAGCGAAGAAGGGGATTTGACGGGATGAACTTCGAGCGGGCCAACGACGAGCGCGATTTGGACCGGCTGATCGACCGGATGTGCGATCAACTCGCCTCGGCCGACGAGTTGGCGGCGCTCGGTCGGTTGCTGAGCGAAGACCCGGCGGCCCGCGACCATTACATCGCATGCTTGGAATTGCACGCCCGGCTGGCCTGGCAGATGACGCCCGGCCGGCCGTTCTCGTCGGAGGAACTGCTTCGCTACACCGACGAGCAGGCGGTGCGCGGAAAGATAGGTTCGGAGATTCCCGATCTGCCGATTGCGATTCCTTCTCTCTCCCCTCTTGCCTCTCCTCTCTCCCCCTCATTTGTCGGCGGGCCGGTCTTCTCATACATGGTCGCCACGGTGGTCTTGGCCTTGATGCTGCTGGGGGCTTGGGCATATAAGATATCGCACGTTATACCTTCGTCTGCAGGAGTAGCTCAGAAGCAAAGCGCGCCCGCGCCGGTTTTCGTCGGACGAATCACCGGAATGAAAGACTGCCGCTGGGCCGAAGCCGACACGCGGATGATCGTCGGCGCGTCGGTCCCGCTGGGACGCGAATACGCCCTGACCTCCGGCCTGATGGAAATTACTTATAAGAGCGGCGCAAGAGTGATTCTCGAAGGGCCATGCACATACAAGGTCGAGTCTTCCGCCGGC
>JAFGLH010000093.1 GCA_016928165.1 Pirellulales bacterium | reverse complement strand
CCTTGACTTGCTTGCGCGATTTTCCCATGCCCTCACCCCCGACCCCTCTCCCAAAGGGAGAGGGGACAAATTTGCAAAAGTCCAGTTTAAGAATAACTATGGAGTTTTTTTGCGGCCGCCCTCACCCCCGGCCTGGGCTGATGAAAACGGGGACATGCGCCGCAATCAGTAGTGGTTTTCGTTGCGCAACAATACAAGGGATTGCGGAGCCAGTCCCCGTTTTCATCACGCCACCCCCTGCTCCTCTCCCGCAAGCGTGCGAGGGGAGTAATATTTCAACAACCGCTTAGTCACTCGGATATGTGCTTGGAATGCGTTTTCACGCGTAGCACAGCCGCCCTTGGCTGTGTGAATTATGGGCGATGTATGAGTTGCCAGCAATACCCGATCGCGGCCGAGGGCGGCCGAGCAACATGTCAATCGAGCGGGATCAGCTTGGGGCTGGGGATTTTGCTCCCCCAGACGCGGCCGTGGAGAGAGGAAAGTTCCTGATAATCGCGGCGGAGGAAATCGTAGATCGAATCGGGCGGGTCCAGGGAAAGCCAGCGGTCGAGCAGGGTCTCCATGTGGGCGTCGTATTGTTTTTGCGAAGGGCCGTGGGCGTGGCAGCGGCCGCCCAGCCGGCGAAGATCGCCGTCGAATTTTGGGCCGATGTGCCATAGTTCGTGCAAGACCGTGGTTAGTTTTTCGCGGAACGGCAGGTCGAGGAACCGCGGCAGGTAGAAGGTGAGGATGTAGAGCATCTCGCGGCCGTCGGGGGCGAACAGCCGCTGCATGCCCCAGCGGCGCTTGCGGCGAAAGAGGTGCAGCCGGCCGCCGGCGAACCGCATCGGCGAGAGCGTGGCGTGCAGGCCCTGGCTGCCGGCCAGGCGGGTCTGGGCGAAGCCGATTGCCACCCGCGACATGTCGATGTGGCGGAGTTGTTCCAACCGAGTGGTCATGTCCTCGCAGAGCAGCCGGATATGTCCGGTGAAGTCGAAGCCGGTCGGCGCGGGCCGGTCGCGGCGCAGATTTCGCGGCTGGCGGAGGGAATCCATCGTTCGTGCGTTCCCATGCGGAAAGAGGGAACAAGCAGGCCCGGTTGCGACCCGGCGGGCAATATTGCCGGGGATTCGCCCCGGCCTACGATTCTTTCGTTGAATCTACCGGCTCGACTTCGGGCGTATCGACCGGCTTGACATCTTCGGTCCGTTCGTCTATTTCGTCGTCGGTCTCGTCGATTTGGAAGGAGGGTTTGGCGGCCTTGCGGCGGAGGCGGTCGTTTTTGCCGACCAGTTCGAGGATGGCGCGTGTGCCGGCGTCGCCCAGTCGGGGCTTTGCCAGCCGCATGACGCGGGTGTAGCCGCCGTCGCGGTCGGCGAAGCGGGGGGCGATGTCCTCGAAAAGGATGCGGACCGCGCGTTTATTACCCAACAGCCGCAGGGCGCGGCGCCGTGCGGCGACCACCGGGGCAATGGTCTTGCACCATTGCCGCCACTGTTCGCTGGACCGCCAGGCCCGCCATTGGTCGCTGTTTCGCTCGGCGTTTGGCTCCAACTGGTCGGCCTCGTCCTGATAGGGGAGCGCGTTTCGGGCGATGGTGATGCAGCGTTCGATCAGGGGGCGGACCTCTTTGGCCTTCTGGAGCGTGGTGGTGATGCGGCCCTTGACCTTGGGCGGCTTGTTGATCTCGTCCTCGGCGTCGCGCTCGGTCAGTATCAGCGCGGTGGCCAGGCTGCGGAGCAACGCCCGTTGATGGCTCGGATTGCGGCCGAGTTTTCGGCCTCGATTTCTGTGTCGCATGGTCGTTCAATATGCCGGTGCGGCAGTAAAGCTGCCACCCCGACAAGCAAAAGAATTATAAGATTTACAGTATGGTCGTCGGCGCGGGGGGCAGCCGCATGCCCATTCGCAGCCCGATGTCGGAGAGTTTTTCGCGGACTTCGGCCATGGTGGTTTCGCCGAAGTTGCGGACCTCCATCATCTGCTCCTCGGTCCTGGAGACCAGGTCTCGGACGGTGGTGATGTTTTCCGACTCCAGGCAGTTCGTCGCCCGGACCGAAAGTTCCAATTCCGCCAGGCTCATGGCCAGCTTTGCTTCGGTTGCCTGGTCGAGGGCGATCGCGCCGACGGCGCGGGTTTCGCTGTGGACCATCGGCCCCAGTTCGTTGTACTGGACGAAGGCGTTGAGGTGTTTGCGGAGGATTTTGGCCGACTCGACCAAGGCCAGCTCGGGCGTCACCGAGCCGTTGGTCCAAATTTCCATGGTCAGTTTGTCGTAGTTGGTTTTTTGGCCGACGCGGGTCTCCTCGACTTCGTAACGGACGCGGACCACGGGGCTGAAGGCGGCGTCGATGGGGATAATGCCGATCTCTTGGACCTGGGGCGAGTGTTCGGCGGCCGGCACGTAGCCTCGACCGTTTTCCACCACCATTTCCAGGATGAAAGGCACGTCCTCGGTCAGCGTGGCGATGACGTGGTCCTTGTTGATCAATTCGACCTGCTCGTCGGTCTGGATGTCGGCGGCGGTGACGGGGCCTTTTTCGTTTTTCTCGACCCGCATCACCCGCGTCTGCTCGCTGTAGTTCTTCACCACCAGCGACTTGACGTTGAGGACGATGTCGGTGACGTCTTCAAAAACTCCCGGCAGCGGGCCGAACTCGTGTTGGGCGCCGTGCAGCTTGATTTGCGTCACCGCGCTGCCTTCGAGGCTGGAGAGCAGAATGCGGCGGAGACTATTGCCGATCGTCGTCCCGAATCCCCGCTCGAACGGCTCGGCGGTGAACTTGCCGTAGGTGGGCGAGAGGGACGTTCGTTCGGCCGTAATCAGGCTGGGCAATTCCAGTCCACGCCATCTGATTCGCATGGGAATGCTCCGATCCAATTACAATACTTGCGACAATCTGCGGCTATTTGGAACAAAGCTCGACTATCAAGCGGGGTTGCACCGGGATCGAGGCGTCCGCGGCCTCGGGCAAGCGGAGGACGTGTCCTTCGGGAGGAGTGCCGTCCACTCGGCTGAGGAAATCGGGCACCTCGCGGTTCGACTCGGCCAGCACCGATTCGACGAGTTGCAAACTCTTGGGGCGGTTCTTCACGCGGATCACGTCTCCCGGCCGGGTCGAGTAGCTGGCGACGTTCACGCGGCGGCCGTTGACCGTTACGTGGCCGTGAGCGATCAACAGGCGGGCTTGCGCCCGCGAGTGTCCAAATCCCAGACGATAAACGACGTTGTCCAAACGGCGTTCCAAAAGGCTCATCAACTCCTCGCCCGTGTTGCCTTTGCCCCGATCCGCCTGCGCGAAAATCTTGCGGAATTGCCGCTCCAGCAATCCGTAGTGATTTTTGACTTTTTGCTTTTCGCGGAGGTGGATTCCGTAATCGGTCAGCTTGCCGCGGCGGGAAAGGTTCATTCCCGGGGGTGATTCGCGCCGTTCGAACGCGCACTTGGGCGTATCGCAACGGCTCCCCTTGAGGAACAGTTTCGTCCCTTCGCGGCGGCAAAGACGGCAGACCGGTGAATGTCGACGGGCCATATTAAGGGTCTAGGATCAGGGGTCAGGGGTCAGGGGTTAGGAGCCAGGGGTCGGCAGCCGGGATCAAACGTTACTATAACATTCTGATCTCCAGCATCTCCCTCCTGCTCTCTAATGTTATACTCTTCGTCTCTTTTTCGGACGACATCCGTTGTGCGGCAAGGGAGTGACGTCCTCGATCGATTTGATTTTAAGTCCGGCGGCTTGCAGGGCGGTGATGGCGCTTTCGCGGCCGCTGCCCGGGCCTTTCACTTTCACGTCAATTTCCTTCATCCCGCTTTTGATTGCCTTGCCGGCGACCTGCTGGGCCGCCATCTGGCCGGCGAAGGGCGTGCTCTTGCGGCTGCCCTTGAACCCGCAGGTGCCGGCGCTGGACCAGCAGAGCACTTCGCCCTTGGCGTCTGCGATGGAGATGACAGTGTTGTTGAAGGTGGCCTTGATGTGAGCCACGCCCGCCGTCACGTTGCGGCGAACCTTCTTTCGCGTTGTCGATGAACCTGTCTTTGCCACTTACGAAATGCTCCATTCTTTCGGCCTCGGCGACAGACCGCCGGCCGCTAATTCTACCTCAAATCCTTGACGCCCTTTTTGCCGGCCACGGTTTTCTTGGGGCCTTTTCTCGTGCGGGCGTTTGTGCGGGTGCGTTGGCCGCGGACCGGCAGACCGCGCCGGTGGCGAAGGCCGCGATAGCAGCCGATGTCTTTCAGCCGGACGATGTTCTGGTTCCGCTGGCGGCGAAGCTGTCCTTCGACGACGTAATCCTTGTCCAGCAGGGCCGCCAACCGGGCCAGCTCGTCCTCGCGCAACTCGTGGGCACGAATCTGCGGGGAGATGCCGGCCTTGTGGCAAAGATCGCGGGCGATCTTCGGGCCAACGCCGTACAAATACGTCAACGAAATTATTACCGGACGCTCATTCGGAATGTCAACGCCCAACAAACGCGGCATTACGACGCACTCCTATATTCCATTGCGGTCAACCCTGGCGTTGTTTATGCCGCGGGTTGCTACTGCAGACCACATACACGACGCCCCGGCGACGGACGATTTTGCATTTCTCACAAATCCGTTTTACGCTGCTGCGAACTTTCATGACTGCATCGAATGATTATTAAATTGTCGGCCTGCTCGGGGCAAAGCGCCTAAGTATAAACGCCGGACCCAAATAGACACAAGCCCCCCCGGCGAAAATATTTATTATTTGGCCCGATTTCTGCACACACATTCCATACGCACGGGGGGGTGGCGGTTGATTGCAAGGCGATCTTTGCGCGACATCCCGGCGCCTCGACGTTTATCATCGATATTTTTTCCGCGTAAATTATAGCCTCACCTACTTGTTACCAACTTTCTCCGTTCGGGCCGGCGGTGAGCACCAGCGGTCCGTTTTCGGTAATTGCCACGGTGTGCTCGAAGTGTGCGCTCGGCATTCCGTCGACGGTTACTTGCGTCCAATGATCGGGTTTGGTGCGAACCCGTTTATTGCCCATGTTCACCATTGGTTCGATGGCGATGACCAGTCCCTTTGCGAGGCGGAAATCGCCGCTCCCGCGGCGTAGCTTATGGTCGACGAAATTGGGGACTTGAGGGTCTTCGTGCATTTCGCGGCCGATACCGTGTCCGACGAACGCCTCGACAATGGAAAACTTGTGTTTCTTCACATAAAGCTCCATTTCCGCGGCGACCTGGCTCCAACGCTGACGGCGGTCCAGCAGCGCAATGGCCAGACTGAGGACGTTTCGGGTAACGTCCAGCAGCCGTTGCACGTCCGGCGCGATTCGGCCGACCGGATAGGTCGCCGCCGCGTCGCCGCACCAGCCGCCCAGCTTGCAGCCGGTGTCGATGCTTACTATGTCTCCCTCGACCAACTTCCGGGAACCGGGGATTCCGTGGACCACCTCATCGTTGACCGAGATGCAGGTGGCGGCGGGAAAAGGCACCTCGCCGGGCACGCCCTTGAACAACGGAATGGCGTTGTGCCGGACGAAAAAACCGTCCACCGCGGCGTCGATTTCCGCGGTGGTCACGCCCGGGCGTATCATCGACGAGGCGCGCCGATGCACTTCCCAGACCAGCAACCCGGCCTTGCGCATTTGGGCAATCTCGCGCGGCGATCGTAATATCTCCACTCCGGTCGGCTCCCCACTAATGATTCGACGTAGCGCTACAAAAGTTTGTCTAAAATCGCCTTGGCGCGCTCGAATACTTCGTCCACTGTTCCCAATCCGTCGATGCTCACGAAGAGGTTTTGCTGGTTGTAATAGTCCAACAGGGGCTTGGTCTGTTTGCGATATGCTTCCAGCCGTTGGCGGATTACCTCGGGCGAGTCGTCGGCCCGGCCGCGGCCAGCCAATCGCTGGAAAAGCTCCTCCTCGGGGACTTTTAACTCGACGGCCGCGTCCAGCGGGGTGCCCTTGTCGGCCAACATCTCGTCGAGCGCCTGGGCCTGGGCGATCGTCCGCGGGAAACCGTCCAGCAGGTATCCGTTTCGGCAATCCGGCTGGCCGATCCGCTCGGTGATGATCGTCACGATGATGTCGTCGGGGACCAGGTCGCCGGCGGACATGTATCGGTCGGCCTTCAAGCCGATTTCGGTCTTCGCCTCTCGGGCGGCGCGGAGCATGTCGCCTGTGGAAAGGTGGGCCAGTCCGTAAAGTTCGACCAAACGTTGCGCTTGAGTCCCTTTGCCCGAGCCGGGCGGTCCGATGAATACTATTCGCATGCTTGTATTTCCGTGCTGATGTTCTCGGTAAACTATCCTTTTTCCAAAAGCCCCTTGTAGTTCCTCATCACCAGATGGCTGTCAACTTTCTGGACCACGTCGAAGGCCACGCTGACGGCGATCAGCAGACTGGTCCCGCCGTAGAAGCTGGACAGGTCGTAGGGGACTTCGGCCATGGCCGAGAGGACCGTGGGCACAATGGCCACCACGGCGAGGAAGCCGGCGCCGACGTAGGTGATCCGCACCATGACCTTTTCGAGATAGTCGGCCGTGCGTCTGCCGGGGCGATAGCCGGGGATGAAGGTGCCGTAGTTTTTCAGGTTGTCCGACATGTCCTTGGGATTGAAGGAAATGGCGGTCCAGAAGTAGCAGAAGAAGTAGATCAAGACGACGTATGTTACGTTGTAAATCCAGGAGTCGCCGCGGCGGAAGGCCTCCTCCAGCGGTCCCCAGAAGGAGGAACTGTAGTGGCTGGCGAAATACTGGAAGATCACCGAGGGGAACAACAGCAGGCTGCTGGCGAAGATGATGGGCATGACGCCGGCCTGGTTGATTCGCAGGGGGAGATATTGCCGCGTGCCGCCGTAGACGCGGCGTCCGCGGACGTGTTTCGCGCTTTGCGTGGGGATGCGGCGCTGGCCTTGGGTGATCAACACGATCCCCAGCACCACGCCCACGAAAAGCACCGTCAGCAGGAACAATTTCTCGACGCCGATGGTGCCGCGGACTCCGCCCAGCGCCAAGCCGGTTTCGGAAATGGGAAGGATGATGTCCTGATATAAAACGGGAAACATCCGCGCGAGGATGCCGGCCATGATCAACAGGCTGATGCCGTTGCCGATGCCGTATTCGTCGATCTGTTCGCCGAGCCACATCAGAAACACCGTGCCGGCGGTCATCGTCATCACGCCGACCAGTTGCCAGGTGAAGGGCAACGACCCGCCGGCGGAGAGGAACTGATCGTGTATCAGGTTGTTTTGGATGAGGAAACCGACGTAGAACCAGCTTTGACCGATGCAGATGATGACGGTGGCGTAGCGGGTGTACTCGTTGATTTTTTTCCGGCCGCTTTCACCCTCTTTTTGCAGCTTTTCCAAGGGCGGATAGACGCTGCCGAGCAACTGGAAGATAATCGAGGCGGAGATGTAGGGCATGATGCCCAACCCGAAGATCGTCGCCTGGCTAAGCTGGCTGGCGCTGAAGACGGATATCTGGTTGAGCAAGTCGGCCAAACCGCCGGTCCCCCCCTTGAAGAAGGCGGTCATGCCTTCGGTGTCGACGATCGGCAGGGGAATTTGCCATCCGACACGGTAGATGGCCAGCAGGCCGAGGGTCAGCAGAACTTTCTGCCGCAGCTCCGGGATGGTGAAGATGACGCGAATCTTTTCCCACATGGCTCGATCCTTCTGTGAGGGATTAGGGGCGAGGGACGGGGGACGAGGAATTGATCCGTAAAATAATCATCGTTTCTCGCTCCTTATCGATGACCCTCCGCCACTAGCTCCTCATCTTATTCTTCGCCACCGGTTTTTTTCCGGGCAGGACGACTGTTTGTCCGCCGGCTTTTTCGATCTTTTCGGTCGCCGCGCGGCTGAAACGATGGGCCGACACTTCGAGCTTCTTGGTCAATTCTCCGTTTCCCAAAATCTTGAGCAGGTCGTATCGTCCTTTCAGGAGCCCTTTCTCCTCGAGCGTCTGGGGCGAGACCTGCTGGCCGGCCCGGAAGTGTTCGTTCAAAACGCCGAGATTGACGACGGCCACCGTTTCGGCCCAGCGGTTGTTGAAGCCGCGTTTGGGGACGCGGCGGACCAGGGGCATTTTTCCCCCTTCAAACACCGCCTTGCTGGTGTAGCCGGACCTCGATCCCTGACCTTTATGGCCGCGGGTGGAGGTTTTGCCGTGTCCCGAGCCTGGTCCTCGGCCGATGCGCTTGCGCGGTTTATTTTTCGTTATTCCGCGATGTACGTCGTTGAGATTCATGTGAGCGATACTCCCCGCAGGCGTTCGACTTCGCTCGGCGAGCGGAGTTGTTCAAGGGCGTTGAAGGCGGCTTTTACGAGATTGATGGGGTTGTTCGATCCAAAGCTTTTGGTCAACACGTCCTTCAGACCGCAGGCTTCGCAGACGGCGCGGACGGCCGCCCCGGCGATCACGCCCGTTCCGGGCGCGCCGGGGGCGAGAACCACCTTGGCCGCGCCGTATTCACCCGTCACCGTGTGCGGAATGGAGGTCCCCTCCATGTGCACGGCAATCATTTTTCGGGAGCCGTCCTTAACGGCCTTTTCGACGGCGGGCGGCACCTCGTTTGCTTTTCCGTATCCCCAACCCACCTTGCCTTGGCCGTCGCCGACGACCACCATCGCGGCGAAGCTGAACCGCCGTCCTCCCTTGACCACCGCGGCGCAGCGGCGGATCTTGACCATCTTGTCGATCAGTTGTCCTTGGATTTCGTCGGTTGACATGGTTTTATAAGTGGCTAATAGTCAGTGGCCAGCGGCCAGTGTTCGCGTTAGAACGTGTTTTGAAAATCTGCCCTCTCCCTTTGGGAGAGGGGACTAATTTTTCAATTTCATAACACGTTTTTAATTCATAGTCCCTTACTTACTGGCCGCTGGCCACTGGCCACCGACCACTAAGTCGCCGTTCAAAAACAACTTCGGTTTATCATTCGCCAACCGCCCTCACCCCCGGCCCACCTCCCGCTTGCGGGAGAGGGGAGTAATTATTGGACGGCCGCTAAAAAATTAAACCGGCTTCCCTGGCGGCATCCGCCAGAGCGGCCACGCGTCCGTGGTATCTGTAAAAGCGCCGGTCGAAAACGACCTCTTTCACGCCGGCGGCCAGCGCCCGCTGGGCGATTTCCTTGCCCACCGCGGCGGCGGCCGCTTTGTTCCCGCCGCGGCCGATCTGTTTGCGGAGTTGCTTGTCCAGCGTTCCGGCGGCGGCGATGGTCCTTCCTTGGCGGTCGTCGATGATTTGGGCGTAACAATTCTGCCGGCTGCGGAAGACGCACAGACGGGGCCGTTTGGCGACTTGCTTCAGCCGGCTGCGGACCCGCAAGGCCCTCCGCTTGCGCTGGCGGCCGATTCTTTTTTCTTGTCTCATCGCTGTTTATCCTCTTGTGTTGAGGCAAGCCGTCTTTGTTGGGGTAGCGGTTGAACCGCCGTCTCAACTTGAATAAACCGCCGCCTCAACCGTTGTTGCCTTATTTCACCATCGCCTTGCCTTGTTTGCGTCGGACCGGTTCGCCGAGGTAGCGGATTCCCTTGCCCTTGTAAGGTTCGGGCTTCCGCAGTGCTCGCACGGAAGCGGCGAAATGGCCCACCAGTTGTTTGTCTATTCCTTGGATCACGATATGCTGTTGGTCGGGCACCCCCACGGCAATGCCGTCGGGGATGGGTACTTGCAATTCATTCGCCAGACCGACGCGGAGTTGCAGCACCTTGCCTTGCACGGCGGCGAGGTAGCCGACGCCCTGGATTTCCAAGCGTTTTTCATACCCTTGCGTGACGCCGACGATCATGTTGGCCAGCAGCGAGCGGCTCAGCCCGTGCAGAGCTCGGCTGTTGCGTTGGTCGTCGCGTCGTTGGACCACGATTGCGTTGGCCTTTTCGTCGAAGGACATGGAAATTTCGGGGCGATGCTCCCATTGGAGTTTTCCCTTGGGGCCTTCCACGGCGACCGTGCGGCCGTTCAGTTGCACCTTCACCCCCGGCGGGATGGGCACCGGTTTTTTTCCGATCCGCGACATTGCTATTAGTGGTTAGTGGCCGGCGGCCAGCGATCAGTATTCAGTTGGAAAAACGTCACCATATTTCGCAGAGGACCTCTCCGCCGAGTTTTCGTTGTCGGGCCTCTCGGTCGCTGATCACCCCGCGGCTGGTGCTGATGACGCTGATGCCCAGTCCGCCGAGGATCGGTTTCAGGTGCGCGGCGCCGCTGTAGACGCGGTGGCCCGGCTTGCTGACGCGACGGATGCGTCGAATCACCCGCTCGCCGTTCGGCCCGTATTTCAGGTGGACGCGCAGCGAGTTCGCCGGTTTTCCTTCCACTTCCTCCCAGTCCCAAATGTATCCTTCGCGTTTGAGGACTTCAGCCAATCCCCGTTTGATTTTGGAGAGCGGCATATCGACTTGGGGCCGTTCGACGCGCACCGCGTTGCGGATGCGAGTCAACATATCGGCGATCGGGTCGGTCATCATCGGTTTAATGATCCTAAGTATGGTCCTGGCGAAACGTCGCGACCTTTCCGTAGTCTGAAATTCATCCGGTAATTTTCCATAACGCCGGCATGGGCCGAAGCAAGGCGCGTTTCTACCAACTTGCCTTGCGGACGCCGGGAATTACACCCTCGTCGGCGAGCTTGCGGAAACAAATTCGGCAGATGCCGAACTTCCGGTACACGGCCCGGGGGCGTCCGCAAATCCGGCACCGCCTCACGCGACGGGTGGAAAACTTCGGCTCTTTCAACGCCTTGGCGATCTTCGATTTACTTGCCATTGTAATTTATCAGTTGTCAGCAATCAGTTGTCAGTTTTTAGCTATCAGACATCAATAATATAAAAACTGATGACGGACAACTGAAAACTGAAAAACCAAAGTCACGTCGCCCGCAGGGGCATTCCAAATTCCTTCAACAACGTCCTCGCTTCATCGTCGTTTTCGGCGCTGGTCACCAGCGTCACGTTCATTCCCTGGGCGAAGGAAAATTTGTCCGGGTTTATTTCGGGAAAGACCAGCAGTTCGTTCAGGCCCAGGTTGTAGTTCCCCCGGCCGTCGAAGGCCTTCGGCGAGAGGCCGCGGAAGTCGCGGACGCGGGGCAAGGTCAGCGAGATCAGCCGGTCGAGGAACTCGTACATTCGCTTCTTCCGCAGCGTCACCTTGCAGCCGATGGCCATTCCCTCGCGGAGCTTGAAATTGGCGATCGACTTGCGGCTGTGCGTAATCACGGGCATTTGTCCGGTGATTTGCTTTAGCGCTTCGACGGCTTCCTCCATGTATTTCTTTTCGCCGATTGCCTTGCCGACGCCCATGTTGACTACGATCTTCTCCAGCCGCGGCAGCGACATGGGATTTTTACGGCCCAATTTACCGGCCAAGCCGGGTAAGATTTCCTTGGCGTACTTTTCCTGCAAGCGGGGCATGGGAACCACTTGCGGCTCTTGCGGCTTGTCGGCTTTGTCGGCCTTTTTCGGTTTTTTTGCTTTATCTGCGGCCATTGTCGATCGGTGTTGTTATTTTTCGCGGCGTTGTTTTGGCGGGGAAATTTGCCCGCCCTCGGCGCCGCATTTCTTGCAATAACGTTCCTTGGCGCCGTTGTTTAGGTATCGCACGCCGAAGCGGGCGGCGGCGCCGCACGCCGCGCAAACCAACTGCACGTTGCTCGCCGAGATCGGCATCTCCTTCGACAGCCGTCCTCCTTGCGGGTTCTTCTGGCTGCGGCGGACGTGCTTGTATGCCCGGTTGACGCCCTCGACGACCAGCTTGTTCTTTTTCTTCTCCACGCGGAGCACTTTGCCCGTGGCGCCCCGGTCGTCGCCGGCGATGACTCGTACGGTGTCGTTGGTTTTGATACGCATAACTTATACTTTTGAGCTTTGAGCTTTGAGCCTTGAGTTTTGAGCTACCATCTATTTACTGTCAAACTCATAGCTTTAAACCACCTCGCCGGCGAGGCTGACGATTTTCATGAAGTTCCGATCACGTAATTCCCGGGCGACGGCGCCGAAAATGCGCGTTCCCTTCGGGTTCCGTTCGTTGTCGATAATCACGGCCGCGTTGCTGTCGAAGCGGACGTAGCTGCCGTCGGGGCGTCTGGTGGGCTGCTTGCAGCGGACGACCACCGCCCGGACCACCGTCCCCTTTTTTAGTTCTGCGCCGGGGGTGACGGCCTTGACGCTGCAAACTATGATGTCGCCGACACGGGCGAATCGCCTTCGCGATCCCCCCAACACCTTGACGCACATCAACTCCTTAGCGCCGGTGTTGTCGGCTACGGCCAGCCGGGTTTGCATCTGGATCATGGTTGCGCGTCCTCCTCGGTTTCCTGGGCGGCCTTTTTGCCTCGCCGCGCGGCGGCCCTCATACTGGCCACGTCCACCAACCGTCCCTTTTCCACCACCCGCACCAACGACCAACGCTTGGTTTTCGACATTGGCCGCGATTCGACGATTTCCACCCGGTCGCCCATGCCCGATTCGTTGTTTTCGTCGTGTACGTGACAGACCGTTTTGCGGCGGATGTACTTTCCGTATCTAGGGTGCTTGACCAGCCGAGGGATTTCCACCCGGCGCGTCTTGGCCGTCTTGTCGCTGGTGACGATGCCGGTTCGTACTCGCTTGGGCATGGGAAATTATCCTATTTCTGCGGCGCGACCGGGGGTCGCGGTTTTATTTTCAACGACGGCCGCGGCTTTGTCTTCGGCGCGACCGACGTTCGCGGTCCGTTCGGCCCTGCGCCGCCGCTGGTTCTGGAGCGTTTTGATCCTGGCGATCAAACGCCGCTGTTTTCTCAACTCGCTGGGGGCGTCGAGCCGCTCGGTCTGCGCTTGCAAGCGCAGATGGAACAGGTTGCCGACCGTGTCCTTTAAGGTCAGCGCCAACTGCTCGTCGCTCATCTCTCGTAGTTCGGAAGCCTTGGTCATTGCTTAGTTTTCAATTGTCGGTTGTCAGTTTTCAGTTGTCGGTTGTGAATAATTACAGTTGATTGGTTTTCAGTATTCATAAACTGAAAACTGATAACTGAAAACAGTATACTCCCTCTCCTACATCGGTCTTCGTTTGAGGAAGCGGACTTTAATGGGCATTTTGTGGGCCAGTCGGGCGAAACACAGTCGGGCGGCCTCTTCGGAGATGCCGCCGATTTCGTAAAGCACAGTACCCGGCTTGACCACCGCGGCCCAGTATTCCGGCTCGCCCTTTCCCTTGCCCATGCGGGTTTCCAGGGGAATGGAGGTGATCGGTTTGTGGGGGAAGACGCGGATGTAGAGCCGGCCTTCGGTGCGGAGGTATTGCTGGGCGGCGATGCGGCCGGCCTCGATCGTCTGCGCGCTGATCCAGCCGCCTTGCAGCGTCTGCAAGCCGTAATCGCCGAAGACGACCCGGTTTCCCCGGGAGGCGTTACCTTTTATACGTCCTCTTTGACTTTTTCGGTGCTTGACCCGTTTTGGCATCAACGCCATCGGTCTGGTCCTCGCTGTACGATCCCTGGTTGATCCACACTTGCACGCCGATGTGCCCTTGGGCGATCAGCGCTTCGGTGAAGCCGTAGTCGATTTTCGCTTGCAGCGTGCTGAGCGGGATGGAGCCGGCGATCTGCTTTTCGCAGCGCGACATTTCCGCTCCGCCCAATCTGCCGGACAATCGTATTTTGATTCCTTTCGCCCCGGCCTCCATCGTTTGTTCCAGCGCCCGCTTCATTGTTCGACGAAAGCCGGCCCTCTTTTCCAACTGTTCGGCGATGTCCTCGGCCACGAGTTGGGCCACCACCTCGGGGCGATTGATTTCTTCGATCTTGATGTTTATCCGACGGCCGGTCTTCTCTTGCAATTCGTTTTGCAGTTCCTCGACCCGTTCCCCTTTCCGTCCGATCAGGATTCCCGGCCGGGCCGAAAAGAGCACGACCTTCACCTCGTCGCGGGTCCGCTCGATCTCGATCTTGGCGATGGCCGGATAGAGCGGCTTGCCGAACTTGTCCTTGCGCCCCTTGATGTAGTTGCGGATTTTCTGGTCCTCGACCAGCAAGTCGGCGAACTCCTGCTTCGAGGCGTACCAACGACTCTTCCAGCCGGTCATGATGCCGGTGCGAAATCCGACGGGATTTACTTTTTGACCCATGTGTTTTTCTTGTTTTCAGCTTTCAGTTTTCAGCTTTCAGTTTTAATTTTCAGTCGTCCGCTCAAGAACCGACAACCGACAACTGAAAACCGAGAACTTCATTCCAACTCCACGTGGATGTGCGAGAACCGTTTTTTGATGATCGAGGCCATTCCCCGGGCATGGGGCCGCATCCGCTTGAACATCGGTCCGCCGTCGACGCGGCAATCGACCACCGCCAGGCGATGGAGGTTCGGCGCCCGCTGGTCCTCGGCGTTGCTCAGCGCGCTGCGGAGCACCTTTTCCAGCATCCGCGCCCCGCGGTGCGGCTGATATTTGAGAATGTCCAAGGCATCGTCGGCCAACTTGCCGCGAATCATATCGGCCAGCGGACGCACCTTTTGGGCGCTTATCCGCGCGAATCTGTGTGTCGCCTGGTATGCCATCTTATTGGTTATCAGTTATCGGTTTTTAGTTATCAGTCATCAATTTTCAGTCGGCAATTCAAGAACTGAAAACTGACAACCGACAACTTTATCGTTTGCCTTTGCCGCCGTGTCCGCGGAAGGTCCGCGTGGGGGCGAACTCTCCCAGCCGATGTCCGACCATCTCCTCGGTCACGAAAACCTTTACATGCACCTTGCCGTTGTGGACCATGAACGTATGGCCGACGAACTCGGGCACGATTGTGCATGCCCTGGCCCAGGTCTTGATCGGTTCCTTCGTACCCGCTTCGTTCTGCTTCTGCACCTTCAGAAACAGTTTTGGTGCGACGAACGGGCCTTTTTTCAGTGATCTTCCCATTTTTGTTATTTAATCTTCAACTGTCCATATCTCCGCGACTTTCGCCGTCGGACGATTGCTTTGTTGGATGGTTTTTTTCGTTTTCTGGTGGCCCCGCCCTTGGCGGATTTTCCGGTGGGGCTAACCGGATGGCGGCCGCCCTTGGTTCGTCCCTCGCCGCCGCCGTGTGGATGATCGATGGGGTTCATGGCGGTCCCGCGCACGTGCGGCCGGCGGCCCATCCATCGCTTGCGGCCCGCCTTGCCGAGCACAATGCTCATGTGGTCCGAATTGCCGATCACCCCGATCGTCGCCCGGCATGCGGCCGGCACGCGGCGAATTTCGCCGCTGGGCAAATTGATTTGCGCCCAGTCGGCGTCTCGGGCGGCCAGCGTGGCTTTGATGCCGGCCGAGCGGCACAACACGCCCCCCCGGCCCGGCAACAACTCGACGCCGTGTATGTCCGTACCCAGCGGAATCGCCGACAAGGGCAGGCAATTGCCCACCGCCACCGGCGCGTCCTTGCCGCTGACGACCTGAGCGCCGACCTTCAATCCCTCCGGCGCGAGGATGTACCTTTTCTCGCCGTCCACGTAGTGCAACAAGGCGATTCGAGCGCTGCGGTTCGGGTCGTACTGGATCGAATTGACCACGGCGGGGATGCCGTCCTTGTCGCGGCGGAAGTCGATTTTCCGCAGTTTTCGTTTATGTCCGCCGCCGCGGTGCCGGGCGGTGATCTTGCCTTGGTTGTTCCGACCGCCGCTGCGCCGCTTGGTCTTCAACAGCTTTTTGACCGGCTTGGCGCCGGGCGTCAACTCGGCGAAGTCGCTAACGGTCGCCCCTCGGCGGCCCGGACTGGTCGGATTGTATTTGCGAATGCCCATGGGAGCTAGTAGCTGTCAGTTATCAGTTATCAGTTATCAGTTTTCAGTTATCAGTTTTCAGTCAGCAAATAAAGAACTGAAAACTGATAACTGACGACTCGCATTAGAACGTGTTTTGAAAATCCCCCCTCTCCCAAAGGGGGAGGGGGCTAATTTTTCAATTTCAAAACACGTTCTTAGTTACTGTTGCGGAAAGCTCCAAATCCGTAGGGTGCGTGCTTGCACGCACCTTATT
>JAFGLH010000092.1 GCA_016928165.1 Pirellulales bacterium | reverse complement strand
GCCGAATAAGTGGATGACCTTGACGCAGCAGCGTCGGGTATCATAAGCGGCCGTTCAATAATTACTCCCCTCTCCCGCAAGCGGGAGAGGGGTCGGGGGTGAGGGCGGTTGGCGCATGAAAAACCGAATTTGTTTTTGAACGGCGACTAAATACGCCAATCACGAACCAGCGCGTCAGGGTTCAATAAGCAACCGTTCACGGGCCCCTTCACCGCCCGTCTTGACATGGTCATTATAGTTGACTATATTAGTTGTAGGATGTAGGAGTTGCATGTTCCATGAAGACCATGGCCATCAGCGAATTCAAGGCGCACTGTCTGCAAGTATTCAGCAACGTCGCGCGGACCAAGGAGTCGGTAATCGTCACCAAACGCGGTAAGCCGCTGGTTGAGGTGATTCCCTTCCGCAACAACGACCGAACGCCCACGCCGGGCAAGTTGGCCCACACGTTGGTGTTCGAGAAAGACATAGTATCACCGTTGGGTAAATCGGCTTGGAGCGCATGCAAGTGAAGTATTTGCTCGACACCCACGTCTGGGTATGGTGGCATGTGCGTCCCGAAAACCTTTCGGGGAAAGTGAAACGACTGATCTCCGCTCCGGATAAGTACGAGGAAATGCTTCTTTCGGCGGTTTCCATGTGGGAATTCTGCAAGTTGGTGGAAAAGGGCGTAATCGGAATATCCTGCGATCCGCGCGATTGGCTCGAAACGGCCTTGGCAATGCCCAAGCTTCGGCTTGTGCCGCTCGCGCCAAGAACCGCATACCGTTCCACAACGTTGTCGCGGCTCCATTCAACCGACCCCGCCGATCAGATTATCGTCGCCACGGCGCAAGAGGAAAACGCAATACTATTAACCAAGGACGAATCCATCCGTAAAAGTAAATGTGTGCGGACGATATGGTGACACGAAAACGCTTCATGCGATGTTTGGCGTGCTTCCTCACGCTTTCATTTGCCGCCGTCGCCGCGGCCCAGTACCGCTCGGCGATGGAAGCGGCGCGGAATAAAATGGTCGACGAGGAGATCGTCGCCGCGGGTGTGAAAAACGATCGCGTGATCCGGGCGATGCGGGAGACGCCCCGGCACGAGTTCGTGCCGCTTCACTTGCGGAAATACGCCTACTACGACATGGCCTTGCCGATCGGCGAACGTCAAACCATTTCGCCGCCGTTCGTCGTCGCCTACATGACCGAGTCGATCGACCCCCAGCCGACCGACAAAGTGTTGGAGATCGGCACCGGCAGCGGTTACCAGGCGGCGGTGCTCGCCAAGTTGGTTCGCTCGGTCTATTCGATCGAGATAGTCGAATCGCTCGGACGCAAGGCGGCCAAAACGCTCGAACGACTGCGATACGACAACGTGTGGACCAAGGTGGGCGACGGCTACCTGGGCTGGCCGGAACACGCCCCGTTCGACAAGATCATCGTCACCTGCTCGCCGGAAAAAGTCCCCGCGGCGCTGGTCGAACAACTGAAGGAAGGGGGGCGAATGGTGATCCCCGTCGGCGAAAGATACCAGCAGACGCTCTACCTGCTGAAGAAGAGCGACGGCAAGATGGTCACCGAGGCGTTGCGGCCGACGCTTTTCGTTCCGATGACGGGGCATGCCGAGGCGCAGCGCGAAATCCAGCCCGACCCGACCAAGCCCGCGCTCTTCAACGGCGGTTTCGAGCTTTTTTCGGGCGATCCGCCAGCGCTGAAAGGTTGGCACTACCAACGCCAGTTGAAGGTGGTCGAGGCCCTGGACGCCCCGACCGGGAACGCTTACGTCGTTTTCGGCAACGAGACGCCCGGCCGCGGCAGTTGGGCCTTGCAAGGCTTCGCCGTCGACGGCTTGAAAGTCCCCAAATTGAAACTTTCCGTTTGGGTCCGCGGCAACGGCGTCCGTCAGGGACAAAACGCCAAACAAATTCCCGGCGTTATCATCAACTTCTTTGACGAGAACCGGGCCGCTATTGGCGCGGTGGGCATGGGGCCGTGGCGGGGCACATTCGATTGGCGGCACGAGACCAAGCTGCTGCAAGTCCCCCGCAAGGCCCGCGAGGCCGTGCTCGGAATGGGACTCTACGGCGCCGTCGGTGAGATCGCCTTCGACGAGTTGAAGTTGGTCCCGGCCGAAAACTAAGCTCGCGGCGCTCGTTGAAGGCGGGCGGCCGTTTCGCGTTTATTTCCTCATCTGGAAGAGGACTTCGAGGCGGGCGCTGAGCGCGGCGCTCGATGACAAGGCGCAAATGCACCTGCTGCACGTTCATCTCAACGCGGGCGACTATAGCCCCACCTTGCAGCGGCTGGCCGAAAAGATGGGATCGCGGATTTATTTTGCGTTGATTTTCGCGGGTCGGGCCGTGCCCGGTAATTTCTTTCCCTCATGTGACGATGTCGGGCATGGCCTGACTTGCGCCCTGTTCTGCGGGGACCTTGATTCTTCGAGGTTCGGCGATTATCCTCTTGAAGAGCATGAAACAACATTGGTATCGCGACGGATTGAGGTTCTCTTGCACCGGCTGCGGCGACTGCTGCACCGGCGCGCCGGGTTACGTCTGGGTCAATCGGTCCGAAATAGCGGCCCTGGCCAATGCCCTCGGTATGAAGGTCGAGGAATTCGAGCGACAATACGTGCGAGCGATCGGCATACGCAAGAGCCTCAAGGAGCGGGCCAACGGCGATTGCGTGCTGTTCGACGCCGAGACGCGTCGTTGCCGGGTCTACGCGGCCCGGCCGCGACAGTGCCGCACGTGGCCCTTCTGGGCGTCGAACCTCGCCACGCCGGCCGCCTGGGCGGAAACTGCCGAGCGTTGTCCGGGATGCAATCGAGGGCGGTTATTTTCCTACCAGGAAATCCGCGAAATGTTACCGCGATGACGACGGTATACCATGCGGTCGTCCAAGCATTACCCTCCTTTCCCGCCGGCGGGAGAGGGGCAGGGAGCGAAGGCGGCTTTGCAATCCAAACGCCAAAGTTGTTTTTGGACGCCCCCTATTGCTCGGCAGACTTTTTTTCTTCCTTTGGTTTGTCTTCCGGCTTGCGATTTTCGAGGCGTTCGAGCTTGCGCTTGATCTTTTCCCTTTGCTCGGGAGTCAAAACCTCCAGTGTCTTTCCGATCATTTCCCGATATAGCTCGCGCCGTTCCTTTCGGCACTCCTCGAACGCGGTCTTTTGCTCGTCGGTGAGGGTGACCGCTGCTTGCATGGCCTCGAGAATCTCCCTCCCCTTCTTGCCGTCCTTGATTGCTTTTTTGCGGGCTTCGAGGCGGGCCTTTTTCTGCTCGGCGGTCAGTATGTCTTGCTGCTTTTCGTCGATCTCCCTGAACTTCGGAGAATATTCGTTTGCCGTCGCTTGAATCTTCTTGAGCTGATCGGCACTGAGATTCAAGCCCCGGAACAGCCGCATCAACTGCATCTGCCCGGCCGACTGCCGTTGGTCGGATCGCTTGCCCTTCTTCTTGTTCTCTTCGGCCGAGAGGTTGCCAACGACGGCCAACGACACGGCCAAGGCCAACACCGCACTGAGGACTTTCATCGCCGATCTCCTGTGTTTCTGACGAACACCGCGAACGTTGTCCGTCATGGACGGAAAACCCCACTGGGAACCCAAAATTCGGACGGATGTGAACGCCATCAAACTAAGCGCATTGTATCCGCGCTGCAATGTAATTAACACCGTCGAGAGCGGAATGTTTCGCCAAAATATTGCGTTCCTTGCGGAACATCATAACGAGGAAGGACTACGGCCGCATTGCCCGTTCGATTAGCTCCCGGTCGAAATAGTTGATCGACATGCCGGCGTCGACGACGATCCGCTGGGCGTTGATGCCCGCCGATCGGGGGCTGAGCAGAAAGGCGGCCGCGGCGGCGACCTCCTCCGTCCGCACCGCTTGGCGGCGCGGAATCACTTGCTCGGCAAAGAGATACGAATCGACGTAGCCGGGTATGCCCGCCGAGGCCGATGTCTTCAGCAAACCCGGCGCCACGGCGTTGAAACGGACCCGCGAGAACCGGCTGAAAGACTTGGCCAGAAAAGCCAACGACGAATCCAAGGCGGCCTTGATCGGGGCCATGTAGCCGTAGCTCTCGCTCGCCATCCGGGTCGTGGAAATCGAAATCGTCACCACCGAAGCGTCCGGCGTCAATAAGTCCTTCAGCGCGTTGGATAATGAGATAAGCGAGAAGCAGGAAATATCCACCGCCTGCAAGAACGCCTTTTTCGGCGTTTCGTGAAACGGCTTCATGCCTTCGGCGTAGTCGGCGAAGGCGATCGAGTGGACCATGCCGTGGAACTTTTGCCCGCGGCCGATTAGTTCTTCGCGGAGCAGGGCTATTTGGCCGTCATGCTCGACGTCGCAGACGAAGACCTCGGCTTCGCCGAGCAGGTTGGCCGCGGATTTGCGAATTTCTTCGTTCTGAACGACGTACGCGCATTTCGCCCTCGCCTCGGCGAGAACGCGGCCGATGTGCCAGGCGACGCTCTTGCGGTTGGCAAGGCCGAAGATCAGTATCGATTTGTCGGCTAGTTGGAGGAAGTCCATGATAGTGGTCAGTGGCCGGTGGTCGGTATTTTTCTTCTTCTCTTTGGCCACTGGCCACTAGCCACTGACCACTGATTTCGCCGTGCAAGCAAACTCGAAGCGGACGGCTGCTTGTCCCTCGACAGACACCTTGGCGTCGAGGAAAAAGGCGTCGGCCAGCCGCTCGGTCAACGTTACTTCCATGAGGATTTTTTCCTTCGGCCGGACGATGCGTTTGAAACGGACGTTGTTGATGCGCGTGACCACGGGCACTTTGTCTTCGGCATCGGTGAACTGTTGGACCAGGAGGATCGCCCCGCACTGCATCGCCGCCTCGCAGAGCAGCACGCCGGGGACCAAGGGAAAATCGGGATAATGACCGGCAAAGAACCACTCGCCGCCGTCGAACGTCTTGACGCCTACAATGCGATTTTCCGTGCACTCGATCACCTCGTCGACCAACAGGAACGGGTCGCGGTGGGGGATGGCGGCGAGGATTTCTTGCTTTGTCATGCGAATCTTATGTGGCACAGCCGCCCTCGGCTGTGTGGATAACCGGGAATCCTTTGGTCGCAGCCGAGGGCGGCCGTGCTACATTATCCCCTCATCAAGAACGCGTCCACGTCGTTGGCCACGATCACGCCGTAATTGACAGCTCCGAGCCAGCCGGACATTATAATTCCTACGCTTCCGGCATGATACAGGCCGGCGATCCGCTCCGGCAAGTCCCTGCTGACGGCCAAGCCCTCGAATTTCGTGCCGAAGCTTGCCCCGGCAATGTGCCGCGTGTATCGCTCAAAGGTCAGCGGCGTGGCGGCTTCGACGAAATCCAGCCGCTGTCGGACGTCGGGAATATATTTTTCCAGCGATGCCACCGCGCCGTCGATCAAGTCCCGCTTTCCGGCCGCGTAGTCTTCCTTCGACAATCCCGCCCAGTCGTCGTAGTTGGCGTTCGTGCTAGCCACTATCGCGCAGCGGCCCAGGCCCGGGCGGGTGTCGGGATAGTAGAACGAAAAAGTCCGGCTGGTAATGTCCCGGCTCAGCAGCGCTTCGGTGCGAAACGCCGGCGCGGTCGAGCAGAACAGCAGGTCGCCGCATTGGCCCCGCTCGATCGGCGTCTCCGGCTTCAGCGCCATGTAGACCTGCGTGCTGGAGTTGTTCAATCGAACGGCGCGGGCCTGCTCGACGAAATCCTTGCTCCAAAGCTCTTCGCCGACCAGGTTGAATATCGTCCCCAGCAGATTGGCGTTGGAGACGACGGCCTTGGTTTTGATCGTCCGTCCGGCGAGCGAAACGCCTTCAACCTGCTTGTGTTTGCCGATGACGATTTTATCGACCGGACATCGAAGCCGGAGGTCGACGCCGTTTTTTTCCAGTTCCTTTTGCATCAGAAGGATCAGGTCTTCGGTCCCGTCGCGGAAGGTGTAAACCCCTTTAGACATGAAATTTGAGAAGACGATTCCGTAACTTAGCGCGGGGTCTTCGAGCGTCGAGCCGTTGGCGTATGTGATCGGCTCCATCAGCAGCCGGACCACGTCTTCGCGGCCGGGGAAATACCGCTCGAAAAGCTGCCCGGCCGTCAGCGACTGGTCGTCGTAGAAGTTCATCCTCCGAGCAACGTCGAAGAACTCCTCGACCGCTTCCGGCTTCACTTGAAACCGCTCGACCAGCAACCGGGTGAAATCGGTCCGGTCGAAGGTGGTCGAGAGCGAAAACATCGGGTTGTCGAAGCGGATGTCCTTTAGCTGGACGATTGAATCGGCGATTTCCGCGTTCCAGTAGCGGCGGCAGCTTTTTATCATTCCCACCGGAAAGCCGTGCAGGGAGACGTCGAAGACCCGCTGGCCGCGTTTGAACCAGGTGGCCAACCCGCCGAGCTTGAAGTGCTGCTCGGCCAGCAGGACGCGGCGTCCGGCTCGGGCCAGCACGTTGGCGGCGGTCATGCCGCCCAGCCCGCCGCCGATCACGACGGCGTCGTAGCGGTTCCGAAACGATTGTCGCGCGACAGAGGGCATGGTGTAATATGCTATTGAAGCACGGAGGACAAACGAGATATGGTAACATAACCGCACCGTGGGACAAGACGTAGGGTGCGTGAAACGCGCCACGAAGCGGGGAAAGAAATTGCGATGCGTTTCACGCACCCTGAGCTTTATCCGCCGCCGCTGAGCATGGGAAACATCTGGCGGATCATGGTGATCGCGGCCGGACCGACCAGGACCACGAATATGCCGGGGAAGATGAACAGCACCAGAGGGAATATCAGCTTGACGGCGGTTTTCGCCGCCTTTTCCTCGGCGAGTTGACGACGACGGATGCGCATCGAGTCGCTTTGCGTGCGGAGCGCCTGGGCGATGCTGCTGCCGAAGCGGTCGGCTTGGATCAAGACCGCCGAAAGCGCGCGCAGGTCGGACACGCCCGTCCGCAATCCCAATTCGTGCAACACCTCCGAACGGGGGCGCCCCATCTGCAACTGAAAATTGCTGATTGCGAACTCCTCGGCCAGGACGCGATACGTGTTCTTCATTTCGTCGGCCACCTTGCGCATCGCCTGGTCCAGACCCAAGCCGGCCTCGACGCAGACGACCATCAGGTCCAAGGCGTCGGGCAAGGCGAGGAAGATTGCCTGTTTGCGATGGTTGCCGAAAAACTTGACGACCAGCTCCGGCAGGTAAAAGAACAACCCTCCCAAAGCCACCGAGTAAACCAAGGACGTTTGGTTAAGTCCGCGCAGCGAGGTGATAGTTCCGCCGCCGAGCAGCAATCCGGCCACGAGACCGGCGAATTTCATGCCGAGGAAGATGCTTCCGGCCGACTCGCTCCGGAAACCGGCGATGGCGAGCTTGGTCCGCAGTTTTCCCAGTTCCACCTCGTTTTTCGGCTGCAACGGCTTCGCCAGCGAGGGAGAAGCGCGTTCGAGCATCTTCGTGAAGGAATCGGTTTTTTTCAGCGCGCTTTCGGCGGCTGCCTTGCGACGTTTGCCGGGGTCTTTCAATTCCTCCAGTCGTTCCGTGGCGCGCGATTTTCCCGCAGCCAGGAATTCCAACGCCCACCAGGCCAGCGCGGCAAAAGCGCCGAACAGCGCCAACGGCACCAAACTCTCGAAATTGAACAAGCTTTGAGCGAGGATCATGGTATCAAAGCGGCACAGCCGTCCTCGGCTGCGTGAAATGGTTTGCACAGCCGAGGGCGGCTGTGCTACGTGATGAAATGGGTTTTATACCTTGATGTTTACGATTTTGCGAATAACAAGCGCTCCAATGACCTGCATGATGGCCCCGACGGCCAGCATTTTCGTTCCCAATGGGTCGTCGAAAAGCACCATCACGTAGGCGGGATTCAATTGATACACGGCGACGAACAACACGAACGGCAGCGCCAGCAGTACGACGCCCGAGAGGCGCCCTTCGCCGGTCAGCGCCTGGACCTGTCCCCAGATGCGGAATCTGTCGCGGATCAGGGCGCCTATTTTATCGAGTATTTCGGCCAGATCGCCGCCGGTTTGACGTTGCAGAATCAAGGCGGTGACGAAAAACTTAAGGTCGAGGTTGGGGATTCGACCGGTCATGTCGCGGAGAGTATCATCCATCGGGATGCCGAGATTCTGTTCCTCGAACACGCGGCCGAACTCCTTGTTTATCGGCGGCGGCATTTCGGTCGAAACCATGTTGAAGCCGAAAGCCAAGCTCTGTCCGGCGCGAAGGGTGCGGGAGATCATTTCCAGGGCGTCGGGCAACTGCGCGGCGAATGCCTTCAAACGACGCTTGCGACGCCAGAGCAGCCAAAACAACGGAAGCGATCCCATCGTCAATCCGACCAATGGAAGCAGGGCGACGTGGATGTGGACCACAACGCCGAGGCTGATGCCCACCACCGCGGTGACTACCGAGACGACCAGCAGCATGACGATCGTCATGTTCGTATCGGCCTGCTCGAAAAGCAGTTCGATATTGCCGAACCGCTCCATGAATGTTTGGATTATGCCCGGTCTGTCGTCCAACGGCTGCGCGAGGATGCTGGTCTCTTTCGACAAGCCGTTCTTGGCGGCGTCGGGAATGTTCGCTCCGGTCAGCAGATCGAGTCGGTCCTCGATCCTCACGAGCGGTTTTTCGCGCCACAAGAGCGCCGCGCCGCCGACCATTGCGGCAACGCCGATGAACGCCAAAGCGGCGATTAGGAGAGGATTCAACGCTCAGTCCTCCATCATGACTCGTTCTCGGAAGGCGCTGGAAGGCAGCCGCACGCCCGCCGCTTCCAGCCGGGGCATGAACATCGGGCGGATTCCGGTGGCGACGAACTTTCCGTACGTCCTGCCGCTCTCGTCCACGCCTTCTTTGTTGTAGCGGTATATGTCTTGCATGACCACCGTGTCTTGTTCCATGCCCACGATCTCGGCGATGCAGGTGACTTTCCGCGAACCGCCTTGCAGCCGGCTTACCTGCAAGACCAGGTCGATGGCGCTGGAAACCTGCGAGCGCATGGCTTTCAACGGCAACTCGAAGCCCGCCATCATTACCATGGTTTCCAGTCGGCTCAGTGCGTCGCGGGGGCTGTTTGCGTGCAGCGTGGTCATGGAGCCTTCGTGGCCGGTGTTCATGGCCTGGAGCATGTCCAGCGCTTCCGAACCGCGACATTCGCCGATGATGATCCGCTCGGGCCGCATCCGCAATGCGTTTCGCACCAAGTCGGTGGCGGTCACTTCGCCCTTGCCCTCGATGTTCGGCGGCCGGGTCTCCAGCCGCACCACGTGTTCTTGTTGCAATTGCAACTCGGCAGCGTCTTCGATAGTGACGATGCGGTCGGTGTTGGGAATGAAACTCGAGAGCGTGTTCAGCAGCGTGGTTTTTCCGGAGCCGGTGCCGCCGGAAATGAGGATGTTCAGCCGGGCCTTGATTGCCCCCTCCATTAACATCACCATCTCCGGCGTGAAGGCCTTGAAATTGAGCAAATCTTCCAGTTTCAACGGATTGGTGCCAAAGCGGCGAATGGAAACGCAGGCCCCGTCCAATGCCAGCGGTGGGATGATCGCATTGAAACGCGAACCGTCCAGCATGCGGGCATCGACCATCGGGCAAGTCTCGTCCACGCGCCGACCGACCTTCGAGATGATCCTATCGATGATCTGCATCAGGTGCTTGTTGTCGCGAAAAACTACGTTGGTCTTCTCGACCTTGCCGCGCCGCTCGCAGTAGATGCTTTTCGGGCCGTTGATGAGAATGTCGCTGATCGTCGGGTCTTTGAGCAACATCTCCAGCGGCCCCAGCCCGAAGGTCTCGTCCAACACTTCGCTGATCAGACGGTCGCGCTCGCCGCGGTTTAGCAGCGTGTCTTCGCTGTCGCAAAGATGTTCGACGACCAAGCGGATTTCGCGGCGGAGCGTATCGTTGTCCAGTTCGCCGACCCGCGAAAGGTCCAGCTTATCGACCAGCTTGCCGTGTATCCGCTGCTTCAGTTCTTCGAAGTTGCTTTCCTTGGGATCCACGGATCGCATTGTCGTCAATTTGGCCATGGCACATTGTCCGCTAATACTTTTTGACGCGATTGGCCCCGTGTCGTTTGCCGCTCTATTGACGGCGGCAAATGGGTTAAATACTTTCCCGACAAGGATAGCTTACGGATACATAGTTCTTGTGCGGCGGCACGTGGGGAAATCAGATGTGCCGGTTGTCGCGGATGTAGCGGCAAGCGGCGATTGGGGGCCATGACGCGGCCGGAAAAAAAGAAAGCCCACGGGTTGCGGCCCGTGGGCTTGTGTCGTCTTGTGTCGCATCGACCAACCCGGAGACAATACTACCGAGAGGCCACCTGCTCGTCCACGGTGGTGTTGAAGCCGAAGGCCACGGCCTTGACTTTTCCGGCGGTCAACGTAACGGTGCGCGTGTCCTCCAAGAGTTGACCGTCGCGGACCAACTCGGCCTTGACCACGTACGTGTAGCTGAAGCCCGGCGTCAGGCCGTGCGAGACAAATTGCCGACGGCTGCCGGTGCTGGTCGTCTTCAGACCGTTGATCGTCACCTTGGCATCGTAGGGAACCCAAACGGTCAGCACGCCGCTGGTGTCGAACGATGTGGTGTTGATCTCGGGGGTCGGGGCCGGCTCGGCAGGCATCGTCGGCGGCTCAACCGGCTTCTGTGCGGGAGTCGGGTTTTCGGCGGGGGCCGGAGAGGCCGAGCCACACGTCGATACGTCCGTGCAGCAATCGGTCCAGCAGCAGTCGTACGTCGGGTAGCAGTAACCGCCCCAGTACCATTTATAGCGGCCGAACAGCAAGCGTCGGACCGGACCGGGCCGCCAGCCTAGATACCATCCGCCGTAGCAGCAGGAATCGTAGCATCCCACCGATGTGTAACTCGGCGTATAGCAGCAACCCCAAGTGACCGGACGATAACAGCAGCCCCACCACTGGGCCTCGGCTTGCGGCGCCACGAATGAGACGGTTATCGCAACGACCGCACCGATCAACAGACATTTCCAACTTGCTCGAATCATGTGTTTTGACTCCCTTCCAACAGGACAGAGGAAATACCCAATCTACCACTCTCACTAAACATAGCAGCACTTTGGCGAAAATCAAGTAGCCTGGGCTGAGTTGCGCTGTGTCGCAAGTTGTTAAAAAGACGCAATTTAGGCCGTTTTTTTGTTGAATGGTGCGACCACCCGTACCCTTCAGACCAACCCTGCACGCCGTGCAGGCCTGTCGACTCCCGTCGATCGGAACCCCCGGCAGAATGGTCTCAATTGACATAACTGTAAAAAATACATTAACTTAGGCATCCAATGAAAACCTCCGGGCAGTTGGGGTGGCAGTTGAACTGCCACCCCAACGCTTGTAATTTAGGCATCCAATGAAAGCCTCCGCTTGGGCCGCGAAACTACCCTGGTCGATCCTTCTCGCCTCACTAATGCTGATAGGGTTGGGTTGGCTGGGGATTGCAAGGGTGGAAAAACTCGCCGGCGGCGGCGGAAGGGTGGTCGGCCAGCAAATGGCCTATTCCGCCATCGCCGTTATGATAATGGTGCTGGCGACGCTGCTGAATTACCGCGTGCTCTGCCGCTTCAGTTACCCGTTTTATGCCTTGGCTCTGGGGCTGCTGGTGGTCGTGTTGGCTTTCCCGGCCGTCAACAATGCACATCGCTGGATCCGTCTCGGTCCGATCGGTTTTCAGCCTTCCGAGTTGGCGAAGCCGGCCTTCATTCTGGCGTTGGCTAGATACTTGATGTACCGCGAAAACTTCCGCCGGCTGCGCGGTCTGATCGTTCCGCTGACGTTGACCCTCGCGCCGGTGCTGCTGATATTCATGGAACCCGACTTGGGAACGTCCTCCGTCTTTCTGCCGGTGTTCCTTACTATGCTCTTCGCGGCCGGCGCGAAACGGAGCGATTTGATCTGCATGGTTGCGGCCGGCCTGCTCGTGCTGCCGTTGCTCTGGACGCAAATGAGCGCCGATCAAAAGTCGCGGATCGCAACGCTCTTGGACCAACCCGCGCCGGGAGATAAACCAGGCGACCACGCATATCAACTTTATCAAGGGAAGCAAGTCAGGGCGTTGGGCGGCGTCTGGGGAAGTTTCTTCACCGGAGAGCCGACCGACGATCCGCTCGCGTACCACCTGCCCGAGGCGCGGAGCGATTTCATCTTCTGCATCATCGGCGAACGCTTCGGGCTGCCCGGCATGGCGTTGACCTTGGCGCTGTTCGGTTGGATCGTCTGGCGGGGACTGGCCATCGCCGCCGAGACGCGCGAGCCGTTCGGACGTCTGTTGGCCGTCGGCGTTGCGGCGCTGTTCGCCGTCGAGGCGCTGGTCCATACGGGCGTGACGGTCGGCCTGTTGCCGACCACCGGCCTGTCGCTCCCGCTGGTCAGCCACGGCGGCTCGGGACTATTGGTCCACGCGCTGTCGATCGGCTTGTTGATGAACGTCGCCCTGCGCCCCGGCTACGAGGTGGCCAACGAGCCGTTCCGGTTTGTGGTGGAGAGGGAGAAATAGAGAATCTTATCGAGTAAATCCCGACGAAGAAGCGGGTGAAAGTGTTGGTCATCAAACTCTCGAATTTCCATTTTAAGCCCCCCGAAATCACCCCATCGGAGGGTGTGGGAGGCTGGCGACCGCGACAAACGCTATTCCGTCGAGACGATTATAGCAGACCCGGCGGTACAATTTCCACCTGTTGTTACGGTTCAGGCCGTGTTTGATTATGGAAGGAACGTTCAGCCCACAATCGCCGAGCCGGCGACTTACGCGCCTATCAGCTTTATGCGGTGGAGCTTGCAAAATGTCTTCAATCGTTCCTCGTGATCGCCGAAGAAGAGAACGTGGTGGCCATCGTAGACCATCTTGTCGGCATTATCCACGCCGTCGATCCGCATTATAAAGTTGGTTCGGCAGCCGCCGGAGAGCTTCGGATAGCAGCGGATCAGCCGCCCCTTGTAGACGGCCATTCGCGGTTCTTCTTTCACGCGATAAAGGGCAATCGTGGCCGTCTGATCCGGCGGGAAGAGAACCTGCGGGACGCACCCCCAACCGGCCTCGTTGTGCGACCGCAAGATGTACGGAAGCGACTCCGATTCCGGCCCGGCCATTTTGGAGGGGCACGTGCAATGCGCGCCGAAATAAAGATTTTCATCAAGGCTCCAAGACGGATTATGCATAAACCCGGTGGCCCCGATCAACCGCGAGCCTAGCATCATTGTCAACGAAGCATCAAGGTCGGCTTGACAACCGGCCGCTATTCCCTCGTCGTGTAGACTCATGAAGCCCATGCAGGGCGGCACGTGTTTGTGCGGCTTCGACAGCCCCGGCAAACAGTCCATCATCAACGAGTCGCCTTGTTCATCCTTCAAGATGCGTTTCAACGCGAAATAGCACCTGGCGGCATCATTGATGTCGTTTATGCCCGGCTCGACTATCTCGCGCGCTTTCGAACGATAGGTTTGAGCCAACCGCTCGACTTCGGGTGAAAGATGCACATTTTGGTATGTTTCCACGAATTGAGAATGCGGGATCGTCCATACTTGCGTCCCTAAATGCGGAACAACGGCGGCCTGCCTCTTCGCACCCAAGATATTGATCAGTCGAGCGTCTTTCATCCATCTGGCGGCCCGAATCATCCGCACACAGTCCTGAACCGCTTCGAGATTCCGGGCATCGCCGACGAGGTGGACGCCGTTTTGCGCCTGCCATTTCTTAATAATCGTTATATGGGGAGTTCCCAATGGAATACATAAAATCACCGGGATTTTCACGGCATCGAGTATCCGTTGCATTTGCCCGTACATAAGCTTCTTGAAAAAGAAGAGCACCAGCGCGTCGGGTTGCTCTTGTTTTACCCGCTCGATGAAGCGGGAAACCAAGGCGTCGTCGGCCAACGGCTTGGACTCCAGAGCAATATTCGCGTCTAATTTACTTGCCGCTTGAGCGAGTGTGGCGGAATACTCGCGTTGACGGCCTTCGGGGTCGAAGTTCGAGCCGGGCCAACTCCAATATCCCTCTTTTTTCAGTTGTTCGGTCGGAATGTACATAAACGCCCCGAGTAGATTGGGCTTTTTCTTCGCGCGCGGCGTCGGTTTGTCGTCCGCTCCGGCCACAACGGATCCGGCGGACAAAAAGGCGAGAGCGCCGACCGTCGCGCCGGCCGTTTGCAGAAAGTCGCGTCGGCAACAACTACAATCGTGATGGCCGGAATCGTTATGGTCGGATGCGTGATTGTTATTCATCTTATTGTCCTTTCGTTGTCAGTTTTTCCCGCTGGCGCGGAAAAGTCCGCCCGGCGATAATTTCTCGGCGTACGACATCATTCCGAAAGTCATCATGCCCCATACTTCGAGGTCAGTCTCCCGGGGTTTGCCTTCGCGGAACAACAGGTCGTCCACGTAGTTCAGTTCTTGATCGGCCGCGGCTTTTTGATCTTGATATTTCGCGGAGTCGCGGGCCAGCAGAAACATGAAATATGGGTTGCCCGGCATGTAGACCTTGCCTTTGTCGGAATACTTCCAATCGCTTTGCGCTCCCCGGCCCTTCTGGTTCTTCGCCAGCCAGGCGAGGACTTCGGCGATTTGTTTTTCGGTTCGTTCGCGGCGGGGCGTTCCGGCCTCGATGTGCGGCAGCACGACCGCGAAAAATTCGCCGCAATAGAAAATCGTGCAAGGATTAAAGGTATCAAATTCGGGCAGGTTCTCCTTGCTGAAATCGCGTCGGTTGAACCAGTCTGCGGCGCGCAACGCCGTTTTCAAGTATTCCTGATCCCCGGTTTCGTTATAGGCCAGCACCATGAATGTGCCGAAAATCGCGGTCGAAGCCCACCACTCTCCCTTGTACGTCCAGAGTCCGTCGGTTACGCCGCCGCCCGAGCTGACGTAGTTGTCGATGACCATTCGGGCGAACGACTTGATCGAATCGAGGCATCGCTTCCGCCGGCCGTCGTCGGTTCTGACGGCCACGGCCAGCAGCGCGGCGGCGATCGAGCCGGAATCGGCGACAAACCATTGCCCTCGCTCTTGGCCCGGCTGGCGGAACGCGCCGTAGTTCAGGTAATACGCCCCCTTGGGCGTCATCCGTCGCTGAAAATCGACCATCAGATCGGCCCAGCGGTTGCATGCTTCGAGATACTTCTTCTCGCCGGTCATGTCGTAAGCGACGCAGAGCGGACGGATCGCGTATGAATCCATGAAGAAGGGATAATGATGCGTCTTCGGATCCTCATTCTTGCGATAGCGCTCGAAAAACGGCGCCAACGGCCTTTCCATTTCAACAAGGGAAAGGTCGCACATTTCCAGAAAATGGGCGCGGTATCCGTCGGACGCCGAAGAGGCGTCGCCGGACGTTTGATCCGCGGCGCAAACCGACGAACATGCAGATATTGCATAGCAAGCATATAGAAAGAAGACGACAAACGAGGCGTACTTTTTCATATTGGGTTCTCCTCAATGGAATGATAGGCTGAAATGCGCATCAGCAAATGAGGCGGCAAAGCCGCTTAATCACCGTTCAAAAACTACTTCGGTTATTTTATGTGCCAACCGCCCTCACCCCCGGCCCCTCTCCCGAAAAGCGGGAGAGGGGAGTAATTATTGGACGGCCGCTTAATCGCGGATGTCTTGCAGTCTTGGCGGGGTTGGTTACGGGACGTTGAAGTCGATGTTGTTCGGTTCCGACTCGACTTCGGCCGTCAAAGGGGAGGTTTCCAGGCGGGAGTATTTTTCGGGGACAATCCATTCGACGGAAGCCGCTTCCTTAATGCCGCTTTTAACTTCATCCAAGATGTTTTTTGCTCTCGGAGCGCCGCTGGCGCGCATCGCCTGGATGGTTACGCGATACTTGCCTGGCGCGGCTCCGTCGCCGTTATCGAAAGTCGTTAGCCGATAGTTGCCGTCGGCATCGATCACACCAATGGCCTGACGTCCTTTTTGCGGATGGAATACAATTTTTCCCTCCGTAACGGGTTTGCCTTGATAAGTCACCTTCCCCGAAACCAGCGCGAGATTCGGCCGGCCGGACCCGCATCCATAACATACCGACAGACACAAGACGGCGAACGCCTCGATAGTCGCGGCAATCCGTCGATTCATTGTCGCATGCCCTTTTCCAGTGGAAATATCAGACGATAATATCAATATATTGTGTTTTCAGGGGGTGTTCTCTAGTAACTCACGCCCGAGATTGTTTCACGGTTGGCTATGCTGCCGAGAGCGCGATACATCGCCATGTCGATCGTGTCGTTGATGAAGCCGACGTGTCCGTCGGCGAAGACGAAATGCGCCCCGCCGCTGTGATAGCTGCCGAAGGGCGCGTCGGCGTCCTCGTTGTCGGCCATCGGCAAGATGTTCGAGTTTATCGCGTAATAAGTGCTTCGGAATCCGCGGCCGAGGCTCCATCTATAAGGATTCGAGCAGGGAGTTTCTTGTCCTTGTGGATAAGCGCATCCACAGCCGCCCCACCAGGGACAAGGGCCGCCTTGCGTCGAGACGGCGTATCCGGGGCCAAGGCCGAATTTCGACACATGCACGCTTTCGCCAATCGCAAAGGTCGAGGAGCTTCCGTCGCTGACGTCCGCGAAACGCCGCCAACGGTTCGGCAAGAACAGGCCGTCGCTGAAAGTAAGTCCCCGAAATCCTCTTGGCTGTTGCGGGTTGGCGGGAGTCGCGCCGCCGGCGCAGCCGAAATAATCTCTTAAATAGGAATACTGGACGATGCGATCGTCGGAGGGACATTGATAAAAAGGAAATTGCTTTTCGATGTATTCGGGATGCAACGTCAACCAGTTCGAGTAGCCGATGTCGTAATCGAATTGTTCCTCGAGGTTGTTTTGCTCGATGTATCCCAGTATTACGAACCACAACGGATTGCCTCGAATGTCTTTAGTGGTGTCGTTCATGTAATCCACCGATTCGGCGGCGGGAAAGCAGTTGAAGACCGAATGATAATTATGCAACGCCAAACCGAGCTGCTTCAGGTTGTTTTGACATTGCAGTCTTCTGGCCGCTTCGCGGGCCGCCTGAACCGCCGGAAGCAACAACGCGATCAAGATGCCGATGATCGTAATCACGACCAACAGTTCCACTAACGTGAACGCGGAAAATGGTCTTTGGAAGCGGGCGCCGCGATCCGGCATTATCAACGGCGAGACGCCGACGCGTAGACGGTGGGATTTCATGGAAAAACTCCAAATGTGCGGTATCTCGACCTGTTCATCAAGATTTACAATATACACTACAAACGGAAATTGGACGGTGGACAGACCCGCCAGTCGCGTCCACCATCCGCAATCCGGTTGGAGCAACGGACTGCCCGGTTGCTCCGACACACGTAGTCGCCGTTCAAAAAAACTTCGGTTTTTTATGCGCCAACCGCTTTCACCCCCGGTCCCTCTCCCGCTTGCGGGAGAGGGGAGTAATTTTTGGACGGCCGCTTTTCCGTCTTAACCGCGTTACTTCCGTTTTCGCCACGCGTATGCCAACAGTCCAATCAGGCCGGTGGCGAGCAGAGCGATCGTGGAAGGCTCGGGCACTCCGTTCGGCCCGGTGTAAACTGCCAGGTTGTCGAATTTGGAGAGATAATCGACGCCTACATACTCATAAAAGCCCAAGTAATTGCTTCCATCGGCGTCCCACGTCCAAGTGGCGTTGGTTCCTTCACCGGCGCCGTTGAGATCGATCGGCGTCCATGTGCCGTTCTTCAGCCACAATAGTTCGGCCGACGCCTGGGTGGAAACAAAACTGTGTGTGCCATCCAGCGTCACGCGAAGCTCGAACGAGTACATTTTATCCCAGTCGGGGCCGGTGGCGGGAGAATCGTCGAACGCGATTGCCGTACCGACGTTCCCTTGCCCATGAAAATAGGCCAGCATCTCGCCGCTCTCGCGCACGTGGATCGCCAGGTCCGCGCCCGGATCGTAACGACCGGCTATTTTCGTGGCGGATGTAATCGTGCTCAAAGTCGCGTCGTCGCCGCCGATAAAGAAACCCGCGCCGTAACCGTTATTAGCGTTCGCGGGGCTTCCCTTCGAAATCGGATCCAGATCGAAACGGACGGTAAATCCGCCCGCGTCCTTGATCTTCTGATCGGTAAAGTCATGCTGGACGACCGCGCCGTGGTGTTCGGATGTGCTGGAATACTTCATCACCATGGCGTCCGTTCCGTTGAAACTGGCGTTGTTTACCTGTACGGCCACCGGATGGGAATAGTAAGTCGTCCATTTGTCCAAACCCCAGGCCGTGGTCAGCAGAGCCGGGTCGTCGGTGATCAACGATCCGCTCAGACGACCGCTCAGATTGCCGTTTCTGGCGTAATCCGTGGCCGTCGGCGTGCCGGCGTTGTTAAAGTTGTCCTGGAAAAGCAACTCGGCCCGGGCCGTGGCGGTCAATGCGAAAGCCAATACGGCGACGACCGACAATACGATTGTGCAATACTTTTTCGACATGTTCGCGGTCTCCCAAAAAAGTTAGATGTTTTGATACTAAGAAAATAACCGCGTCGTTTCCGGGCGCATTGCCCGTCCGACGCGCCTCGTCCGTCCGCTCATTGATTCATAGGCCGTTCCTCCTTCCGCTCGCGGGATACGCTTGCCGCAAGCTATTTTTTCTCCGGTGTTTCCGTTGATTTATGCAAACAACGATAATGGCTGTCGATCTGCTCCTGGCTCAACTCGGTGGGATATACGGCGACGTGCGCCAATCGGCCTCTCCAGAACTCTCCGTCGATATTCGAGCCCCAGCCTATCGCCACCCAGGTGGGACCGATTTTCGCGGGCACGTTGGGCGGAAAAGCGCCCCACGGTTCGCCGTTGCGATACAACCGGCCCGAGTTGTCCGATGCGAATACGTAGGCCAAGTGCATCCATTCGCGCAACGGCGTGCCGACTCGATGATAATTGGCGCCGAATTGCTCGCCGTAGCAGGTGAAATTACAATACGGTTCTTTGTCCCCCGCGTTTGGTTCGTCGACGAACCCGCTGTAACCCATGGCCCAGCCGGAAGACTGGTGAAATCCGTCGCAACTGGCGGCGGAGATTATCCGGCCGCTTATGCCCGATGGCTTGTCAATCCAAACCCAGGCTTCCACGGTGAAGCCGTTAGAGAAGGCGAAGCGGTCCCGGCGGCCGACGTCGATATAACCATTGCCTTTCAGTTCGACGGCCGCCGATTTCCCCGGCGACGGACCGTCTTGGCCCGCGAAGACTTTCCCCAACGCCATCCCGTGGAAATTGTTGCCCGAACGGTCGATGAACCTGCGCGAGTTCGCCGGTTCGTTCAACGGCCAATAACCCAACGGCTTGTCGGCCAAAACGGCGCGAATGTAGGCTTCTTCAGCGCGTTTGTCGGGCGGAGTTGTCAAACGCCGGATAAAACGATCCGGAGCGAATGACACGACAGACGTGGAATCGCCGTCCGGCTCGATCCGTATCGCGTGGCCGGCCTCCACGCGGATGTGATTATTGCCGCCGCTGTTCGGATTCAGGGTTTTTACCTCTACCTTCCCTTGGATGACGTGCGATTCGGTCGCACCGTTCTCGTCCACCTCGACGCCGAACTCGGTGCCCAGGTCGGTGACGATGGCGGTAGGAGTGCGAACAACGAAGGGATAAGGGATTGGGGATTGGGGATTTGGGGATTTGGGGATTTGTTGTATTCTCTCCCCTCTCCCCTCTCCTCTCTCCCCTATTCTCGCCGTTAATTTTCCACGCGCGAGAAAACCGCCGGCGGAGAAATCTATCTTGTACGCACACGGCCCTTCAAGGATTACTCTTGCTCCGGATTGGTAGGTAATCTCCATTAGGCCGGAGGCCAGGGCGTATTCGCGGCCCAGCGGGGCCGAAGCGCCGAGGTATGTTTCCGCGTCGGGGTCGGACCAGCGGCAGTCTTTCATTCCGGTGACGCGGCCGACGAAGACTAATTGCCGTTGCTCCAATGAACCGGAGGTCGTTGAGCTGCGGCTATCGGCGGTAAAGATGTTGCGGTCGTAGCTGATCTTGTAGGCCCAAGTCCCCAACAGCATCAGACACAATACCACAGAAGCGACCATATAAGAGAAAACCGGCCCGCCGACGAATGAAGGGGAGAGAGAAGAGGGGAAAGGGGAGAGGGAAGGAAACGTAAGCGGCGAGTCGGTCGGTTCCTCCTGCAACTCGCCCAATACGCCGCATTCCCAGACGAAGTTCGCGTGCCGGTTCATCTCGGATATGTATAGCCGCCGGGCCTCTTCGCTGTCGGAGAGCAATCGGTCCAAACGCTGCCGGCCGCCGCCGTCGAGTTGCTCTTCCATCAACAGGTCGAGCAGTTCGAACAGATCATTGCGGTCCCGTTTCGATAGAGTGGCTTCTTGATCGACGCTCATGGCCGTTCCTCCTCGGCCGGCGAGTTCGGGCCGTAAGTGCGGTCCTGCCGCGAAACCGTTCGCTCCACGCATTCGCGCAAGTTGCGGCGGATGCGTTGGATTGCCTTGTAGACGGTATTGGCGGGTCGCCCCAGCTCTGCGGCCAGGGCGCGGGCGGTGATCTTGCGCGAGTAGCGCTGTCGGATCAGTTGCCGGTCGGTCGGAGAGAGTTGCTCGACGCACCCTTTCAGCGCGTCGAGTTCGGCGTCCAGCCTGTCCCCTTGCAGCCGATAGCGGGCGGAAATCCGGTCTAGCAGATTTTCATTGAAGCAAAGCCGCTCGTTTTGCAGGCGGCGGCGATAGTTATAGACTTCGTATTGCGCGATTTGGCAGGCCCAGCCGACGAAATCGGTCCCCGGCGCGAACTGCGACGCCTTGCCGAGCATCACCACGCAACTCTGCTGAAACACCTCCTCGGCGTCGGCCAGCCGCGGCAAGAGGGTTAAAATGTAGCCGAAAATCCGCCGCTGACTCTGCACGAACAGACGGTGAAACTCCGCCTGTTCGGACGATGGCGATTCGGTATGTGGATCGGACCCCGACATGGCGCAATAACCCGCCTTTTAATTACAGTGTATTCAGGGAACGTTGTCGGCCTGGAAAATTGGTATCGAGAAAGGAAAAAATGCAGCCCGAAACACCGCAATGGGGGGTGGCGGCGGGGTTGGTCAGGCCATGCCTGACATATAACAGGGTGGCGGGCGCGGTTTGACGCGCGGAAAGTCACACATCCGACTTCCCCGCCGACGAAAATCTTGGTACAAGAGGCCCGTGAGCGACGCGAACAATTACATGCCGCCGAAACGGATTGCCGAGCTGATTCAAGCCATCAGGGAAGCGGCCGACAAACTGGCCGGCGACCGGACCAGCCGGGGCGATCTGAAGATACTCAGCCGCACCTTGCGCGAGCTGCGCTACGCCTTCAAAGTATTCTCGCCCTATCGGCACAACCGCAAGGTGACGATGTTCGGTTCCGCCCGGACCGAAGCCGACCAGCCCGCCTATCAACAAGCGATCCGCTTCGGCCGGGCGATGGCCGAGCACGACTGGCTGGTCGTCACCGGCGCCGCCAGCGGGATCATGGAGGCCGGCCACGTCGGCGCGGGCCGGGACCACTCGATGGGACTCAATATACTGTTACCCTTCGAGCAGGAGCCGAACCCGATCATCGCCGGCGACAGCAAGCTGGTGTACATGAAGTATTTCTTCACCCGCAAGCTGATGTTCGTCAAGGAGAGCGACGCCTTCTGCCTGATGCCGGGCGGATTCGGCACACTCGACGAGGGGCTGGAAGTGCTCACCCTGCTGCAAACCGGCAAGCACGACATGATGCCGGTCGTGTTGCTTGACGAGCCGGGCGGCGATTATTGGGCGGCCTTCGACCGCTTCGTTCGCCAACGGCTGCTGGATCGGGGCATGATTGCCGAGGAGGATCTGTCGTTTTATCGGTTGACCGACCGGGTGGAGGACGCCGTCGACGAGATATTGCGATTTTTCAGCGTCTATCACAGCATGCGGTACGTGCGCGAATCGCTGGTCTTTCGCCTGCAACGGCCGCTCGACGACGCCTTGTTGGAGGAAATAAACGAGCGGTTCGCCGACATATTGGTCAAAGGCAAGTTCGCCCTCGGCGCTGCCCTGGACGCGGAGCGGCACGAGACCGAACTGGCCGGATTGCCGCGGCTGATTTTTCAATTCAATCGCCGCGACTTCGGCCGCCTGCGGCGGTTGATCGATCGAATCAATGAGGGGTGAGGGGCGAGGGACGAGGGGCGGCCGGTTCAACGGCTAGGCGAACCGCTTGCGGTTTCGCGATAAAATCCAATGCTTTTCGACTGGAGAAAATTCCACGAAAGCAATGCCGATCGGCCGATAGTGGTCGATCCGCGGTTGCGGATGAAAATATGCCTCTGGTTGTTCGCCGCGGTCCTGACGCTGGTGTTCGGCCGCGTGGTGCAACTGGAGTATTCCCACGGCGCCGCCTTCCGCCGCGAGGCTTTGAAGCCGCGCGAGCGGAAAATCACGTTGCCGGCGGCGCGCGGCCGCATCCTTGCCCGGGACGGCACGGTGTTGGTCCGCGACCGGCCGTTCCACGCCGTGGCGGTCGCATATCGGCGGCTGAAAGGCACGCCCGACGAACGCCTTGCCTTGCTTTGCGGCGTATCGCCCGAGAAATGGGCGGCCCGGGCGAAAAAAATCCGCTCCCGCGTGGAGCGAATCGCGGCCCTGGTGAACCGCCGCGCGCGATCCGAAACCGCTCCCCGCGACGGCGGCTCTTGGGCCAAGCGGCTGTGCCGCCTATTGCTCGACGACGTCCCCGCGCAGCGAATCATCGTCAAGGAAGAATTGCTCCATCACGTCATGGCCGACGACGTTTCCGAAAAGGTGGTCGCCGAGATCGAAAACCACCCCGATCGATACCCCGGCGCGAGGATCGTGAAAATCTCGCGGCGCGTATACGAGCAGGGTACGCTGGCCGCGCACGCGGTCGGATATCTCGGAAAAACGGAACGCGGCGAATTCGACGTCGGACTGACGGGGGTCGAGCGGCAGTGCGAGAACCTATTGCGCGGTCGAGACGGGCTGGGCGTGGAACTGATCGACCGCGGCCGGCGGGTCGTCTCGTCGCACGTCGCCCGCGATCTGGTCCCCGGCCGCGACGTCGTGTTGACCATCGACCCGAACCTGCAACGCGCGGCCGAAGAACTGTTGCGCAGCGCGATAAGAAGAGGGCAAAATAATTTTGCCGCAAAAAATCAATGCGGCGGGGCGGCGGCAGTTATGGACGTCAACACCGGGGCGCTGCTGACGATGGCTTCCGCGCCGACGTTCGACCCGAACCTGTTCGCCCGCGGCGACGGCGGCGCGGTAGCCGCCTTGCTGGCCGACGAATCGCACCCGCTTTTCAACCGCGCGGCGCAAATGGCGATTCCGCCCGGTTCGGTCTTCAAAATCGTCACGGCCGTCGCCCTGTTGGAATCGGACGCGGTCGATCCACAAGAGACGTTCAACTGTCGCGGATTCCTGCACAGTCCCGAGTCGCGGCGCTGCGAAATATATGTCCGCCGCGGCGTCGGGCACGGCGAGGTAACGCTGGCCGACGCGCTGGCCGTGAGTTGCAACGTCTATTTTTTCCATTATGCCGGCCGCATGGGGCCGCGTCCGCTGGTGGATTGGGCCGAGCGTTTCGGCTTCGGCCGGCCGACCGGCGTGGACCTGCCCGGCGAGGCGGCCGGTGTTTTGCCCGCGCTCGAAAACGACGCCGAACTCCTTTCGGTATCCGTCGGACAAGGATCGCTCGCCGTCACGCCTCTGCAAGTGTTGCGGATGACGGCGGCCGTGGCCAACGGCGGTCGGCTGGTCGCGCCGCATGTAGTGCAGAGGGGAGAGAGGGGGGAGGAGAGGGGAGAGGGTTCCGCAGCTATCACTTTTCATTCTTTAGATACTTTAGCGGTGCTTCGCGACGGTTTGGAGCGGGTGGTGGCCGATCAGCGGGGCACAGCCCACGACACGGTATATCTCGAGTCGCTGCCGATCGCCGGCAAGACGGGCACGGCCGAAACCGGCGAGAGCAGTCCCAGCCACGGCTGGTTCGCCGGCTACGTGCCGGCCGACGAGCCGAAGTATGCCGTCGTGGTCGCCTTGGAGCACTCCGGCGACGGCGCCGCCTCGGCCGGCCCGGTGGTCAAGCGGCTGGTGTTGCGGATGAGAGAATTGGGGATGTTGTAGCGTTAATCTCGTTCCCGCGCTCTGCGCGGGAACGCATCGTCCGAACGCTCTGCGTTCGCCCCCGCTGCCCCGCTGACGCAGAGCGTCAAGGCAGTGGGTTCCCATGCAGAGCATGGGAACCAGGGGCTAATCCGGCCTACGCGAATTTGACATCGCCCAGCCGCCGCCGCACGCCGGCCGAGTACTTTATCGCCGGATAGCCCATCGCCAGCCCCAGGCCGACTTTGTTCTCCGGCGGGACGCCGATCTTTGCCTTGATCGACTTGTCGTGGTTGAAGACCTCGGTGGTGCCCAACATGCAGGAGCCTAGCCCAAGCGATTCGGCGGCCAAGGAGGCGTAAGCGGCGGCGATGTTGGCGTTTTCCGGCCCGCCCGCCGCCCCGTAGTGGAAGAGAAACAACACCGGGGCATCGTAGGCGAAGACGTCCTCGCCTTGTTTGCGGGCTTCGACCAGAACCTCCAGCAGCGGCTTGACAAAATCGCGGATCACCTTGCAATGCTCGCGCCCGGAAACGAGGCGGAGAAAGGTCATCATCACCGGGTTGAACGCGCGGAGCATCCGCTCGAAGGTTTCCTGTGCGTTTTCGACAAAAGCCCTCACCCGCTCGCGGCCGTGAAAGACGACCACGCCCACGTCGCTGGGCGGGATGCCGACCGGGGCGGCGGCGGTCATTTCGAGGATTTTGTCGATCGTCGCCCGATCGGGCACATCCTCTTTGAACTTCCTCATGCTCCGCCGCCTCAGCAGCAGCGCTTCGAGCTGGTCGGCGGTCGCCCGTTGCGAGGCCGGGGGCAGCTCGATCCGATCGTCAGATTTCATGCCGCGCCCTTCGACGGAGATGCTCCCGGTCGGGCAGACGGCCACGCAATGTCCGCAGGCGATGCAGCCGAGGAACACGCCGCGTCCGACCCGCGGCTTGGCGTCTTTTAGCTCGAACACCCGATCGGGACACGTCTTCACGCACAGTCCGCAGCCGGTGCAGGTCTCTTCGTTTATCGTTGGAACGCCCTGTACTTTGAAGTCGAACGCCATGATTTTATTCCGAGAAAGTTGGTGATGCGGGCTACTACCCCCACGACCGCGGTCGTGGAGCGTTTCACAGGAATGGTATCTTGACGGGTTTTCCTCCGTTTTGCCAGGGATTGCTGAAAAGTCGCCTAGCAAATGCCTTGTTGATAGAAACTTGCGGCGACCATTTTCGGCCGGTGGCCGTTGTCGCTTTCGGGCGAAAACGGTATACTATTCGTTTCGCTAAGGACCAGCGCCCACGTTGCCGCAACCTCCTTTTACGACGGGGGTTAAGGCCGCGGGAGCACGATTTGATTTTGGAAAGGACGCAGGGTGTCTACCGATTCCAATCTTCCCCCCGAACCGCCACAGCCGCCCGAGAAAGAACCATCGGCCGAGAAGCCGAAACAGGACGAAGTTTCCGCCGGGCGGATTCTCGATCTGCCGATCGAAGACGAGCTTAAAGGGAGCTACCTGACCTACGCGATGAGCGTGATCGTCAGCCGGGCGTTGCCCGACGTGCGCGACGGACTGAAGCCCTCTCAGCGGCGCATCCTGGTCGCCATGAACGACCTGAACCTCACGCCCGGCGCGGGTCGGGTGAAGTGCGCGAAAATCTCCGGCGACACCAGCGGCAACTACCATCCGCACGGCGAAAGCGTGATCTATCCGACCTTGGTCCGCATGGCCCAGGAATGGAACATGCGCCACGTGCTGATCGATAAGCAGGGGAACTTCGGCTCGATCGCCGGGCTGCCTCCGGCGGCGATGCGATACACCGAGGCGCGGATGTCGCCGATCGCCGCGTTGATGCTCGAAGACATCAAGCTGGACACGGTCGATTTCGTGCCCACCTACGACGAGCGGCGGACCGAGCCGAGCGTGCTGCCGTCGAAGTTTCCCAACCTGCTGGTCAACGGCGCCAACGGCATCGCGGTCGGCATGGCCACCTCGGTCCCGCCGCACAACCTGAGCGAAATCTGCGATGCGGTGATTCGGCTGGTCGACGATCCCGACGTGTCGGTGGACGAACTGTTGGATATCGTGCCCGGCCCCGATTTTCCCACCGGAGGCGTGATCTGCGGCCGGGCCGGCATCCGACGCGGATACCACACTGGACGGGGCACGGTGGTCGTCCGCGCCAGGGCGAACATCGAGGAACACGGCAACCGCTTCCGCATCGTCATCACCGAAATACCCTTCCAGCAGGCCCGCGACCGCATCGAGGAGCGGATCGCCGCGCTGGTCAACGAGGGCAAAATACCCGGCATTTCCGGCATCCGCAACGAAAGCGACCTGAACGAGCCGGTCCGGCTGGTCTGCGACCTGAAGCGCGACGCCGATCCCGACATCGTGCTCAACCAACTCTACAAATACTCCCCGCTGCAAGACAGCTTTTCGCTGATTTTCCTGGCGCTGGTCGACGGCAAGCCGCGAGTCCTTTCGTTCAAGGAGCTGTTGCAGGAGTTCATCCGCCACCGCGAGGCGGTGATCCGCCGCCGCACGCAGTTCCTTTTGAACCGCGCCCGACAGCGGAAGCACACGGTCGAAGGTCTGCTGCTGGCCCACGCCAACATCGACGAGGTGATCCGCACGATCCGCAACTCCTCGACGCAGGCCGAGGCCAAAGAGCGGCTGATGAAGATCGAGACGCCCGCCGCGCTGCTCCACCGTGCGCTGGGCGAGGAGGGGTTCGACGTTTTTGTCGAGGAGCGCGGGCAGCGCGACTCGTACGCCCTTACGCCCGTCCAGGCCGACGCCATCCTGAAAATGACGCTCGGCCAACTGGTCAACCTGGAGCAGGAAAAACTCGCCGACGAGCATCGCAAGCTGCTCGAAGAGATCAAGGAATATCTCCGCATCCTTTCCGATCGGCAAAACATCCTCGAGATGATCCGCGACGACTGCCGCGAACTGAAGCGAAAGCACGGCGAGCCGCGGCGCACGGAAATCAGCGGCGAGGAACTGGGCGAAGTCGATCTGGAAGACCTGATTACCGAGGAGACGATGGTCGTCTCGATCAGCAGCAACGGCTACATCAAGCGGACGCCGATCTCGGTCTACCGCTCGCAGCGCCGCGGCGGCAAGGGATTGAAGGGCGCCAAGACCGAAGAGGAAGACCCGATCCAGCATCTGTTCGTCGCCAGCACCCACGCCTATCTGCTCTTCTTTACCAACCGGGGCAAAGTCTATTGGCAAAAGGTTTACAGTCTGCCCCAGTTGGCACGCGACGCCCGCGGCCGGGCCGTGGTCAACCTGCTCCGGCTTGCCGAGGGCGAATACATCGCCGATTGCCGGGCGGTCCGCGACTTCGACCAGCCCGACCATTTCCTCGTCATGGCGACCGAGCGGGGGTTGGTCAAAAAGACGCCGTTGTCCGCCTACAGCCGGCCGCTCCGCAGCGGCATCATCGCCATCAAGCTCCGCGAGGGCGATTCGCTGGTCGACGTGGTCGTGGCCGGTCCCGGCGACGAGTTGGTCTTGGCGACCGAGCGCGGCATGGCGATCCGCTTCAAGCAGACCGACGCCCGGCCGATGGGCCGAAACTCCAGCGGCGTTAAGGGAATCAAGCTGGTCGGCGACGACAAGGTGGTCGGCATGGTCGTGGCCGATCCCGACGCCACGCTGCTTACCGCTTGCGCCAACGGATATGGCAAGCGGACGCCCTTCGGGCCGAATCTGGAGGAGTCCGGGGAGAATGAGAATCCCGCCGATGAACTCTCCGACACCGGCGAGACGCCAGCGCCACCCGACGAAGAATCTGTTGACGAAAACGACGAAGACTTTTCCTCCGGCCACTGCTACCGCACGCAGCGCCGCGGCGGCAAGGGGCTGCGCGACATCAAAACCACGAAGCGGAACGGCCCGGTGGTCGGCATCGCCCACGTCTCCGACGAGGACGAATTGATGATGATTACCGCCCGGGGCAAGATCCAGCGAATCGCCGCCAGCGACGTGAGCATCATCGGACGCAACACGCAGGGCGTGCGGATCATGTCGCTGGACGAAGGCGACGCGCTGGTGGCCGTCAAGCGCGTGCCGAAGGAAGAAAACGGCGACGAGGTGTAAATAAATACTGGACTTTTGCAAATTTATCCCCTCTCCCTTTGGGAGAGGGGTCGGGGGTGAGGGCATGGGGGAAATCGCGCAAACAAGTCAAGG
>JAFGLH010000091.1 GCA_016928165.1 Pirellulales bacterium | reverse complement strand
GGGCGAAAAATGTGCCTGTCCCCTTCACCGCCGAGGGGGACAGTCCCATTTTCGCGGTGAACCGCGAAAATCGGGACAGTCCCCCGTGAACGGTTGCCAAAGGGGGAAAAACGCGGGAAACGTCCAAAACTGATATGGACATTTTCTTCCATTTTATTACATTAAACGCAGCTTTTCCTCCTTGAGCGTCGGGAAAATCGGGCATCGGCTATAAAGGAGGCTGCCGTGGGGCGAGCGGCTCTCTTTGATCGGCGTATCGACGATCCGTCCAGTCGGCGGACGATGATGGATCGGACTTCCGCCGAAGGCTCTCTTTTTTTCCAACTGTTGGAGTGCATCCAAGACGGCGTGGCGATTTCCGATTGGGACGCCGAGCTTGATTCGCCGCGAATCGCCCACTGCAACTCCGCATTCACGGACCTGTTGGGGCGTCTAAGCGGAGGAGCGCGCGATCAACGACAAGCCCGACAGGCCGCAGATCCGCTGCGGAAGAGTATGCGGGAAAGCCATCTCCGCGACGGGGTCTATTTCGACCAGATTGCCGCCCTCGATCGGGGCGGCGCCCGGATAATGCTCCACCTCCGCTCCGATCCCGTCAAGGACCAGTCGCAGCGGAGCAACCGGCGAATCGCCGTCTTCCGCGACGTTACTCGACAGGCGTTGATGGAGGAATCTTTCCGACGCAACGAGCGGCTGGCGAGCATCGGTTTGCTGGGGGTGGGCATCGCCCACGAAATCAGCAATCCAACAGGCTCGGCGCTGCTGGCGGCGGAAACCGCCCTGGCCATCAAGGATTTGCCCGGCGCGGAAGAGCAATTCGACGCCTGCTTGAAAAACATCGTTACTTCGATGGACCGCTGTGGACGGATCGTCAGGAGCCTCTTGAGATATTCGCACCAAGAACCGACCGAAAGACAGGCGTGCAACATCAACGACGTCGTCGCGCAAACGATGGAGCAAGTGGAGCCATACGGGCTGTCGCACGAGGCCGAGTTCCGCGTGAGCCTCGACGCCGATGTGCCCTTGGTTCCCATGAATCCGCTGGAAATCGAACTGGTTCTGCTGAACCTGGTCCGCAACGCCGTCGAGGCGGGAAACGAAAAGGCGCTCGTGACGATCCGCACCTCGCGGATCAAACAAGGCGTGCGGGTAGCCGTTTCCGACAACGGCCGCGGCATGAACAAGGAACAACTGGCGCACGTCTTCGATCCGTTCTATACCACTCGATGCAAATCGGGAGGGTTCGGCGTGGGGATGAGCATCGCCAAAGGAATTGTACAAGGCCACAAGGGACGAATGGAATTGCGGAGTCGGCCCGGAAAGGGCACCACCGTGATCGTCGATCTGCCGATCACGGATGGATCGCAGATCGAATAAAACCATAAAAATATTCAAATATAGGTGACGCCGCGTTCATGGGGGACTGTCCCGATTTTCGCGGTTTACCGCAAAAATGTGCCTGTCCCCGGTGCGTGAACGGATGCAAATATTCCAATATAGGTGACGCCAATGGTTTCCGAAATTCCCACGGTATACGTAGTGGACGATGATCCACAGGTTTGCGAATCGCTCAGTCTAATGGTTCGCAGCATCGGCTATCAGGCCCGGACCTTTCTTTCCGCCGAGGCATTCCTCGACGGCTGCCACGATTTGCCCGGCGCGCCCAGGTGCCTGGTGCTCGACGTGCGGATGCCGGGCCTCGACGGTTTGGGGTTGCAGCGGACGCTCGTACAAAGGGGGCGCCCCATGCCGATCATCATGATCTCCGGTTGCGCCGATATTCCCATGGCTGTGCAAGCGATGGGCGCCGGGGCAATCGACTTCCTGGAAAAGCCGTTTACGCGCATGACCATTCTGGACCGCATCCAAAAGGCCCTCGAACTGGACGCCGATTCACAACAACAATTCTTCCGCAAGGCCGAAATGTCCGAACGAATCGAGAGGCTATCGCCGCGGCAACGAGAGGTGCTCGACCTGCTGGTGGCCGGAAAGCACTCAAAACAAATCGCCACGGAGTTGGGCATTGGAGAAAAAACCGTCGCCAAGCACCGTACCGGCGTGCTGGAAAAGATGGAGGCCGAAAGCGTCGTCGATCTGGTCAGACAGATGATCGCAGCCGGCTCCGCATAGCCGGTCTTCTCTAATCTTCGCTTCCTTCCTAAGCGACCCTAATTTTTTCCCGTCGTGAATACACGGCATGCAGTGGCGTCTGGGCGTTTCAAGGCAGATATTGGGGTGGCAGTACGACTGCCCCTCCAACAATAGTTGAACCGCCACCCCAACAATTCTGAAATCGCCCTTCCACTAGCTCGCTCTTTTCCGGGCGTGGAGAATACTAATCCAAATCGGAGAAAACTCTGTCTGGTGATATGCGGCAAATTGAGAATATGGGAAATATAAATCCACATTGCCGATAGTGCGAATCGGCAAAAGTTTGTCGATTAGGTTGTCGATAAGAAGTTTGCCGATTACTCCGTCTGGGGTCACGCGCCGGTTTGCGCGATGCCAGACGAGTATCGGCCGGGGGGGTCGAACAGAGCTAATCGTCCGACACATCGAACAGGAATGATGGCTTTATGAGTCGGCAAGCCCCAATCATCGGCCTCGTGGCGACTGCGATTTTCACCGTTCTGAGCGGATGTCAGCCGCAGCAGCCGTTCTATCTGAAGAAGATCGACGACGAATACCTCCACTACAAGGGGGTAGCCACGGAGATAGAGTACCCGGATGTGGAGAGCGAGCGCCTCGGCGACGTGGACAACGCCCAGGCGCCATTCTCGCTGTTGAGAAAAGACGACCGGGAAAGATGGGACCTTACCTTGGAAGAGGCGGTGCGGATCGCGCTAACCAACAACAAGGTAATGCGAAACATCAGTGGTCAGGTGCAGGGTCCGCCCGACTTCATCGCCCGCAACCCGGAACTGGCCCCGACGATCTATGACCCGGCGATTGCGGAGAGCAACCCCCGCATTGGCCCCGAGGCGGCGTTGTCGGCCTTCGACGCGCAGGTCAGCGCCAGCATGACCTGGGAAAAGCTCGACCAGCCGCAGAACGTGTCCCCTTTCTACACCATGATTTATCCCAATGTGGCCCGCGACGACCTGGGCACGTTCCAGGCCAAGATATCGAAGATCGCGGCCACCGGCGGTCAATTTTCTTTGACGCACAACGTGGCCTACGACCTTAGCAATCGCCCGAGTCGGTCCTGGCCGTCAGACTGGAACGTGAACCTGGTGGGCGAGGTGCGTCAGCCGTTGTTGCAAGGGGCTGGAGTGCAGTTCAACCGCATTGCCGGCCCCGGCGCCACGCCCGGCAACTTCAACGGCGTGATGCTCGCGCGGATCAACACGGACATCGCCCTGGCCGATTTCGAGGCCGCCGTTCGAAACCTGGTCAGCGACGTTGAAATCGCCTACTGGGAACTCTATTTCCAGTATCGCAGCCTCGACGCGGTGATTGCCGGCCGCGACAGCGCCTTGCAGACGTGGCGGAAGATCAAAATCCTCTTCGACCACGGGGCCAAGGGTGGCGAAGCGGAGAAGGAGGCCCAGGCCCGAGAGCAATACTTCCTCTTCCGCAGCACCGCCGAGAAATCGCTCAATAACCTCTATGCCACTGAGGCGAAGCTGCGCTATATGTTGGGATTGGCGGCCACCGACGGCCGCTTGATCCGTCCGGCCGACGAGCCGACCACCGCCAAAGTCGTCTTCGACTGGCACGACGTGCTCGACGAAGGGCTTGTCCGCAGCGTCGAGTTGCGCGAGCAAAAGTGGCTCGTCAAACGCCGCGAATTGGAGATGATCGCCGCCAAGAACTTCCTCCTGCCGCGGGTCGATTTAGTGGGCCAATATCGTTGGCTCGGCATCGGCAACCGCATCGACGGAAACAGTTTCTGGGACCAGACGAGCTTGGTCGCCCAGGACACCAACGCCTACGGCACCTTGGCCCACGGCGATTTTCAGGAATGGCAGATGGGCGTGCAGGCCAGCATGCCGTTGGGATTCCGTCGCGAGATGGCCGGCGTGCGGAACGCCCAGTTGTCCCTGGCCCGGGAACGGGTAAGACTGCAAGAGGCGGAACTGGAGCTATCGCACCAGTTGGCCTACGCCATTCGCGAGTTGGAGGCCAACTACGTTCTCAGCGAGACGAACTTCAACCGGCGGATCGCGGCCCAGCGTCAGGTCGACGCGGTGGCCGCCGCCTACGAGACCGACACGATCACGCTCGACGTATTGTTGAATGCTCAACAGGCCCTGGCACAAGCCGAGAGCGATTACTTCCGCAGCCTTGTCGACTACAACAAGTCGATCACCGAGGTCCACTATCGCAAAGGCTCGCTGCTGGAATACAACGGAGTGTACTTGGCCGAGGGACCGTGGCCGGCGAAGGCGTATTTCGACGCCCGGCGCCGCGCCCGCGGCCGCGCCGCCTCGACCTATATGGACTACGGCTTCACCCAGCCCAGGGTAATCAGCCGCGGACCTATCGAGCAGCACGTCGGCTTCGACGGTTTGATTGAAGAGGGTTTGCTGGAGCCGACGCCGGCCCAGCCCGAGCGGGAAATGATTCCCACGCCCGCTCCCGATCCGGTCCCCGCCGACGAGATACCGGCCGAACCCGTGCCGTTGGCCCCGGAACCGGAGGCGTCCGCCGCGAGCGGCCAGTGGAAGGCGGTCGCGGGGCGACCTTCGCCCTCTCGGACGGGGCCGCAACTTGTTCCCACCGCCGGCTGGTCGGCCGTGGAACGGATCAGACGGTAGCGGTCCCCGCCGTTTAGTCGCCGTTCAAAAACAACTTCGGTTTTTCATGGGTTCACAGGGGACTGTCCCGATTTTCGCGGTTCACCGCGGTGAAGGGGACAGGCACATTTTTCGCCCTTGAAAGGGCGAAAAAATGAGCCAGTCCCCGGTCCGTGAACGGTTACTGGGAACAAGGCCGACGTTCCGTCGGCCGCTAAACGACTCATTCATTCCCGCCGATCGCTATTCTTTTTTGCGGGAAGCCGCTATAATCCGAGTAGTGTACAAATGGCGGTTTAGCGGGGGGGGCTCGATGAATCTGGTCAGAATCCATCGCCTGCTGGAGTTGATCGGTCTGCTCCAGGCCGGCCGGGGATACAACGCCGAGGGGCTTGCCCAGGCCTGCGGAGTGAGCCGCAGATCGATATTCCGCGATTTGGACCTGCTGCGGCAGTCGGGCGTGCCGGTGGCCTTCGACGAGCAGCACCAATGTTACCGCATTCCCGGCGCGTGTTTGTTGCCGCCGACCAATTTTACGCCCGAGGAGGCGTTGGCGCTGTTGGTTCTATGTCACGAATTGGGCGACGGCCGCGGCCTGCCTTTTCTCGGTCCGGCCCGCAGCGCGGCGGTAAAACTGGAAAGCGCTTTGCCGGCCCGGCTCCGCGACCAACTCCGCAACGTGATCGCCGCCGTGCGGATTCAAGCGACGCCGAACAACCCGCTCGAAGGGCGAAAACCGGTCTACGAACAACTGCTCGATGCGATCGCCCATCGGCGTAGCGTCCGCATCCGCTACAACAGTCTCCAGGAAGAAAAGGAAATATCCACCCGCTTGTCTCCCTATCGGATGTTTTTCAGCCGCCGAAGTTGGTACGTTGTCGGCCGCTCGTCGATCCATCGCGCGAAACGGACCTTCAATCTGGCCCGAATCCTGCAAATCGAACCGCTGGAGGACCGCTTTCAGGTTCCCCGCGGTTTTTCCATCGAGCGCTATCTGCGCAACGCCTGGCACATGATCCCCGAACGGGGCCGGGACCGCGATGTGGTTGTCCGCTTCGACAAGCCGGTGGCCCAAAACGTGGCCGAGGTCAACTGGCACAAGACCCAACGATTGGAGTTTCAGGACGACGGCTCGCTGATTTTCCGCGCAACCGTGTCGGGCATAAACGAGATCTCCTGGTGGATACTCGGCTACGGCGACCAGGCCGAAGTGCTCAAGCCGCCGGAGCTTCGCAAGCTGGTGGCCGGCCGGGCCGGAAGGATGGCGGAGCGATACGGATAGTCCTCGTTGGGGCGGCGGATCAACTGCCGCCCCAACATATATTGAACTGCCGCCCCAACGCATGCCCATCCGGCACATCTGGACAAATGCGGTTCGATTGGCGAAGATACTTCTCATGCCTTACCGAGATTTCGACGTAGAAGGACTGGCGCGATACCTGCACTTGTCTCCGCAGCAGGTCGTGAAGCTGGCCGAACGCGGCAAGCTGCCCGGGCGCAAGGTTTCGGGCCAATGGCGGTTCGCCAAGCCGGACATTCACCATTGGCTGGAACGTCGGATCGGGCTGTCGGACGAGATCGAGTTGATTGAAGTCGAGAGCGTGCTGCGAAAATCCGAGCCGCCCGAGCAACAGGCCGACCCGCGCGTGGCCGAGCTGCTTCCCCCGGAGGCGATCGCGGTCCCCTTGCAAGCGCGGACGCGCAACTCGGTGATCGATTCGATGGTCGAGTTGGCCGCCGCGACCGGCTGGCTTTGGGACCCGCGGGAAATGGCCGAAGCGGTCAAGGCCCGCGAGGACATGCACTCGACCGCCTTGGGGAACGGCGTGGCGCTGCTGCATCCCCGCAGGCCGATGTCGAAAATACTCGCGCAGCCGTTTTTGGCCTTGGGCATTACCGTCGGCGGCATCCCCTTCGGCGGCGAATCGAACCTTAGCGACGTGTTCTTCTTGATTTGTTCTACCGAGGACAGCGGACATCTGCGCACACTGGCCCGGCTCAGTCGGGTGTTGGCCGCCGCCGGTTTTCTCGATGCCCTGCGGCAAGTCGAAGACGCCGAGCAAGTGCGGCGGCTGATCGTCGAGACGGAAAAGAGACTATAGACAATCAACGTTTAGCCCCGGCACTCGTGCCGTGAGCTTGTTTAAGAGAACGTGCCGAATATTCAACTACTGCTGGTCGGCGATTTCGAACGCGGCGAATTCCGCGAATCGGTCGCGTTGTTGAAAAGCACGGCGGAGGTGGAATCCGCCGCCGACGTGGATCGGGCCGAGGCCGCGATGGTTTCCGGACGGATCGCGCCGGAGGCGATCGTCGTTGCCCAAGCGTATCCGGGCCGTTTTTCGCACGATGAGATCGACCGTCTACGCCGCGCGGCGCCGTTGGCGCGGATCATCGGCCTGATGGGGACCTGGTGCGAAGGAGAAATGCGCACGGGTCAGCCGTGGGCGTCGAACGGGCGGCTCTATTGGCACCAGTGGCCCGCCTGCTGCCGGCGGCAATTGGGCCGCCTGTCCGAGGGCAAGCCGTGTTCCTGGGCGCTGCCGCCCACGGCCACCGACGAGGAACGCTTGCTTACCGATATTTGCTCGACTCCCCCGCAAGCGAGCGAGGGTCCGGGGGTGAAGACCGGCGGCCTGGCTGTGATCCGTTGCCGCCGGTTCGAGGCGTGGGATTGGTTCCGCGCGGCCTGCCGGAGCGTTGGACTGTCGGCCGTCTGGCATCGCGGCGAGACGCTTGCCCCGATGGAAGGCGTCAAGGCCGCCGTCTTCGACTGCGACGAGCTTAACGAGGCGGAGATTGACGAGTTGCAACGATTCTCGGCGGCGGTCCGGCCGGCGCCGGCGATTGTGCTGGCGTCGTTCCCTCGGATCGAGGATTACGATCGGGCATTGGCCGCCGGGGCCTCGGCCGTGCTGTCGAAGCCGGTGACGGTGGACGAAGTATTCACGATCATTACGGCAACGAAATGACGGTAGACAAATACCGTCATTTCTCGATGGAGCGACGGTTGAACAGCCATGCCGGCATGTTGGAACTGAACTCATGCAAATTCGAAAACAAAAGTCTCTTCTCTCTCCGGGAGAGAGCTAGGGCGAGGGCTTGCGGTCTTAGAACTGGACTTTTGCAAATTTATCCCCTCTCCCTTTGGGAGAGGGGTCGGGGGTGAGGGCATGGGGGAAATCGCGCAAACAAGTCAAGG
>JAFGLH010000012.1 GCA_016928165.1 Pirellulales bacterium | reverse complement strand
TACGCCCAAGACCGCCAAAAATAGCAGACTCTTTCGCGCGCTAAACATAACGCTACCTCCCATGTAAAAAATTGACAGACGCGCCGCGTGCGGACCCATCCGCACGCGGACTCTGCCCCCGAGCGGAAAAATCCCCGACCGACGGAAGAGGACTAGCGCACCACCCCCTTTCCACGACGGCGTAAACTAATGGGATCACCTAGATACAGAACTCGCGCCGAAAAAACAATGAACATCGCCCCCGGACAAGCCGCAAAGGTTCCCCCATCCCTACAGGTTGAACAGCCGACAGACTACCAAGCCGAAGTAGAATAGTCAACTATTTGGGAAGGAATTTACAATAAACTAGCGGACTCCCCTCGGACGGGTTACGGTGGAATGGTTGTGCGGCAATCAATAGCGCGTACACAACCGTTTGCGGGTCGAGACCGTCACCTTCACCGCCGCTGGGGACGGTCTCCCGCGAATGGTTGCCCTGTCCCTATCGTTTTCAGACAGGCGTAGGCGCAACCCAACAGCGCCAGCCAGCCGAACCAAGCCAAGCCGGCGTACCAGAGCCGGCCCGATAGCTTCGCCCCGCGATGTTCGGCCAGCACGCGGTCCTTCGCCTTGCGGTCGAACTCCACCAGCACGTGCAGCGTAGTCATCGGGCCTACCGAGTGTTGGCGGACTTCCTCCCATTTGTCCTTGACGAGGCTTTTTAGATACTCGATGGGTAGGATGATCGACTCGTGGGATTCGCCGGCCAGGCAGACTTTGGCGTAGATGTTCGACGCCTCTTGCAGCGAGGCGGGCAACTGCGCGTCGCATTCCGCCCGCGTCGTGTATGGCCCCACGGCGACGCTCATCCGATACCCGTCGCCGACCGAATGAGGCGGGGCGTCGACCCAATCGGGCCGCTGCGGCGAATTCTCATGTGGCACGGCCGCCCCCGGCTGTGGCGCGTGGTTCCGCACAGCCGAGGGCGGCTGTGCTACATCCCCGAACTCGAAATTATTGGTGACTTCCTCTCGCCATACACCGCCCTCATATCTTAGACCCAACCGCCAAAACACCATAGCGCCCACCAACACAATAAACAGGCCGACGACGGTAATGAAAACAGAGATTATTGCACGCATGTCGTCACCGCAATCGTTGTCTATCCGCGGGCCGCAGCCAGGGGGCGGCCAGTTGGACCGACGCCGAGACCACCCCGGCGATCATCGGCAGCATCGGCTGGGGGAACTGCCAGATGTGGGCGACCAGCGCCGCCGCCGCGACGCTCCAAAACACGCTCCCGAAACTGAACCGCATCCTCCGCAGCGGATCGGCCTGACGCCACCAACGCAACACGAAAAACAGCGTCCCGAAGCAGGCGACGTGGGCCATCAACAGCGGCCGGCCGTTGAGCGGATCATAAAAACTCGGCGGCAGCTTGTAGCTGGGCGGATCGGGATAGCCGGCCGCCGGCGGCAGGCCCACGGCCAACGCCTCGGCCAGTCCGAAGGCGGCCGCGCCGACGCCCATCCCGATCACCAACATCACAAATCGCCTTAACACCGGCTCGCCGCGATGCCCCTCCCAGCACTTGGCCGGAACCAGCACCGCCGCGACCCCCAGCGTGCCGACCAGCAGCAGCCAGGCGAATTGCTCCGCCTTCGGCACTACGTCGGAAAAATAACCCTCCAACAGCACGGCGACAATGCACATCACCGCCGCGACGAGCGCGCCGACCAGCAGCGAGCCGGCCAGTTCCGCGAAGCGTAGCCGCGCCGGTTTGACCAACACCGCCGGCGCCGTTTTTTCGTGCCAGGAGAAATGTCTTCTTATGAAGCCGCGACCGTCGGACGCGTCCGAATGTCGGGGTGACGGTTCAACGGGATGTTGGGGCGGCCGTTCAACTGCCACCCCAACTGAATCCTCATCCGAATGCGCGGCCGCCGGTCGCGGCTTTATGGCCGCGGCGAACTCCGCCGCCGAACCGTAGCGCAACTCGGGGTCCTTTTCCAGAGCTTTGGCGACCACGTCGCGATACTGTTCGGGCAGGATCGACACGTCCGGCTTGGCCGTCAGGTGCTTCATCAGCACCTCGCCGACGCTCTCGCCGTCGAAGGGAACCCGGCCGGCAAGCAATTCGTAGAAGAGCACGCCCAGCGCGTAGACGTCGATTTCCTTGCCGTAGCGGCCGTTGGCCACCTCGGGGGCCATGTAGTGGACGGTGCCGATGCTCTCGGTATGTCCGCTCCGCCGGCTGTACGAGATGAACTTCGACAGTCCGTAGTCGCCGACCTTGACGATCCCCTCGTCGCGGAAGATGTTGGCGGGCTTCAGGTCGCGGTGGACTATCCCGCGCTGGTGGAGATAGGCCACTCCGTCCGCCGCGCCGAGCACCCAGGCGACGGCCCGCTCGACGGGCAAGCCGTTGGGGTGTGCGTCGATCACGTCTTCGAGGTTTTCGTCGGCCAGGTATTCCATCACGACCCAGGCGTCGCCCTGCCGGTCGCGGCGGATGTCGTGGATGCTTAGCAGATTGGGGTGTTTCAGGTTGAGGCACTGGCGGATGCCGCGCAGCTCGACTTCCAGGTTGCGGCGGATCAGCTTCAGGGCGACTTCCTTGCCGGCGTCGCTGACGGCGAAATAGATCTCGCCGAAACCGCCCTGGCCGATGCCCCGTTTGATGGTGTAGCCGTCCAAGGGACGCGCCCCATCGGCATAGAGGAAGCGGCCCGCGGAACCCGCGATGCGTTCGGCGGCGGTATCGTTCTGATTCGATTCCACGGCAGTGACCTGCTTCCGCAGAGTAAATATCCGTATATTCTACCGGAACTTGCGCCAACATTGTAGAGTGCGTGAAACACGCCGACTACAACTGAACGAAACAAACGCGGAGCGATCGGCCAGTCCGTTCCCACGCGAAGCGTGGGAACAAGCCACTACCCACTACCAGCTATCCACTAATTTCTCGCCACCGCCGAGTCGGTTTGCGGAGCGAAGTGCTTGGTTACTCGATCGACGATGTCCTCGGGCGCGTCCCGGTCGAGCGGGATCTCGCCTTGGTAGGTGGCCTCGGCGTTGACCAATTTCTCGGCCACCTCCAACCGGGTGCGCAGGCTCGCCACCAGTTCCTTCACCCGTCCCAGGCGGCTGTCGTCGAACTGGTATTCGCTGGTCGCCTTGGCGGCGGCGATCATCTGCAAGCGGGCCTCAAGGTTCTCCACCTCGACCTGCAACTGCCGCTTCGAGGCCAACATCCCATCGAGCTTTTGCCGGGCGGCTTCGAGGCTCTTCTCCCGAGCGGTCCGTATCTCGCGGAGGCTGGCCAGCGTTGCCTCGCCGGTCTTGTAGCGATCGAAGCGTCCGGCCAGGTCGGCGCGGACCTCGTCGGCCGAATAAGAGCGCGAAGCGTAGGTGAAAACCGCCTTGCCGCTCGATAGATCGGCCTTCAGCCGCAGGAGATGCTCCTTTTCCGCTTCGAGACGCTCGCGGCACTGCTCGATCTGCTCGGCCAATCGGGCAAGCTCTACTTCTTCCTTGGCGATGATGTGCATGTTCTTGCGGACCTCGGGCACGAGGTCTTCGATCATGCCCCTGGCCCGATCGACCTGGAACTCGATCGGCACGGACTGCCGGGCCGCGTCGGAAACGTAGCCGAACGTGGTTTTGACGTAGCTGAGCGAGTCGCGTCCGACCAGCAGCGCGCCGACGAGTACGGCGCCGCCGCCGATAAACAAAGTTTTTTTAATCATGGCCGGGTCCTCCTAATTTGGGGTACGGTTGGCGTCATCAAGCCGTTTATCATTCAACCGGCCCAAACGGCCCGATGACAAGAAATAGACTCCACAGGGATATATTCGCCGCCGGGGGACGGATATTTGGAAATCGGCCGAAGATTGCCGGCGATTGTCTTTTCCATCCGGCCTTCGGGGTATAGACTTATGGTCAGCCATGTCCCTTTCGCCCGATCAACTCGTGCAACTGATCCACGATTCGCCCGGCCGGGTCGTGCTGGCGGCCACCGGGGGCGGGAGCCGGGCAATCGCCGATCTGTTGGAGGTGCCCGGCGGCTCGAAAACGCTGATCGAGGCCGTCGTCCCCTACTCGGCCTCGGCGACGATCGCCTGGTTGGGCGGGCCGCCCGACGAGTTCTGCTCCGCCGCCACGGCCCGGGCGATGGCGATGGCAGCCTTCCAAAAGGCATGCGCTTTCGAGCAACACGGCCGTTTGGCGGGCGTCGCCTGCACGGCCAGCCTGACCTCCGACCGGCCGAAACGAGGCCCGCACCGCATACACGTCGCCGTGCAGACCGCCGGCCGGACCGCCGCATGGCATCTGCAACTGCTCAAGCAACGCCGCAGCCGAGTCGAGGAAGAACGGCTGGCTGGCCATCTGACGCTCAACTTCATAGCCGATGCCTGCGGACTGGCCGAGCGGCTCGAACTCGAATTGCTGGAAGGGGAATCGGTCGAGCAATCAAGTGTAAAAGCCCCCGCCGAATGGCAAGACCTGCTGCTGGGCAAAACGCCGCGCGTCCGCGTCGGCCCCAATGTCGGGCGGCCGACGTTCGTTTTTCCCGGCGCCTTCAACCCGTTGCATTCCGGTCATCGGCGCATGTTCCAGATCGCCGGCGAGAGGCTCGGCCGGCATGGGATTTTGGAACTTTCGATTATTAACGTCGACAAGCCGCCGT
>JAFGLH010000090.1 GCA_016928165.1 Pirellulales bacterium | reverse complement strand
TGCGATCAGCAGCCATGAGCCGGCCGGTCGAGACAGCCAGTCGCAACCGCCGCGGCGGACCATGCCGGCGACGAGCCAGAGAATGGCGATCGCGAAGCCGACCACCGCCGTTTCGAGCAATCGCAGGATAACTTCGCTGGAGACGTATCGGGCGGTGATCCGCTGTTGCCCGCGCGGCGTGGTGAAGCGGTGGACCGCGCCGCGGACGGGCAACTCGAAATCGAGGCTCGCCAGCCCGGACGACGGCCGCTGCGCCGGAGCGGTCAATTCGCCTCCCGATTCGCGGCTCTGATCCGGCAGTTTGACTCCTGCATCACCCGCCCTGCTAGGCGACTCCGGCTGGAGCGCGAAAGGATCATAGATGCCCGGGGCCGGCTCCGGCTCTTCGGGGCGCACCGGCTGCCCGCCAACGATGGGCGCCTGTTTATTCAACTGTTGCTGATATCGTTCGTAGGCATAGTCGTCGGGCGCCTGCCGTTGCGGACCGCGCCCCTCGGCTTCCGGCCGACTGCTCGGCTTTTTCCCTTCTTTCTCGTCTTCCTGAATGACAACCCGGGGAGCGACTGTCGATATCGTGGATTTTGTCTCGAAGGCGGGGGTCTGTACGCCGTCCGGTTTGGGCAACGCCGGTTGCGCCCAGTTCGAGCCGAGGCTCTGGACGTAGTTTTTGGCCCGTTGGGTCTTCTGCGCCTGCACGACTTTGCCCAATCGCTGCCGGTTGTACTCGCCATAGTTCTCGGCTACGGTTGTTTCCTGTCGGGCCGCCTCCTGCCGGGTTTGTTCAATGAGATCGGCGTTCGCGCTCAAGGCGGCCGCGAAATCGACCGGCATCGCAGCTTGGGTCTGTTTGTAGTAACGAACGGCCAATCCGATCTGCTTGAGATTATTGGCCGCCTGGCCGAGGCTGGCGAGGGCGCGGGCCTTCGACCACTTGTCGCTGCCATGCAATGCCGCGCCTATTTGCCGAATTTGATCTTGCTGGAACTGCAGAAGGCCCATTTGCAGACCCACGTCGTCGGCCACCGGCCGCATCGTGCCGCCGAAATCGAACCACCGATACTGCTCGGGCAGATAGAGCCTCGCCTGGCTCAGTTCAGGCGTGATGTTCAGACAGCGGATCATGGGGAACTCGGATTTGCCGATCGTACCCGGCGCCGGCATCCGGCCGCCGTAACGCAAGACCAATTCGTAGCTCAGATCGCCCGGCGCGGTCTTGATCAGCGGAACCCGCACTTTTCGGCGATCCGGCGACGATTGCTTTCCGTCGTAGGCCAGCGTCGGCTTGACCGGCTCGCCGGCCACCCGAACCGTCCAAAGCGAGGCCGCCTGGGGTAGCTCGACGTCCAGATATTGCTCGGTCGCGTTGTTCACGTGCAGCACGACCTGGGCGCGATACGCCCCGGACGGGTCGACGACGAGCGTCGTCTCGGACAAGCCGATGTTGGCCTGCACCGTCTCCACCGCGGCGCGGGATTCGACGTGAAAACTCAGCCGCGGACGTTCGGCCCTGGAAGAGACCAAATAGGCCATCGTGAGATTCTCGCCGAGGCAACTCTGTAAAAAGGTCCAGTCCTTGCCCTGCCGGCCGAGGACGTTCATCCCCAAAAGCCGGTCTTGCTCGACGACCACCTCGCCGCGGCTGCTGTTTTCGATCACCGCGTAGCGGCGGTTGACGCGAACCGAAAAAAGGGGGCTGTCTCCATTTGTGCGAGGCGTCCCTCGGGCCGTTCCGGCAAATGGGGTCTGTCCTTTTTTTCCGCCGGTCGAGGCGCCTATGATCACCGGAATCGGCGCCTGGTGGGATCCCGGCGTCAACAGCCGATCGTTCGTTATCTGAAGGCGGATTTCACCCATCGCCTCTTCTTGCAGTTCGATCCGTGCGCGGACCATGCCCGGATGCTCCGCGCCGGCCGGAGCGATGATTTTTCGCTGCAACAAGGGGGTCGAGAAACGGCTGTCGGCCATCGCTTCGGGCAGGAGGAATTCCAACCGCCGCACGCCCGCCCGGCTGACGTTGAAATCCAGCAGGATCGTCTCCTCCAACGCCCGGTCGGTGACGCGGACGTTGGTGATCGTGTCGCAGACCACATCGGGGACGCGGGGCGTCAGACGCATCCGGCCCGAGTACTCGCCGCCGCTGTAGTGCAACGCCAACCTCGCCAAGGAGCGCTGTACGGGGTTGAGCCAACCGAAGACCCGGCCGAGCAACACCGGCTCGCAGCCGGCTAGTTCGACGGCCTCGACGTCGTTGCCCGGATCGGACTGGACGACGACGTCCCCCTGCTGCCGCTCGGCGTCGAGCACGGCTACGCAGGGCAGAGGGATTTCACCGTCCGATCCGGCGGGCTGCCGGGCGAGCCTGCCGAACAGCAGCACGGGCACTTCGCCCTCCTCTCCGGCGGCGAAATACATCGTCAGCAGCGGACGTTTGCCGTCCTCTTTCACCGTGTATTGGAATTCCCCCGCCGCGTCGACGCGATCGAGGCGAAACCCCTCGGGCAGCAACAGCCGCAGCCGATAGACCGGCCGGCCGGCCACCTCGAATTTCACCCGGCTCTCCAGGCTCGATTCGTATTCGGAGAGTTTCAGCAGCGTTTGGACGACAGCGGAGACTCGGGCCTCGACCTCGGCGGCCGAAAAACGGAGCGTAAACGGGACGGTGGCGAAGCCGTACGCCTCGAACGGCCGGATGCCCAACGGGCTTTCCACGCCGGCCGAGGGCGTTTTTTTCGCGGGCAGGTCGATCCGCGTCACTCCGGAGCGTTCCAGCGTGCGGAGTTCGATCAGCGGGCTGCGGCGGACGGTCAATCGCCCGCTCTGCAACGCCGCGTCCGCAACCGTAACCAACGGCGCGTCGAAAGCAGCCGGCTTGGGGCCGCCGATCCGGTCGGCCCGCCACAGCCGCAGTGCGAATTGCTCGCGGCCCTTGGCCGCCTGCAAGAGCATAACCTCGACGACTGGGCCGCCTTCGCCCTCGCCGACTTCCCAGCCGCGGACGTTGGCTCCATCGACCTTTTCCAGCAAATAGCCCTTGGGCAACTCGACGCCGAACCGGTCGCGTTCGCTGCCGCGGAACTCGAGCGAAAGTTTCCAATCGAGCCGCAGCCCGTCCTCGCAAACGTCGAAGACGGCGTCCGAGGCGACCGTCAGCGAGCGGTCGATCGCGCCGGCGTCGATCCGCAGCCGCCATTGCATCGAGACGGCCCCGTCGATGCCCAGCGCGGTGCGTACCGTCTGGTCCGCTTTTTCCGTTTCGTAATGGCGGCAGTCGGCCACGTGCCCCAAGCGCAGCTCGGTTTTCGGCTTGGGAACGGCGATGTCCAACGCCGTGGCGGGAGCGGCCGGCAACACGCCCTCGACCATCCGCCAGCCGCCCTGACGCCGCAATTTCATCCGCACGTCCAACTCCAGCTTGCGGCGGCCCTTGCCCGATACGTGCAGCACGATGACGGGCCGGTCCGCCGGAGGACGTTTTCCGGCAAAAGGATTGTGCTCCGAAGTTTTCCGCGGCGCGGGGATGAAGGGATCGTCCGGCGCTCTCTGTTGGGGCGCGGCGCGCTCTTGCGGGATGATCGCGCTGATCCGGGCGGGCTGGCCGTCCAGCTCGGCGCGGGTCAGCACGCCGCCGCCCAGCCCCAGCGGCACTTCGATGTAGCCGTCGACGAAGACGTCGATTTCCATTTGCCCGGTCAGGAGCAGATAATCCTCGCCGTCGAGCAGGGTTTTGTAGCTCGCGTCGGCCAAGGCGTACTTTGCCGGCGTGGCCTTGGTTTCGATCTTCCGCTCCGGGTATGCCCGGTTCCAAAGCTCGACGTACTTATCGTACGGCACCAACATCTTGTCGGCGTCCTTTACTCCGTTTTTCCACTCGGGATCGTAGGGGAGAATGATCGCGTCCTCGGGCAGAGCGATTATCCGCTTTTTCTCCGCTTGCGGATCAGCGGCCTGGGAGAACGACGTTCCCAAAACCACCGCCGCCAGGACCGCCGCCGAGACGGTTTTCCGTCCCCGCAGGATCTCGACAAACCAGAGGCAAATCCGCCAGCAGAGCCGGCAGGCCCAGCGCATGAATCCGGCGACCAGATAATAGGGAACCAGCAGCGCCGCGGCAAGGAACATCCAGTTGCAAATCTCGGAAATCTCGATTCCGCCCGCCAGCGCGAGCAGCGTCGTGGGAACCATAACGCCGAGGACGTAGGCAGACTTCGTTCGGACCGTCCGGCGAGTTAGAGCCAAGCCGGCCAGGATCACGGCCATGGCAAACGCCCAACGCAGTGACTTAAAACGCGAGTCGTCGACAAGCGTGACGACCAGTTCCGGCTCCGCGCCCAAACTGCGGAAGGCGACTGTCTTGCCCGAGTCCTCCGGCGACTGGAGCAGGTCGATCTTCAGACTACGCACGCCGGCCAACTCGCGGCGGGGGGCCGTAAACATGACCGTCTCATCCACGTCCGGATACTCGATCTCTTCCGGCAGCCGTTCGCCTTCTTCGTGCTTTTCTTTAACTTTCGCGGCAATGGCCTGGCCGCTTTCGTCCACGTCTTTCGGCTTTTCCGCTGCCGCAGGCCCCGGCATGGGGGCGACGGTCGGCGGTTTATCGGCGGACAATGGCGGATAAACGCCGTCCAAAGGAACGTTGTCTTGCGATGGAGGTGGAGTAGTCTCGGGAGGCATCATGCCGCCGAATCCGCCGCTCATGCCCATACCGCCCATGCCCGCGCCGCCCATCGCGCCGGGCGGATACTGCGGTTTTTCTTTCAGCGGGGGTCTTCCGTCGGACGGTTGCAGACGACCTACCTCGCGCAATTTCGCCAACACCCGGGCCAGCTCGCGGTGGACTTCCTGGGTCTGCGAAAGAACGATAACCTGCGTGTTGCCAACCGTTTGCGGGGCGATCGTGCCGGAGCCGCCCACCTCGTCCCATGTGGTCGGGCTGACCGTGCAGGCAATCAATTCGATCAGCGAGTCGAAGTCGGTCCAGATCTCGCCCGACTTGTCGCGGAAGGTGACCAGATCGGTGACCGGATAAACCACCGTGGTCAGTTCCGATTCGGCGCACTCGGGCGTGGTGATAAGCAACACGTCGTTAGTAACCATGTACGTCAGATCAAGGTCGCGCAGCATCAACTCCAACGCGGAACGGAGCGAAACTCCTTTCAGATTCTTCGTCACGGGCGTGTCCGCGTCGATGCCCATGTCGCTCAAGGCCCGCGTGTCTATCTGAATCTCTATCTTGTGAAAGTCCTCCAAGTAGTCGATTACGGCTTTTAAGGGCGTGTCGATGAACTCGATATGGGCGGGTGAATCGAGGACCGCCTCGATCCGCTTTTCCGCCGCGCTGCGGTCGGCAAGATCAATCGGGGCATAAATATCCTTGCCGCTTCCAGGCCGTCCCTCGCCGCCGGCGACGATGCCCGATAGATCAAGCTCGGCGGACTTGGGTTCGGCAACCGCGGATTCAGGACGCGGCTTGTCTGACAGAGCAGTCACTAACGGTTTATCCGATACGAGTTTTCTGTATCCTTTTCGCGCCGCCTCGCGGGCGTACCTGTGCGTGGAAAACAGGAAGTGCGGCCCGCGAACGCCGCCGGAAAACCTATACAGCGCCCCGGCCAATTGAAACGCCGCCGGCATGGGGCGGACAATCTCGTCGCTCGACAGCGTTCCACCGGCTTTGACCACTTCGTAGCCGCCGGGCAAGTGCAGCCGCCAGAGGAGATCGACCAGGGGGACTTCCGCCGGAGAAGGGGACAGGTCCATGTTTTCGGCCGACGTTTTATCCACCGATTTAGTTTTTCCGCCGAAAAATGGACCAGTCCCCGCCGAATTGTGTAAAAACAGCCGCGGAGCGGGGACGCGGACCGTGCCGCGCAGGCCCGTCGCGTGAAGAGTGTCGTCGGCGTAGACGATCATCAATGATTGCAGCGATTCCGCGTTGCCGGAGGAAAGGTCAATCAGCACGCCGCCGCGGTCGCGCTGCGGCTTCAAGGGAACGCCGTTCAGTTCGGCCGACCAGAGCTTGGCCCCGAGCGGCAACGCGACCCGTAGAAAGGACGCCTTCGAGCGCAGCTCGAATCGGGCCTGGGTTCGGCTCGAACCGTCCGGCGCCAGGAACGTGTCCAACTCGCACCGTTGCGCGATCGCCTCCGGAATAGCGTAGCCGGGGCGCCGACCGACGTCGATCTTCACCGCCGGCGGACCGCCTACGAACCCGTAGGCGCCCAACAGGCGTCGGCCCGGCAGGCAATCGGCTTCGGCCAACTCGCCCACGTCCACCCGCTGGGCCATCGTCTCGACGCCGACTTCAAGCTCCGCGCAGCCCTCGACCGCGACCAGGCCGGATTGATATTCCACCTCTTCGGCTTCGACGATCGGCAACGAAAAATCCTTCCGTTCCGCTTCGGGCAACCGCTGTTGAAAATCGACGGCCAGCCGGACCCGGTCCCGCCGCGGCTCGGCCAACGCCACGGTCCACAGTCGCCGCTCGCCCGAAATCGCGGAAGTGAACTCCTTGATCTCCACGCCGTCGAGGCCTGCGATGGAGGCCGTTTCGGGCGTCTCCCTGGGCAAGGATAGGGCAAGTCGCCGGACCCGCGACTGCTCGACGGTGTAGGCAACCTCGTAATGGCAATGCAACGCGTCGCGATCGATGCGCAAGAATGAAAAAGTACGGGCGGTCGTCCGCGGCTCGGTCCGCTCGACCGCCAATTCCGCGGAGTAATCGGGGCCCTCGCGGCGATAGGCCAGCACGGCCTCATCGCCCAGGCCGAAGCGTTTCTTCTCCTCGGCCCCGAGCGGGACCAACCGTTCGAGCTTTTCCGGCCGGACGGTCATGTCGTCGCTGACCTCGACGGCCGCGGCGCCTTCGCTCCGCAAGGCGTCGAGGACTGAGAACTTGGGAAACTCGACCGTCGTCCGACGCCAATCGGCCAGCCAGTTTTTCGGCGTGTGGACGGCGCGGAAGTTGACCGTGAACGGCCGATCGACCGGCATTCCTTCACTGACTGATACCCGAACACGGCCGGCAATTTCAGCCCCCTCTCCTTCCGGGAGGGAGCTAGAGTCATGGCTCATTGCACTCCGGTAAAACTCGTGCGGCAGACGTTTCCCGTCCGGCGTCGCGACGCGGGCAACCTGCCAGCCGGCGGGGACGGCGAGATCGAACCAAAAACGTTTCTCCACTCGAGGAACAAGCGACAAGCCCCCGTCGAGTTCCAGTCCTTTGTCCGAAACGGCCAACAGCAGGCAGGTAGCGGCGTCCATTTCGGCCGCCGGGCGAACGAAGCGGGCCTTCAGCGAAAAGTCGCTCCGCGGAGCGTACCACGCCGCAACGGCGCGAAAACGCGGCGCGTCCGCACCGATCGCCGACGTGTCGATCGGAATCAGCCCCTCGGGGGAGAGCGATTCGGCCTTTAACCGCTCATCGACCAGCAGCCCGAACACGCTCACGCAGCCGACCGCGTCCAGCGGCGTCAACCGCGGCGCCGTCCAGCCGTCGAGCACGGCCGGCGCGCGGACCGCCGTTAGGTTGAGTTCCACGTTTTCCCGGGTCCGCTCGCGCAAGCGGACTTCGAGCACCCGACGACCGCCACGCTCGACAACTTCCCAGCGGGCCAACAGCGGCGATGATGCCTCGGTGATCTCAAACCCCTCGGGCGCCGCAATGCTGAAACTATCGACTGCCCGATGCAAAACCGAAAACGTAACCGAGGCGCGGAGCTTTTCGTGCGATTCGGAAATTTCGTCGAGCAATACGCAGCGGGCGACGACCAACCGCTCGGCGCGGTTCAGATGGCTGTTGAGCGTCATCAGCAGCGAGGTGTCGCCGGGGCGTTGGAGCAACTCGAAGCGGGTGCGGCCGCCGACGACCTTGCGGCCGATCACGTCCGCGCCCCCTTTGATTTCCACGTCGCCGGGAACTTCCAATCGCAGCGCGACGGCCGGAGGACGCGGCAGGCGATAGTTCAGCACCTGCCGGGCGGCGGTCGTTTCGAGCGGCGCGGTCATCTCCAGCTTCAACCGATGTTGGCCGACCCCTTCGACGAACAGCCGCAACCGACCATCGGGGCCGAGTCCGATCGGAGCGGCGCGGTCGTCTAGCCGGGCGCTGCGCAGCCCCACCCCGCCCAAGTCGAGCAACACGGCGTGCAGGCCGTCTTGCAGCACGTCCACGATCAGTTCGCCGACGATTTCGGCCCGTTGCCGATCGGCCTCGATCGCGTAGTCGGCGGCGGTGACCGTCGCCGGCAGCGGCGCGCCCGCCTCGGGCGCGAGTTCCGCTTTCTTGAGCAGTGCTTCGTATTCCTCCCGCCCGACCAGCACCCGCTTCGGCTGATTTTCCAACAGTACGTGCAGGTCGGAAAAGGGGACGTAGATTTCGCGGGTTTTTCGCCGTTCGGCGTCGGCGGAACTCAGTAAAACAACGAGGACAATACTGAGTGAGAATCCCAACCAGGCTCCCATGCCCTGTGCGGGGATGCGTACAACGCATGAAAGCGCGTTTTTCGTTCCCCTATACAGCAAGGGAACGAGGGTTGTCGTAATGCTATTCATTTTCTTTCCCTCCTTCTTCCTCCTTGTTTTTCTCGGCCGGCTCGGCCATCGGCGGCTCGGGCCGATACTTCGAGAGGTCGACGCCCTGCTCGGCGATGGCGGCTTTCGGATGGAGAGCCTTTCGGGCGGAGCAACGCGCCGCGGCGACGACGGCCCACATCACGGCCACGATGAATACGGCCGCCAGCAGCACGCCGTTAAGGATTTGCATGGAAAAGATCGGCAGGAAAACGCCGGCCAGCACCAGGGCGATAATCGCCGCGCCGACGGCCAAGGCCCGGGCGGGGAGCCGCGCCGGCAACAGCGCCAGGCCCAGCAGCACCGCAACGATAAACACCATGCCGCTGAGCAGCCGGCCGTCCATCGTCTTCAACCGCAACGAACCTAGCGGCGGCGGGGCGGGTCGGAGCGTGGAAAACAAATAGGGATCGCCGTCGGTGGCGAAGTCGGCCGCCGCGTCGTTCGACGCCAGGTCGCCTTGCGCCCATTCGACCAACGAGCCGTAAAGCGGCAAAGGTCGCCATCGCCAAGCGTCGGGGAACCAGCGGATTTCCCTGGTCCACGGCCCTTCGGCCGACAGCAGCCTTTGCATCTCGGGCAGATAGACGCAAAGATACTCCTCGGCGACGGCCGGCTCCTGGGGGAAATACGGCGGGTCGATCCGGCCGCCGTCCCCTTCGAGCGTGTATCGCAACTCGACCACGAACGGCTTCTCGGGGTCGGCGTTGGCTAGGGGGATATGGAATTGCGTTTTTCCGCCGATCCGCTCGCCGGAATCCGGATCGTCGACGCCCGGAGAACGACGTTCGACCCTTCTTGCCTTTATTTCCCCCAATTCCAAAGCGGTGGGCCGCCCGTCGATCCGCAACGGCTGGGCGTCGAATTCCGCGCCGTAGGGTAGCTCGACAATCAGCCGCTGCCGGGCGCTGCGCATCCGATAAAGCGCTTGGAATGAGATTATATTTCCTTGCGTGACGACCGCGCGGACCAAGGCGCGTTCGATGCTCGTCCGCTTGACCTCCTCCAACTCGTAACGGGTGGCGGCGATTTTCAACTCCCAGGCGTCGTGGAATTCGAAGGCCCGGGCGGCAGACGCGACCGGCTCGATCAGGTCGCGTTGCGGGTCGATCGGCCGCAGGTTCCGCTCGCTCACCGGGTTAATGTCTATTGTCTCGGATTTGACCAGAACGATTTGGCCCCAGGCCCGATCCACGTCGCGGGGAACCAGCCTGGGCATGGTCAGTTCGACGCTCTTGCCCAGGTCGAGCTTGTCGATTTTCTTTTCCCAAGTCAGCTTGATCGACCCGGGGCCGAGGAACTCGGTCTCGGGGCTAAGTTGCCAGGCGACGTAGCCTTTTTCCAGATCGCCGGGCGCGGGGGACAACTCGCTTTCTCGGATGTTGGGAGTGCCTACCCTCAAACCCGAAGCCGCTTCGCTTGGAACGTCAATCCGCAACGACTTCACCCCGCTATAGAGAACGTTGGAGAAGAAAGTAAAATCGTATTTGACCACGCCCTGCTCGATGCGGGCGACCATAAGCTGGCGGATGATGACCTGCGGTTTGCGCCGCTCTGCGGTGAATACCAACTCGGCAGGCCCTTGGGAATACGCGAAAGCCAGCGCCTGCCGCCGTTCGGACGGCGTTTGCGACCGCGGCGGCCGGACGACCTCGAACGCCTCTTGGAAGGGTATGTTCCGCAAACCGTCGGTCTTTGTGGGGACCACCCGCAAACTCGCCGGCGCGTAGACAATCATTTGCCCGTCGGAACGTTCGACCGTCCCTTCGGGCACGCGAGGAACTGGCAACGCGAAACGCGCGGCTTCTCCGCTGGGCGTCATCAGCTCCGGTTGGTCGAGGTCTTTTTCCATATGAACCAGCAAGGCGGCTTTGCCGATCGCCTTGTGCGAGAGATTCACAACCAGCCGGGTTTTACCGTCGCCTTCGAGGAAATGGGACTCGACCCGCATCGGCTTTGCGTCGCCGACCTGCGCGCCGCGGACGCCGCGGACCTCGAAACCGGGAGGGATGTCCCATTCGAGCCGAAAAACGCCCGCCTTCTCGATCTCATAAACCGTCGTCAAGTCGAGCGCGAGCAGCTCGGGTTGAAGATCGACCTCGCTCAGCGAATCGACCGCGATCCGCGGCCGCACCTTCTCGATCTCCAGCGTCAATCCGTAAGGAACAGCCGCGTAGCGGTAGGCGAACTCCCACTTCGTCCGTTTCAGAACGTCCGGCAACTCGGCGGCGTCGATCTGCAACAGGCCGGCGGACTTGACGGCCTCGGCTCGAAGATCCTGGGCAACCTCGACGGCCACAAATCCCTGTTGCCGGCCGGCGCCCACGGCAACGACTGCGGGAACGTCGTACGTGGTTTTCGACTCGTCGGGGAAGATTTTTTCCAGCTCGACGATTATCTGCTGAGACGATTTCGCCGGCTCGAACAATTGGGCGGTTATCCGCTGGCAGCCGTCAACCGTTCCCACCGACCACTGGCGAATGTTGGGGTCAAACACGTTGGCCACTTTTTGATCGGCCGGCACGTCGATTTCCAGCTTGGAAAGCCCGGCACGGCTGATTGAATAGTACAGCGCGGTTCGACAGCGGGAGATACCCTCGTCGATCCAAACCTGCCCTTCCGATTGAACGCCGGCCATTGCCTCCAATCCCGTGGCCCCCTCGGCCTTGGGCGTCCAGTCAATGCGGACCGTGGGCGCGGAGCCGACGAACGCCAGGATGACGGTTTGGTCCGGCTTGCCTTGTGGGACGGCCTCCGGCACTTCCGTGGCGGCGATCAGCGGATAGAGATCGACCTTCACGCCCGACTGGGGAATCGTCACCCGCCAACGGCTCACCGGGGACTGGGGAGTCTGAAACGACACGCTGTTTTGCCCCGGTTTGCGCGATATGGCCTTGGCGTAGTCGAGTTCCAACGTGAACGTTTCCGGCTCCTTGCCCTTTTTCTCAATCAACAGTTTGTATCCTTGCCCCGGTTCGCCGATGATTCGCGCAGGCTTGCCGCCGAGCGCGGCGCGGGTAATGGCCGCGTCGCTCAATCTCAAGGGAATTGCGTTCCAACCCTCGGCCAAGACCTCGATGGTCAACTTCGCTTGCACCTTGAGCACGTCCTTTTCAACCGTGGCCAGGTTTTCCGTTTCGGCGATAAGCGCGCCGACGGGCGGTTTCTCATCGGCCGCCCGAGGCGTCTTTTCGCGCGCGGTCCGCCATAACTCTTGAAACTTCTCATACGGCAGGAACACTCCCCGTCCGTGCTTCTCGAACACCTCGCGAAGCTTTTCATAAGGTATGTAAATGTCTTGCTCGTTAATGGACTCCTTGCTCTTTTTGTCATTTTCGGCCGGCCCTTGAGCACATGCGGCGGCGGCAAAAAAAACGGCGACGCCCAACAGGGCAATCGCCGACGGCAGCAAGCGGAGTGTGCGTCTCATATCTCGTTCCTCACGAGTTGAAAGAAGATTATTCGGGGCAATCCCTTTCCGAGGGGATGTGCAAAGAGGCAAAGACGACGCCCTACCTTAAGCGGGGTACCGACTACATAATATACGTTTGCCTTGCGGATGCAATAGTTTGGGAATTTTAAAACAGAGTCCATATAAATCGGACGTGGAAGGACGCCGATAATTCCCGACCTCGACGAAAGAATTTTGTCCGGCACAGGCCGTAAATTGCCATCCTGGGGGGGATTGACACACAATGGCGCAACCCGTATCTTAGAGTAGTGGTTGAATAGTTTTAATTAAGGGTGTCGGGGGAATGGAGCGCGCTTTTGACCCGTACCACATCTGGCTCGGGATTCCGCCCGAGGAGCAGCCGCCCAACCACTATCGGTTGTTGGGAGTCAAGCCGTTCGAGTGCAACGCTGATGTAATCCAGAACGCCGCCGACCGGCAGATGGCGCACCTCCGCACGTTCCAAACGGGAAGACATTCCGAGGTCTCCCAACTTTTGCTGAACGAAGTCGCCGCGGCGAAGATATGTTTATTGAATCCCTCGCGGAAGTCGGCCTACGACGCCCGATTCAATGCTCAATTCGCACGGAAATCCGAACCGCCGGCGTTGCTTCCCCGGTCGGACGAGGAAACCGTGGCGGCACTGGACTTTCTCGACGAGAAACCAGAACATGGCATCGTTCGCATCATTGCTCGTCCCCGCGCCAAGAGAATCAACGGGGCGCGCGTGGCGACAATGGCGGGTCTTGCGGCTTTCGCCGTTTTATCGCTGATTGTTTTTGTTGCCTGGAATTCATCAACGCGGCAGAAGCCTCGCAAAAAGAGCGAGATTCCTCCGGTAGCAACCGTCGACAAGAAAGCGAGCCGCTCCCCCGGCAACGTTGGCAAGAAGGAAAAGAAGGTTTTGCCTTCCGCGCGCGTAGCCGAGCGTCGGCCCGCGTTAACTCGTCCGGTTCCATCCGCTCCACCGCCGGCCGCGTTCGTTGCGCCGCCGGAGCCGCCGATTGATTCGCCGTCCGCGACGCAGCCGGAAGAGTCCCCGATTGTCGAGAAATCCGAACCGCCGGAACTTTCGCTTCCCGAGCAACTTCGGCCGCCTCCCCAGTCAATGCCGGAGCAATTGCACGCCGTGCCGGACGAAAAAGAGCAAGCGCGGGCCATGAAGCGCGCCAAGGGCCTTTTTGCCGAGGATTTCGCCAAAGCGAAGACCGGGGAAGACAAACGACGGACGGCACGGAAAATACTCGATCGAGCGGAAGCGATACGGCTTGATCCGGTCGAGGCCTATGTGTTGTATCGGCTTGCTTACGAGTCATCGCGGCGGGAGTTGGACTGCGCGACGGCGTTTCTCGCAATCGATGCAATCGCCCGGCGATTCCGGGTCGACGCCGTGAAGATGAAAATCGACGTGCTCAATGAGCTTGCACGCAAAGCTCGGACCTCGTGCGACCATCAGTCGGCGACCGAACGAGTCCTTTGCGTAATCGACCGAATGATACTCGCCGACGAGTTTACCCACGTCGAGGAGCTATGCGAATTGGCGTTGGCCGAGGCGGTGAAATCGCGCAACGGATTTCTTGCGACATTGGTTCGATCCCACGTGCAAGAGGTGCAAAAGGCCGCTCGGCGACGCGAAGCGTTCGAGGCCGCTCTGGCGGCCTTGGCCGAAAATCCCGACGATCCCCAGGCCAATTCGGCCGCGGGCGAATATCTTTGCCTCTTCAAAGACGATTGGGATGCGGGATTGCCCTACTTGGCCAAGGGAAGCCGTGCGGAATGGAAAACACCGGCCGAGCGGGAACTACGCTCCCGGCAAAAGGACACGGATGGACAAGTTGAACTGGCCGACGAGTGGTGGAATACGGCCCTGAAAACGAGCGAAGAAAAAAGGGGCGCCATCATGGTCCACGCGGAGAGGTTGTACCAAAGGGCAATGAATGATGCCGAAGGACTGGCGAAAATCTCGATGGAAAAACGCTTGAAACAAATTGCCGCGATCGAGCGTCCCCTGTCCAGCGCCGCTCCGGCCCTGGCCGGAGTGAAGCCGAACGTCAAGTTGGATGCCGCCACAGCCGAGTTACACGGCCCGGACCTCAACCTGTTGAAAGAACACGGCGTAACGACAATCAGTCATTGGAAAGATTCCCGCGCATGGGTCTCTTGGAACAAGGTTGTCTTCCGTTATCCGGGAGTCTACGAGATCAATATGCTTGCGTCCACGAACAGGGATATATCGGAATTCGTGATTATGATAGGCGACAAGGAACTGACGGGAGCACTCTCGCAAACGCGCGGTTGGTTCAATTTCTTTTCGTTCACGGCGGGAAAAATCAATCTCGATCAACCGGGGGAGTACGTCGTCGCCGTGAGGCCGCGCCGCGCCGAGACTTGGCAGCCCTTCAATCTGGCCGGACTGACCATCAACAATGTCGCGTTCGACGACGACTTGGTAAAACGCAGCAGCAAGAAATCGCGCCCGGGGAGAATCGTAGCGTTTTGCGACGATAGATTTGAAATGTATGTTAATGGGAAAGTAGTCCTTACGAGCAATATTTCACAACAGGCGCCGATAAAGGACCATCCATTCGCCAAAGGGGACGTGATTACGGTCAAATGCGTAAACACCGGAGGCCCCAGGGGGTTCGCCTGCGCCATCATGCCTCGTCAGGGCGGGATGATAGTCAGCGGAGAAAAATGGCGAGCGTATTTTCCCGAAGATGACGATACGGAATGGTATTTACCGGAAAATATCGGCGATTCTCTTCCGGTGTCGCCCGGCGACAGCGATGCGAGTAAAACGGTGCGCGAGACATGCGGCGTTGAAGTCGCCAACATTTGGGGCGCGGAGGACGTTTGCTATTTGTTCTATGTCGTTCCTTGACGGCCGTAGGACTGAGGCGCGATTCCGCCTCGCGGCCCTCTGCCGCCGTTTTATGAGCGGCCGAGCAATCTCTTCATTTGCGCCCACGTCCGCGTGTTGGCCACGTCATTGGCCGTCAGGCCGCCGCGGCGGGCCTGCTGGACGCCGCAACGCATCATGCCCAAGCCCTCCGGAGAATGGGCGTCGGTCGAAATCACCACTCGAACGCCGTACCCTTTCGCCATCGCGCAGCCGACGTCGTCCAGGTCGAGCCGGACCGGGTGGGCGTTTAGCTCCATGAACTTGCCGTTGTCGCGGGCCGCCTTCATCACCGCTTCGAGGTCGATTTCGTAAGGCTTCCGCTGCAACAGCATTCGCCCGGTCGGATGGCCGATCGCCGAAACATGGGGATTCTCCATCGCTTCGATCACCCTCCGCGTGATTCGCTCGCCGGGCTGCTGCTGGCCGTAGTGGACGCTGGCCACGACCCAATCGGCCTCGGCCAGCACGTCGTCGGGCAGGTCCAGCCCGCCGCGCTCGAGAATATCGACCTCGACCCCTTTGAGCACGATAATGCCGCGAAGCCGCCGGTTGAGCAGGTCGATCTGCGCCCATTGCCGGCGCAACTTTTTCGCGTCCAATCCGCCGACCATCGAGACCCGTTTCGAGTGATCGGTGACGGCTACGTATTTCAAACCCCGCCTCTTCGCCGCCACGGCCATTTCCTCGATCGTCGCCGTTCCGTCGGTCCACACGCTGTGCATGTGCAGGTCGCCGCGCATGTCGGACAGCTCGACCAGCTCGGGCAAACGGCCGTCGTCGGCCCACTCGAACTCGCGGCGCGCCTCGCGCAGCTCGGGCGGAAAACAGGGCAATCCCAACGCCGCGTATACTTCTTCTTCCGTCCGGCCGGCGATCGACTTCTCGCCGCGAAAGACGCCGTACTCGTTAATCTTCAATCCCCGCGCTTTGGCCCGGCCGCGCAGCGCCACGTTGTGGTCCTTCGAGCCGGTGAAGTATTGCATCGCCGCGCCGAACGACTCGCCGGCGACCGCGCGTAGATCGACTTGGAGTCCGGACCGAAGCCGCAGCGACATTTTCGTCTTGCCCCGGGCGATGATCGAATCGACCTTTTCATGGGAAGCAAGATGATCCATAGCCGCGTCGGCGTCCGCGGCGACGACGAGAAAGTCCAAGTCGCCGACCGTCTCCTTGCCGCGCCGATAGCTGCCGGCGGCGGAGATTATTTCCACTTTGGGACACCGCTTCATGTGTGCGAGAATATCTTGCACGAAACCGTCGGCTTCGATCCAAAGTATCCGCCGGTTGGCCTCGTCGGCGACGTCAATGCCTTTGAGGATGGCCTCTTCCGTCTTCTCGCCAAATCCTTTCAAGTCGCGGACTTTGTGTTCCCGGCAGGCGTCGCGCAACTGATCGAGCGTGGCCACGTTCAGCTCCCGATAGAGCGCGGCGGCCTTTTTAGGTCCCAGACCAGGCACGCGGAGGATCGCCAATACGCTCTCGGGCGCCTCGGCCAGGAGTTCTTCGAGGAACGGCAGCGAGCCGGTCTCGACCAGCGTGCCGATTTTCTCGGCCAAGTCCTTGCCGATTCCTTCATACTGCTCGAGCGATTGCTCGGGATCGGCGACGATTTCGGCCACCGATTCCGGCAGGTCGTGTATCGTCCGCGCGGCGTTGCGGTAGGCGCGGACCCGAAACGGATTAGCGCCCTGAAACTCCAGCAGGTCGGCGATCTGCTCGAAGACGGCGGATATCTCGTGATTGGTCATGGGAGTGGTTAGAGGTTAGAGGCCAGAGGTCGGAGGTCGGATATTTGAGGTTTTTCCCTAACCCCCGACCCCTGACCCTTGATCTCTACAAATGCAATTCCACCACGTCCTGGTCGTGCAACACATAATCTCCCTTGACTTGGGTGCCGTCGTGGACGGCCGTGCCCCAGACTCGGGCGAACTTCAAGCCGGCAATAAAATCCTTGTGGACCATGCCGGCCATCTCGACCAGCGTGCTGCCGCGGCGGAGGGTGAAGGGGCGGTCGCGGTCCGGCTCCTTGGCCGAGGGAAGTTTGGAATACACGCGCACGACGTCCATCGCTTTATATATAGCTTCTCGCAATGCTTCCAAACCTTGGCCGTGTTCGGCGGAGACGACATGCTCGGGAAAATCCAGCGGAATCAATTCATGAAGCAACTCCAACCGCTCGGCGGCCGCGGGAACGTCGATCTTGTTCGGCACGAGGTACGTGCGAGTATAAGAAAGGCCCACGTCCTGTTCGTCGAGATAAGACTCCTTGCCCAAACGGGTTTTCGTCTGCGAAAGCTTGTCGAGAACCTCTTGACACTGCTCGATTCCCGCGTCGCCTTCCAGATCGACGAGCAGCAGGGCGAGATCGGCGGCGCGGACCAGCCCGTGAAGGTGCGAATCCATGTAGTCGGCGGTGATCGGGGGCGTGTCGATCAACTGCACCGCCACGTCCTCCCAAGGCATCATGGCGGGGGCGGGCACCGTGGTGGTGAACGGATACGGGGCCACCTCGGGCGTCGCCCTGGTGAGGCTGGCTATCAGGCGGCTCTTGCCCGCGTTCGGACCGCCCAGCAGGATCGCCATGCCGGCGCCTTGCCGCGGGATTCTCAGGCCGCGGGTCCGCTTGCCGCCGCTCTTCTCTGCGGCAAGCTCCTTCTTCGTTTTCGAGATTTTGCTCTTCAGTTCTGCTTGAAGGTGGTCGGTCCCCTTGTGTTTGGGGATCTCCTTCATCATTTCCTGAAGGCAGGCCAGTTCCTCTTCGAGGGTCGTCGCCCGACGATAGTTTTCCTCGGCTTTTAGATATTGCTGTGTAAGATTGGCCGGCATTGGCGGACCTCGCCCCTCGATCGCGGCGAAACATCGAGTCCTTACAACAAGTTTTGTAGTCTATACGATTCGGCCGATTTCCGCCAGCGGTGGCAATCGCGGCGATGGTCCGATATAATTCAAGCGATGGGGAAGCGGCCCTTGGAATAATCTCGGAGGCAGGTATGAATCGCTCTATCACTCGGCGCAAGATGCTCGTCCGTTCGGCCCAGGCGGCGGCCGCCGTGCTGGGAACCCAACGTTTCGCGCCGCTATACGCGGCCCGCGAGTCGCGCGGGTTCAAGATCGGGGCCTGCGATTGGTCGCTGCAAAAACAATGCGACCCGGCCGCCTTCGACGTGGCCAAGCGGATCGGTTTGGACGGCGTGCAAGTCTCGCTGGGTACCGTGAAAAACGACATGCATCTCCGCCGCCCGGACGTGCAAAAAAAATACAAGGAAGCCGCCGCGCGGAGCGGATTGGAAATCGCCTCGCTGGCCATCGGCGAGATGAACCGGGTGCCGCTGAAGAGCGATCCCCGGGCGGCGCGATGGCTCGACGAAAGCATCGACGTATGCAAGGCCCTGGGGCTGACCGTCTCGATGCCGGCCTTTTTCGGCAAGGGCGAACTCGACATGGGCAAAACCACCGAAATCGACCATCTCGTTGAGGTGCTCAAGCACGCGGCGCACAAGGCCGAGAAACAGGGCGTCGTCATCGCCTTGGAAAACTACCTCAACGCGGAAGACAACATGCGGCTGATCGAGCGGGTCGGCTCGCCGGCCGTCAAAGTCTATTACGACGTGGGCAACTCGCACTTCAAAGGGTACGACATCCACAAGGAGATTCGCCGGTTGGGCAAGCTGATCGGCGAGTTTCACTTCAAGGACGGCGCTCATCGGATCGGCCACGGGCGGATCGACTTCCGCAAGGTCCGCGAGTCGCTGGACGCAATCGACTATCGCGGCTGGATCGTGCTCGAGTCGGCCGCTCCCAGCGGCGTGGTCCCCGACTACGCGGCGCAGTGCGAATACCTCCGCGTGCTGTTTCCGCGGACGGTTTGAGAAACGTATTCCGTCGGGGCTGCAATCACGAAAAAAGACCGCGTCACGGCACTAGCCGCATCGGCCGGCGTCTGATAGAATACCCCTCTATTGACACATGATCGGCGGTTTGCCGATCATTTTCTCTTTGACCTTATATCCGCACAAACCGGGGAAATACCCTAGAAAAACGAGGAGCAAGCGAATGTCAGAAAAAAAACCGATGAACCGATGGATGGTTGTGGTCGGGGCGTTGCTAATACAGATTTGCCTCGGAGCAATTTATGCCTGGGGTACGTTCACCCCGGCGTTACAGGCTCGTCGTTCCGAATTAATCGCCACTCTTTCCCCGGAATTGCTCGACATCGATCCGGCATTACACAAAGAGCTTGCAAAGGAATATAAAGAATCCCTCAAAGATCAATTCGATAAACTGGCAAAGGAAATAAAATCACTCGGTAAAACTGATCCCGCGTGGAGCCAGAAGCAAGCAGAAATCAAATCGCTCGACGAGGAGTTTTCCTCTAGCGCCGGCGTTTCCGAGAAAGTATGGTCGAAGCACTATTTCGGCTTCAACGCCAAGCAAACACAATTGATATTCGCCGCCGGTTTGTTCACGTTTGCCTTGGTAATGATAATGGCGGGCCGATGGCAGGATCGTTTCGGACCTCGAATCATAGCGGTCATCGGAGGAGTGCTGCTTGGCGCAGGCTACATCGCCGCATCGTTCGTCGGGACCAGTTATTGGCCGATGTTCTTCTGCATCGGCGTAGTCGGCGGCGCGGGGATCGGCATGGGCTACGTTTGCCCGATCGCGGCCTGCGTGAAATGGTTCCCCGACATGAAGGGATTCATCACCGGACTGGCCGTGGCCGGTTTCGGCGCCGGTGCTTTCATTTTTATTAAGCTCGGCGGCGCATGGGCCCATTTGGTCGCCGCGCAAGGCGTCAGCGGCACCTATCTGGTTTTCGGAATTATCTTTCTCATTACTGTTGTGGTTGGTGCGTTGTTGCTTTCCAATCCGCCCTCCGGATGGAAGCCTTCCGGATGGGAACCATCGGCGACGAAAGCCGGCATAGCACCCGCTAAGGTAATTGATTTGACTCAAGGAGAATGCGTGCGGACGAGCCAATTCTGGATGATCTGGCTGTCTTTTGCTTTCTCCGCCGGATGCGGTTTGATGGTGATTGGATGCCTGAAAGACTTCGGCATCAAGCAAGGCGGTTTATCCGCCGAGGCGGCGGGAACGGCTCTAGGGCTGTTGGCTTTGTTTAACGGCTTGGGACGTATCGCCTGGGGCACGGCATCACAAAAAATGACCGCGCGCGGTGCGTTGATTTTAATGACACTTTTACAAGCCGTTATGATGTTTATATTGCTGGGAATGGGAGCAAAGGTCGTCACTCTGGCAATTGCGGCGTGCTGGATCGGCTTTAACTTTGGCGGCAACTTTGCTCTCTTTCCTCTTCTCACCGCGGAGTCTTTCGGTACGAAAAACCTTGGTGCAAACTACGGCGCCGTCTTCACCGCTTATGGAATTGGCGGAATCGCCGGTCCTATGCTCAGCGGCGGCGTCTGGGATGCGCTCGGATCTTACCAATGGGCCTTCATCCCTGCTGGCGTTGCCTGCCTACTGGCGATGCTGCTGGCGATTATGTTGCGGCCGCCGAAAACAGCACACGCGCAAAACGCTTGATCCCCCACACGTCGCAGTCGCGGGGCGTTCCCAACGATTCAACGTCGTTCGTGATTCGCCGTACGACGGGTGGCCTTGAATACAACGAAAGTGGTGTCGGCGGTTGTGTTTTCGACGCCGCACGGCTATGATTCTTGGTGATGTATTACCTGAATTGGGACGTCCGCCTATCCCTTCCTCCCTCCCTTTCGCTCCTCGGAGACACGAAACATGAACGACCGCGATAATCGCCGATCATTCCTGAAAACCACCACCCTGGCCGCGGCGGGAACGACGCTGGCCGGCGGGCTGAACATCGCCCGGGCCGCACACGCCGAAGGAAAAGAGACACTCAAGGCGGCCCTGATCGGCTGCGGTAGCCGTGGCGCCGGGGCCGCGGTAAACGTGCTTCGCGCCAATCCGGCCGTACGGCTGACGGCGATCGCCGACGCCTTCGACGACGCTTTCGAGCCGAGACTAAAGGCAATGTGGACGTATCGCAAGGATCTGGTCGATCGGATCGACGTGCCCGACGAGCGGCGGTTCGTCGGCTTGGACGCATACAAGAAAGCGATCGACAGCGGCGTCGATCTTGTGCTGCTTTGCACGCCGCCGGGGTTTCGGCCGGCGCAGTTCGAGGCCGCCGTCGAAGCCGGCAAGCACGTATTCATGGAAAAACCGCTGGCCACCGACGCGCCCGGCGTCCGCCGCGTCATGGCCGCCAACGAAAAAGCGAAGGCAAAGAAGCTGGCCGTCGCCGTCGGCCACCACCTCCGCCACGAAGCGGCCCATCGCGAAGTCATAAAACGCATCCACGACGGGGCGATCGGCGATTTGACGCTCCTGCGAGTATATTTCAACTCCATCGGCGTTTGGGTCCGCCCCCGAACGCCGGACCAAACGGAAATGCAATACCAGGTGCGCAATTGGTACTATTTCACCTGGCTCGGCGGCGACCACATCGTCGAGCAGCACGTCCACGATCTGGACGTGGGCAACTGGATCGCCGGCGGCCATCCGGTCGAGGCCCAGGGGATGGGCGGCCGCCAGGTCCGCGTCGGCAAGGAGGTGGGCGAAATCTTCGACCACCACGCCGTCGAGTTTACATACCCCGACGGCTTGAAAATGTTCAGTCAGTGCCGCCACATGCCCGGCTGTTGGAATTCCTTCTCGCAACACGCCCACGGAACAAAAGGCCGCGCGGACATCCAAGCGCAAAAACAAGCCACGCTATACGTCGACGGCGAAAAGCCTGTGACATGGCAGCGGGGGGCGGACGGCCATCAAGTGGAAATGAACGAACTGACGGCCGCCATCCTCAACGGCCGACCGTACAACGAGGCCGATTGGGCGGCGGAAAGCACGATGACGGCGATTCTCGGCCGGATGGCTACTTACTCGGGCAAGATCGTCGCTTGGGACGAGGCGATCAACTCCCATCTCGATTTGTCGCCGAAGGGGAAGGAATTGACGTGGGAATTGGAGCCGCCGGTAAAACCCGGCCCCGACGGCTGTTACGCCTGTGCAATTCCCGGCGCGACAAAGGCGTTTTAATAATTTTTCACGGAGAACTTCGCCATGTGCATCCGGCGACAAATAACATTATCAACGCTTCTTGGCGCGTTGTTTATGGCGGCGATCTGCCCGACGCTCCGTGCACAGACCGTCACCGCCATCGAGGCCGCCGCCGGAGAACCGTTCGGCGTGGGAAGGATCGTCTGCGATTTCACCCAAAACAGTCTGCCCAAGCCGCTCGGCGCCGAAGGGATCGGCATCTCGGACAAGGACGGCCGCATACTCTATCCGTCGATCGACAACCCCGCCTTCGGAAAATTGATGAAGGAGTTGCTCAAGGAAGGGACGCCGTTGACCAGCGGCGGGCCGATCCGCGAGGAGGTCGGCGGGCTGCTCCGCGGCATCCTCGACAAACCGCCGAAAACAACCATTTATTTCCTCTTTGCGGGCGATCAGCCGCTGGAAGCGACGTTGCTGGCGGGCAATGAGACGCCCCTGAAAATCGTTCCCCGTTCCGATCCGCGAGCACATCAACGGCTGTTGAATCTCTGGTGGAAGCAATACGCCGCGCCGCCTTCGTTGTTGGCGCCGGAGCCGGACTATCCCCCTCTGGTCGATACGTATCTGACCTCGATGCTCGCCCGCCGCCTGAATCTCCGCCTGCCGGAAGAGAAACAGATGCCGTTGGCCTACGACGCGCTGCGGAAGGAGTTGGGCTTCAACTTGGGAAGCGAATACGTGCGGATGGCCATGATGCAAGACCGCATCCTTGGGTTGAACAACCTGGGCCAGCCGGCCGATCAGTCCTTGCCCGTCATACCTCCCGCATCTGACGACGTGTTTCCCGAGCCGGCCCCGGGCGTCGAGATCGAACCGATCGCGTTGCGCGTGCCGGCCTGTTGCTTTTACGTCCGCTTCGGCGACTTCAACAACTTCCTCTGGCTGCAAGACACGCTGGCCCGCTGGGGCGGCGACGCGCAAAACCTGATCGCCCTGCGGGGATTGGACCGCGATATGAGCGGACGGATCGAGCGGCAACTGGTGCTCAAGCAAACGGTGCTCTCGCGGATGCTCGGCGGCACGGTCATCGCCGACGTGGCCATCATCGGCACCGACATGTTTTTCCGCGAGGGGGCGTGTTACGGAATCCTCTTCCAGGCGCGAAACAACCTGGCCCTCTCGGCCAGCTTGAATCAGCAGCGCTCCGAACGGCTTGCTCAAGGGGGCACGAAGGAAGAAAAAATCACCATCGACGGACATTCGGCGTCGCTGTTGATCTCGCCCGACGGCAGGGTCCGCTCCTACTACGTTTGCGACGGCGATTTTCATTTCGTGACCACGTCGAAGACGCTGGCCGAAATGTTTTTGCGGACCTCTTCCGGCGATTCGCTGGGCACGTCGAAAGAATTCCGCCATGCCCGGAGCGTAATGCCGCTGGGCCGCAACGACACGATCTGGCTGTACCTATCGGACGCCTTTTTCCGCAACGCCACCGGACCTCGATACCGCGTGGAAATGGCCCGCCGGCTGCAAGCGGCCTCCGACGTCGAGTTGGTCGAGTTGGCCCGCTTGGCGGCCGCCGCCGAGGGCCGGCCCGGCGGGTCGATCGAGCAACTGAAGACCGCCGGCCTTCTGCCGCCGGAGTTCGGCCCCTTGCCCGGCGGCAGCCGCGCGGCGATCGAAGAAGGCGAAGTGGTCGACAGCCTGCGCGGGCGACGGGGCGCCTTCCTGCCCGTGGCCGACGTGGACGTGGAAAAAATCACCCAAGCGGAACTCTCCGAGTACGCCCGCTTCGCCGAGTTTTATCGGGCCAAGTGGGGACGGCTGGACCCGGTTATCGCGGCGGTCAAGCGGAACCCACTCGGCGGCGACCGGGAACACGTGACGGTCGACGTGTTGATGAGCCCCTTCGACCCCCAACATTTTTCCGTCCTGAAGCAATGGCTCGGCACGGCCGACGACCAGCGGCTGGCGCCCCTGCCGGGCGATATGGCGGCATTGGAACTGGTCCTGACCGAGCAGCGGATATTCGCCGGTCTGCGCGACGTGGGGCCGCCCGCCCGAAACGGAGCGACCAGTTGGATTCCCATGGGAAGGTTGCGCGACTTCCTGGTCGGCTACGTGGGGACGAGCGGCGAATTGGGACTGCTGAGCTTCTTGAACATCGGCATCCCGCCGCACAGCGATCCGGCCGGATACACGGTCTCGCCGTTGGGCGGCTGGCGGCGAATCTACGGTCAATTCATCGTCTTCTCGTTCCAGCACGACGTATTGGAAATCGTAGCGCCGCAACTCCGCTTCGAGCAGGCAAAACGCCCCGCCCAGGTCCGATTGCGCGTCGGCGACGTTTCCGACTCGCGAATCACGCCGACGTTGAACGATCTGGGCTACGCCCGAACGCGGGAAACTTCTTTGGGCAACCTCCGCTTCCTGCACGCGCTGGGCCAGCAGCTTCGCGTCCCGCCGGCCGACCGGCTGGCGGCGGCCGAGTTCCTCCTGGACGCGAAAATGATTTGCCCCCTGGGCGGAAAATACGTCCTCCAGCAAAACGGGACCGCACGTTGGACGTCGACCGCGCTGAAGGACGGTCCGCCGGGCGGATTCACGATGGTTAAAGCGCCGGATGGCTACCGATCGCCCCCGTTGAGTTGGTTCCGCGGCCTGGAACTGGAAGCCACGATGACCGAGAAGGCCGTCTCCGCGCACGCCGAAGTCATCATGCAAATGCCGCCCAAGTAAAATGAAAATAATCTCCGGCGGACAAACGGGCGTCGATCGCGCCGCGCTCGACGCGGCCGTTGAACTCGGCTTGCCCCACGGCGGCTGGTGTCCGCTCGGCCGCGCGGCCGAGGACGGGCGAATCCCCGACCGCTACGAACTCCGCGAAACCGACTCGCCGGAATATCCCGCCCGCACCGAGCGGAACGTGATCGAGGCCGACGCCACATTGATTCTCCATCGCGGTCCGCTTTCCGGCGGAACGGAATTGACCGTTCGTTTGGCCGAGCGACACAATCGTCCCCATTTGGTCGTCGATCTCGACGGCGCGATCGATTCTGCCGAGGTCCGCCATTGGCTGGAGGAAACGGGCGTGTCGATCCTCAACGTCGCCGGTCCGCGCGAGAGTCAAAGCCCCGGCATTTACGAATCGGCCCGGGAGTTTCTCGCCGGCGTGTTTTGCGGGTAGCTTCACCTTCCCGTTTGCAGAAGAGGGACAAGGGGTAAGGGCGTTCTGGCATAACTTCTGAGTATATGGATGCGATGTCTTACCCTATCATTTTTTAGACCCGCTCTTCGCTGTGAGAATACATCTTTGTACTCTTGCAATGCAAGCGTCCGGTTTTTTTCTTAGTTGACATTCCCAAATACGTATCACTCGCCAGCCTTGACGACGCAATGCCGCGGATACACGACCGTCACGTGTTTTATTGCGGCGTATTTTGTTCCGCCAAGCGTCAGCGTTGGTCTTTGGTTGAATGTTCTTACCGCAGTTATGTCCGTGCCAAAAACAACCGTCGACAAATACTGCAATCTTGACGTCTCTCCAAATAAAGTCTGGATGCCCAATCAAAGGTTGATGCCTGCGCCAACCGGACAGCCCCGCTTTGCGTAGCAAATGGACCATTCTTTTCTCTGTCGTTTGATTTCCCGTGCTTTTCACGCGAGACATCAGTCTTCCACGAGACAAACCTCCAAAAGTTGTTCTCTCTTTACGAGCGTTTCCAGGCCATTGGCTCATCGATGTGTGCCCTTTAGCCGACGATCGTGCTTGTTAATAGCCCTCAAAAGATTCTTGCCGGCCAGCTTTGCGTATAGTGGCGGAACCGCATTGCCAATCATGTTGCAAACCGCTTCCATTTGATTCGTCACAAAACGATATTTTTCAGGAAAAGTCTGTAAAATAGCGGCCTCTCTAACAGAAATCGTATAACGTCGTCGGTCAGGATGTCCGAATCTACCCTTGCACGGCGTTGTACATCCCCCCGTGATTGTTGGCGAGACTTGATCCCACGTCATTCTGCCGTAGACGTTCGTAAAACCGTTGTATCCGTCTTGATGGCAGGCAGGCCTCACGGACTCGTCAAGCTTAAGCCAAGTTTGTCCGGGGTGCGCCATTTTAAGACGATATTTTGTTTGTGGTTGCAAGTCACGGACAACGTGCCAATTGTAATTAATGGGTCCTCCATTATGAGTGGCAGTACTCATTGAAACGGGTGCGTTAAGTTGGCCGATAGCGTCGCGCACTGTTTTCCACGGTTTAGTTCCTTTCGTAGTTTCAGTGTTACGAGCATACATGGGGCGCGGAAAATCTACGTGGAATCCACGCCCTGCCAACAATACTAAACGGCGTCGTGATTGCGGGACTCCAAAGTCGGCCATCTGTTCAACGCGCCATTCGCATAAGTATCCAAGCGTTTGTAGAACGTCCAGAAATTCATCAAAAATTGGTTTGCCCCGATTTGCCAATCCCGGAACGTTCTCCATCATAATCGCGGCGGGTTGAATATCTTTAATCAGTCGGCCCATGACTAAAAGGAGTTCATTGCGTGGATCGTCTCGCTTGCATTTTGATGTTAGTGAACAAAAGCCTTGACAAGGGGCGCACCCAGCCAACAGCGCAATTCGTTCGCCGCCGGTCGCTTGCAATAGTTCGTTTGCCGTTACCTTGCGAATATCCTTCTCAATTAGAACGGTACGACGATTATTCCACTTATAGGTCCGTACGGCGATGGGATCAATTTCAACTGCTGCGGCGACGTGGAATCCTGCGTTACGGAGGCCACGTGTAAGCCCGCCGCATCCGGCAAATAAGTCGATGGCTATGCGCTTGCCAGTGTTCACTGTCGCTTCCTTGCCTTCCGCTTGCGACTTTCCTGCTTATCACCCTCGCGATTTCCGCCGCTGCCCGACGCCACGCCGGTTGCGGAAGTATCGTTTGACAACTCTTCCATCCGTGGATCACCGGAAGGCGCTCGCATTTTTGCGACATCGAGGAACTCTTTGTGCATCGCTTCGGCCGTCGTTAACAGGTTTCCCCATGTGCGAACGTCGAAAATGCCTGCATCCTGGCCAACCTTACCGTGTCCCTCATCACCATCACGAATCCGGTCTGCGATTAGCAGACCTTTCACCACGGCCCTATTATGAGCTGAATCCGTGGACCCTTTCTGGAGTTTTTTGCGGAGAAATAGCACATAATCGCGGACCTGATCGAATTCTTTTCGCCCGATAAGATCGCCGGGCCGCTTTGCCTCAACCACATAGGCCGTCTGCAAACAATCTCCAAGACAGAAGAAGTCAAGGCGTCTTTTGCCTTCGATGTCTTTTGCGACCTTGACTTTTAGCTCATTACAGAGGAGCGAGTCCAACGACTGTTCATGAACCAGCATTGTCCACTTGGGATCAATCAGCCACGGATGATTCCGGAGATAGTCTTGCATGTCCGGTTTTTCACGGACCTTTTTCTTAATCATCTCTGCGAACTTGTGGATGATCTCAACGCGCCCCTTCACGAGGTGCGCGGTGTTCACGGCCTCGATAATATCCCATTCGGTTAGGATTTCAGAAAATCGTGCAAGATTGTCCGTGGAGGCTGCGTTCAATTGTCGTATCGCCTCGAGGAAACTCCGATTGGTCAATGCGTTATAGGCGAATTCGACCAACTCGTCGGCGATGTCTTTACCTTCCTTATCTTTGTCCAATTGCGGTATGGCGCAGATTCGATCGACGACTGTCTTGAATATTTTCCGTTCTTTCTCGGGTAGTTTTTCCGCCAGTTTAAGATAGTGGATAATCTTGGGGCTTTTCGCTTTTGCTTCGCGGCGTTTGTCGGTCCAGGCTTCGAGGAGTTCCTTCACCTTTTTGCGCCCCCATTCCTTCAGGGGTACGGCAATGGGGTCTTCCCATCTGCTAGTTCCGCGGTCGGTAGCGACGAGATCAACATTTTCGTCGAGAAAGTCTGCTTGTACTTCGCCCGTCAAGTACTGCATTCCGTGTTGGCCCCAGACGCCACCGCTGAGGTCGAAGAACCACGGCGTTTGAGCGAGTTTACCCCGCACGTAAACGACAAATCCTCTTTGTTCTTCCTCAGGAATGGTTTCCTTACAGAATCCCGCCCACCATTGAATTTCTTGGGCGTTGCCTATGTCAGCCGTTTTCCATGCACCCGCCTTCTCCGGGAACCGAAACTGGAAAGGTATCTCCTGCCTCGATACGGCAACGCCGTTCACGTGAACCGTGAACTCGTGGCCTAAAATCAACAATCTGCGTGCAAGTCCTCGCTTAAACTGATCTTCATCGATGGCCCTACTAATTTTCAGCAGCGATAGCCTTACACTTGTTCCGGCTTTAGCTTTGGTTCGCTTGCCGTCATCCGCGAGTGGTTCAGGCGCATAACCATTTGTGTCGGCAAAACTCTGACTTTGAGTTAGGGCAGTATAGTCCAACGCGAAATGAGAGACGTTACCTTCTTTGCTCGTGTTTATTTCTATCTGATTTGCGATCCCAAATCCAGCGAGTTTTCCGATGCCCTTGCGTCCCTGCACTTTTCTTGGTTTGAGGCCGTTGTATGGCTTTGTCCATCCCTCGACGCTTGAACGGCGATCTCGTCCAACGGTGAGGTACAAGGTATTGCACTCATCGTAAGTCATGCCGTGACCATCGTCTTTGACAATAATGTCGTCAGTCGGCTGAATTGGCCGGCCCGCAGGAAGCGTGATCCAAACGTTTCTGGCCATCGCGTCGTAAGCGTTGGAGATCAACTCCGATATGGCGGGAACGGCACCGGAGTACATTTGCAAACCAAGATGCCTAAAAAGCTGACCTGCCACGGTCATTTGATACTTGCGTCCACCGTGAGCGCTGTCATTTCTTTTTTTTGCCATACTTTTTTAGCCCCCATGACGTGTTACGAGGCCGGAGGAAAAAACCCTTTACGGTCGAATTATAACACTCTGGATAGGATCGGCCAATGCCAAAAGAGTGGTATCTTTAGCGTGCATTGAGGCATCCAGAAAAATCCGAATCACGATCCAGTCGGTGGGAAATAATGCAAAAACACCTTGTGCTTATCGCACACCCATCAATCTTCGGACGATCCGATCGCGAAACCGGTCGGAGACCATTTTGAGGATTTTGAAGCAGAAGCGGACGTCCCAGCCAAGATAATAGTGAGTCTTAGGCCGCTTGGCCGTCAGGGCGTGGATCACCGCCTTGACGGCGCGGCCGACCGGCGCGGCGCCGCGGGCGGACCGCTCCGCGGCACGACGCATCGCTTCCAGGTCTGATTGGTAAAGCGCGTATGCCTGGGGATCAACGCCGGACGACAACCTGTCGGCCAGTTTTTCCGATTTAGACCATATGGGCGTGTCGATTGCGCCTGGGGCGACGGAAGCAACGCGGATGCCGAAGTTTCTCACTTCGTTGCGGAGCGAATCGTTGAACGCCTCCAAGGCGAACTTCGAGGCGGAATACGCGCCCAGGTAGGGAATAGCCATGCCGCCGTTAATGGAACTGATGTTGACCACTCGTCCGCGGCCTTTGCGCAGCAGGGGCAAAAAGGCCCTGGTAACAGCCACCTGACCAATGAAGTTGACTTCAAGTTGCTCTCGAATCGCTTCGATAGGGAGTAATTCCCAAGGGCCTGGCACGCTGATGCCGGCGTTGTTGACCAGGCCCGCCAGTCCGGCGTTGCCCACGGCGGCGGACACGCGTTCCGCGGCGGCGGCGATCTCGGCCGCATCGGTCACGTCGAGCCGCACGGGCGTCAGCCGCTCGGACGCCTCGGCCCGCAGCCGCTCGGCCGCCTCGTCCGAACGCACGCCGGCGAATATGCGGAAACCGCGTCGATCCAATTCGACCGCGCAGGCCTTGCCAATGCCGGTCGATGCCCCGGTGATAAGGATAAACGAACCGTTTTTCATTCTACTCCACCTCGGGCGTCGAGAGCATGTAAACGGCGAATGAGGCGAGCCAATGTTCTCCGGCGTAGTCGCCGCTGGCCACGTGTTCGAGGGCCGCGGCGGCGTGCCTCGCGGCCGAGGCGGCCAACGCCTTGCGGGCCGGATCGTCCACTGGCAGCGCCGCGGCAACGCACCTCATGCACCACGCCCTGCTGAGGTTCAATCCGTCCAAATGCACCAATAGCGGATCGCTTCGATCCGTGACCACGGCGGGCGTAAACAGCGATTTTGGCTCGCCGCGCTCGATTCTCGGCAAAAACAACCGCAGCCAAACGGAATACTCATCCGGCGGCAAGATGCGCCGCATTAGGTCCGCTTCAATCAAACTCGGCGAGAAGAAATCGGTCCCGTCCGGCTCCCAGGCGGCCGGGACTTCGGCGTCTCTAAGGAAGTAGTCGCGGCTGCGCCGTTCTATCAGCCCAGCCAACGTTTTATTGCCGGTCGCCCGCGCGTAGTCCAAAGCGAAGGCCAAACCGAAGGCGGTGTTCGGATGCACTCCGGTGCGGATCGGATAGGTCTGTTTGGGAAAGTAATCGAGGTATCCGGCAACGATGGCATCGACGAGCGGCCGCAAGTTCTCCGACCAATTTTCGCCGTCCGGATCGTCCCAGCCGTGGAGTTCCTCGGCCAGCTTCAACAGCCATGCCCAGCCATAGGTCCGCTCGAAGCAGCGGTGGTTGGGCTGCGCGAAATAATCGGCCTCGACCCGGATGTTCTCGGCCGTCAGGTGTTTGTTCAGAACGGAGCGGACTTCTTTCCCTTCGGCGAGATCGGGAAACGTTTTCAACAGCCGAACGAGCATCCAATGGCCGTGGACCGAGGAGTGCCAATCGAATGAGCCGTAAAAGGCCGGGTGCAAAGCCCTCGGGCATTTCACGTCGCCGGGGCCGTTGATCACGTGTCCCGGCTTGTTTGGATACTCCTTTTGGATCCCCTTCAGCGCCAGCCGGGCAAATGAAGAAGCCTGGTTTCGGCTTAATCCCGGTCTTCCTTCCGCCGCTTGAGTTGAGTCCGCAAGAAGCAGTAAATAGATAATTATCGAGAACAGCGTAATAATGACTGATCGCAACGTATTTTTCTCCGCATATATGTTAGGTCGGATGCGAGACCACCATGGGCTTAGAGATATTGTCGAGTGTCGAGAGTTGGCAACCGTTCACAGGGGACTGTCCCAATTTTCGAGGTTTACAGCGAAAATGGGACTGTCCCCCTCGGCGGTGAAGGGGACAGGCA
>JAFGLH010000089.1 GCA_016928165.1 Pirellulales bacterium | reverse complement strand
GTGCCTGTCCCCTTCACCGCCGAGGGGGACAGTCCCATTTTCGCTGTAAACCTCGAAAATTGGGACAGTCCCCTGTGAACGGTTGCTTCCCGCGGCGTTCTATCGCGTCGGCCGCCGCCAATTCGACTGCGGCGCCGAGCGGAGCGAGGCCGCCGCCGATTGCGACGGCGGCGGACGGAAGTTCGGGTCGGCAAGGTCCACCAGCGCCGCGCCGGGGTAGCGGGGCATCGTCCACAGGACAGAAGCGTCGCCCGAAAGTCGGTTGATCTCCACGTTGCCCAGATTGATCCGCATCGACACCTGCCCGGCCGGGTAATTCACCCGCACGACCGTGGGCATCACCAATCCGCTGAGCGGATCGCGGCGATGGCCGCCGGCCAGCGAGCTTGCCGCCAATTGCCGTCGGGCGTCAAACAGGTGTTGTTCGAGAATCCAGCCTTGCGAACCGTCGACGATCGTGACCTTTGTCGTCGGGCCTTCGGGGGTCTCCCGGATGGTGTCGATTCGCAGCCGGTCGTCGGCCAGTTGATATGGCCCCTGGTGCGGCAGGGACGCGTCGAACTCGGCGATGCCGAACGCCTCGATCAGCCACTGCGGCTCCAGCGGCGTCATCCGCAGCGCTTGGCTGTCGGCGATTCGGTCGTGGCGACAGAAGTAGACCGCCGGCGGCTGGTTCCGCCGCACCCAGAACCAGAACAACTGGTCGTTGCTGCCCAGGTCGAACTCGGCCCCGGTCAATCCGGTCTCGGCCCTGAGCCGCAGCCGCCACGGCCGCTGGAAGGCCACGCTGGCTCGCAGCGAAGGGAAGCCCGTGCCGTCGATCGACGCCCGCGGGCTGGAAAACGAGCGAATTTGCGAGTTGTTCCGGTTCACCACTTCGATGACTTGCTCCAGCGTCGGCGAAGGGGGCAGCAATCGCGGCAGCGGCGCCGCCGGCTGGCTCTTCGCCCACGGAAGCGTGTTGCAGCCCGACGCGAGCGCCGTCGAAAAGACGATCGCAAATGCCGCCGCGATTCGGTTTGTCTTGCGAAGCATCCCGCGGAAATTGTGGTTCATCGCGTCGCGTGGTGATATTTGTATGTGCTTAACGGTTGTTCAAGAATTACTTTGGCGTTTTTTGCGGCCGTCCCCGCCCCTCTCCCGCAAGCGGGCGAGGGGAGTAATACTTGGACAACCGCTTATCGAAGATCGTCCCCCCGGCACTGCCCGGCTTCCTTGGCAATGCATAATACATCCACGGTCTTTGCCGGCTCGTCTATCAGCGGCGGCGAGGGCGGCGGATACCGTGGTCCCGGCAAGCTGTAGCAGCCTAAGCACATGGCCATCGGCATCGTCAGGCAAAGAAGTTCTGCTCTTATTGCCATCTGTCGCACTTCTCCCCCTCGCGTCCGCGGTCGCGGGGCGTTTTTCTCTCTCCTCATCCCTCGCCTCTCGCCTCTCTCATCTCTATTGCAACAGCGCGGCCAATTCCTCCTGGATCTGATCTATCCGCTGCTGTTCGGGCAAGACCGCCGTTACTTCGTACGTTGCGTCGCGCCGGGGACAAAGTATCACCAGCACCTCCTCGCCGTTCGGATCGCGCCGCTGGTCCTCCAACTGAAACACCCGGCGGCGTATCAACAGCAGCGTCAGCACGTAGCGCATGTCTTGCTTATCCGTCTGGTCGGCCAGCCGGTCCCAAAAATCCAACATCACGTCGTTCGGCGCCCAATGTTTTCTGGCGGCGTCGCGCCGCGGGATTCGCGCCTTCCACCAGCCGACGGCCGCCTCGGGCGGACCCGGCCACGACTCGACCGCATAGTCGTAACGCTTCAACTCTTCCCCCTCGGCAACCAATACGGAGTAATACTCCTCGCCGGGAGCGAACTCGCGGCCGGTCGCCGTGCAACTTCGGGCACAATGTTGCAGTTCGTATTCCATTCGTTCCAAATATCAAAACATCAGGATCGGAACGGAGCGCGGGATTGAGAAGAGTACCGAAAAGGAGGGTCCGGGGCAAGACGCTTTGCGAGAACAAAAATGGCAATTTGGGTGTTTGGGGTAAATGGCGCGTTCCCCATCGCATTTGGGCCACTCGGTTTGATATAATGCGGTTGTTTGCCGGGGTTGCGGTTTTGCTCTGTTTCGGTGGCGGTTCAACGACTAAACCATCATTCACGGATTCACAGCTTAAGGGGGGAATGGGGGGTGTTAAACTGGAAAAATCGAAAGTTGCTGACCAACTCCGATTGACTCGCTTCGTGGAATGAGCGAAAAGCGGAGTATTAGCAACGATTGTTGGGGTACTGTTTCGTGAACTATTTTGCCCACGCTCTGCCGTTCCTCGACCGGCCCTTTTTCGTGGCCGGGGCGAGCGTCCCCGATTGGCTGACCGTCGCCGATCGGCCGCTCAGGCTGCGTCCGCGACATGCCCAAGCATATGAAGACGCCCCGGAGCATTTCGTGGCGGAGGTGGCGCGCGGAGTTTTGCAGCACCTCGGCGACGACGCGCGGTTCCACGAGACGCGGGCCTTCGCCGAGACCTCGCTCGCGCTGTCGTCGCTTGCCCGCCAGGCGCTGCAAGAGGAAAATGGAATGCGTCCGGCCTTTCTCGGACACCTGTTGGTGGAACTATTATTGGACGCCGCGCTGATCGCCGACGATCCGGAGCGGCTGAAAGAGTACTACCGCCTGATGGACGCATTGGATGCCGAGCGGATCGAGGCGGCCGTCAACCGCATGGCCCCCCGGCCCACGCGGCGGCTGGCCGGATTTATCGAGCTGTTTCGCCGGGAGCGGGTCTTGTGGGATTACCTCGAAGACGACAGGCTGATGACGCGGCTGGGGCAGGTGATGCGCCGGGTGGGACTGGAGCTGTTGCCGGTGCATTTTGCCGCCCTGTTGCCGGCGGCGCGGGAAATCGTCGCCGCGCGAAGGACCGAATTGCTCGCCGGAATTCCGACGCCGGGGGAGTCGCACGCACCGGGCGCGGAGTTTTGCGAACGAAAAGACGCGCATTACGGAATAAAACCGAGATAATGTCTCCATCTCCCGATCCGCCGTTTGACGCCGAGCCGCAAGGCATCTCGCTCGACGAGTTGGCACGCGCCTTTTCGCAAGCGATGAAGCCCGAGGGCGATGCCGGCGGTCCGCAGTCCGAGGCCGGCGTCCCGCCAGCGGCGGCAAACCAATCGGACGCCGGCGAGCCGCCGTCGCCGCCCCCCGGCGATGCGACGATGCCGCCGGTCGAGGAGGATTCCTGCCCGGTCTGCCCGTTGACGATTCTCGAGGCGATGCTCTTCGTGGGCAACCGCGACAATCGTCCGCTTACGCCCAAGCGGGCGGCCGAATTGATGCGCGGCGTAGCCGTGGACGAGATTCCGCCCCTGGCGGCGGAGCTGAACCGCCGCTACGACTCCGCCGGCGCCGCGTATCGAATCGCCGGCTGCGGCGACGGTTATCGGCTCGCGCTCCGCGAAGAGTTTCGCCCCTTGCGGAACCGCTTGTTTTCCCGCATCCGCGAGGCCCGCCTCTCGCAAGCGGCCGTCGACGTGTTGGCGCTGGTGGCCTACGAGCAGCCGATCACCGCCGAGAAGGTCGGCCGGCTGCGCGGCAAACCGAGCCGGCACGTGTTGGCCCACCTTGTTCGCCGCGGACTGTTGCGGATCGAGCGCCCCGAGACGAACCGTCGCACGCCCCACTACCGCACCACCGACCGTTTTTTGCAGTTGTACAACCTGGAATCGCTCAACGACCTGCCGAAGAGCGAAGACGACGGACCGCCGTAGGGCCAGGACAGAGGTCAGAGGACAGAGGACGAAATGTAGTCACGTGGATGAGTGGCGCTGTCCTCTGATCTCTGTCCCCTATAGTTCCACCCAACGTTGCTCCTTGGCGGATCGTTGAAGGCCGTCCATCAGCCGCTGCACGCGAACGCCCTGTTCGAGTCCCGGCTCGGCCGGTCGGCCCTCGGCGATAGATTCGAGAAAATTCGCCAGGCAGGCGATGTGGGCGCGGATCCAGCCGATTGCCAATTTAGGGCTGGGAAAGCCGCTGGCCGGCGGCTCGTAGCGCTGGCCGGCGTCGATCCGGTTCCAGCCGCGGGTGCCGCCCAGCGGCCAGTCGGGCTCCGCGGCGTCGTGGAATTCCAGATGGTGCGGGTCCATGCCGTTGTAGCGCAACGCCCCGCGCGAACCGTGTATCTCGAACCGCAATTCGTCCTCCGTGCCCGATGCCAATTTCGTCGCCTCGATCGTGCCCAAGGCCCCCGAGCGCATCTTCGCCAGACAGGCGGCGCAATCCTCGACCTCGGTCGGGTGCGTCCGGGCCGGGTCGTCGGGCAAGGGGCGCTCGGGATAGGCGATTCGCGTGGCGGCCGAGATCGACTGAAACGGACCGATCAGCCAATCGACCAGGTCCAGCACGTGCGAGCCAAGATCGGCGACGGCGCCCCCGCCGGATGCGGCGCGCAGCCGCCAGGTGAGCGGCGCGGCCGGATTCGCCCCCCCGCCGTGCAAGTAGCAGGCCCGAAACGTCAGAGCCTCGCCCAACGCTCCCCGGTCGATCAGTTGCTTGGCCCGCATCGTGGCCGGAAAGAAGCGGTTGTGGAACGTCATCTGGGCAACGCCGCGATAGCCGGCCAGCGCGGCGCGGACTTCCTCGGCCTCGGCCGCGGTGGCCGTCAGCGGCTTGTCGCAGTAAATGTGCTTGCCGTGGGCGATGGCCGAAAGCAACGCTTCCTTGTGCAGGTTGTTCGGCGTGCAGACGTGTACTATGTCAATGCGAGGATTCTCGGTGACGGCGCGGAAATCGGTCCCCGCCGCGTCCGCCCCGAGCACACGTTTGGCCTTCTCGGCCGTGTCCGGCCGGCTGGTGACAACGTGGGCGATCTTCGCCGCGAGCGGAGGCGGGTCGTAGAAAAACGGCAGGTTCGCGTAGCCGTAGGCGTGGACCTTGCCGATGAAGCCGAAACCCAATATGCCGACGTTGTAGACCTTCGCCGTTCGTTCCATGTCCCTTGAAGCCGCGATTTCTTGCGGAAAGGGCGGGGCCATGCACCCGCACGACAACCGACCGCCATCGTAAAGCCATTGTAACAGGTGCGGACCCTGAAAAAAGCGATTCGCTCCCGCAAAGCCGAGGCAGCCGAGCGGTTGGCCCTCCCCCTGAAGGAACGGAGAATTAGCGCGTCAAAATACTCTCGCTCGTCTGATTATGCTAATAGTGAGGAGCCATAGTCGGCAATTCTCCTCTGGTTTCGTGCGATTTTCCCGCCGTTGTGGATGTTTTCGATGGGCGATTCGCTGGGCAACGACTTTGTGCTGCTGTACACCAAGCTGCACTTTCTGAAAACTGTTTATGTTACACGGCCAAAGCCATAAGGCGTTTGGCCAAGCGGAGGATTTTTCGCGGCAGCCGCTCCACGGCGGCAAGCGTCGATAATTCGCGCTGCATGATGTTGCGCTGCAACGCTTTGCGGCGGTCCGCATGTGACGGACGACGCGCCGCGTCGTCCCACGGCGACTGACGGCGATCGCAAAGTTCGCCCTGAGAGCGACACCACGACCATAGCTCCACCAAAGTATGAATCCAAAGATTCAAGTGATACACCGCCACGTTCGTCCAAATGTTTCGCACCTGCTGCTGGCCCGTGCCCCAGACCTCTTTCACGTCGTGGAAGTCCTGCTCGATCGTAGCGCGGTCCGCAAAAGCCTCGATGATCTCCACCGCCGTAGCGTCCGGGTCGGTCGAAAAAAAGGGGAACCAATCGTGATCCTCCAAAACGATCACCACGCGAATCACGCCGCCGACCGGACGGTAGGTCGCCAAAAACGTCTTGTAGACCTTCGTGACCGTCTGGCCGTAAACCGTGCACTCGGCCGTCTCCCAGCCGCGCAAATGAGCGGCGCGCTTGGCCAGGCTGATGCGGTTCTTGCCATACGTCGGCGGCCGGCCGCGGCCGCGCCGTTGCCCGCGGCGCAGCTTTCGCGGCAGGTCGCGCAACGCCGCGTCTCTGCGCAAGCGACCGACAACCGTCACCCCGGTTCGCAACACCCGCCGCAAAAACGGGGCCTTCACGTAACCGCCGTCGACCACGATCCACAGCGTTTTTCCCGCCTTTTTCACGATCGGGGCGATCCATTCGACCAGCCGGGCGGCCAGCACCAACTTGGTGGCGAACGTCCAGCCGCGCCACTTCGGAATCGTGGACATCGTTTTCCGTCGCACGTAAAGCATGGCCAAAAGCGGCGAGGCCAACGAGCCGAATCGCGGATGACGCACGGCCAGCGAGAGCGTCACCCAGATGTGTCCGTAGAGATATTTTTGGTCGGCCGGACCAGGCGTGGGATTGCGATGGATGTCGGTCCCTTCGACCATCGGACCATACCGCTTGGTGGGCGTGTCGTCGATCACCGCCAGCAGCCGATCGGGCAGCGGCAACGTGCGAAGCAGCAAGACCAGCAACCGAGAGGCAACGATTTTGGTCTTGCGTCCAAGTGGGGCCAGGAAGTAATAATAGTCTTGGTAGTCGTCGGAGACGCCGGCCGCCCGCAGCCAGGTCGTCACGGTCCGCCGTCCGAGGGCGAACAGGATGCCCGTCAGCAGGACCGGCAGTCGCCAGCGGTTTCGGGCGTGCAGCCCCGCCGCCAGCCAACGGCTCCACTGGTCCCAATCTTCCGGACACGTCCAACAGCATTTTGTATTCGCCATCCTTGGCTCTCCTGTCACGTGCGTCGTGGAAAACGTTTTGTGACGGAAGAGCCTTTTTCATTGCAAGATCAATTTCGAGATCATTACGGCCTATAGCCGTTTTTTAAGAAAGTGCAGACCGTGGCACAATTCTTGAAATTGAAAAATCGCCTATATTCCCCGGTGTAAACGCCGGGTCTAATACCGCCTTCGGCGGACAAGGGTCGTATACAACCCTAATCGTATACAAACGATCGACTTGTGTGTAACAACGAGGGTATGACGCCACGGTCGACCGTTGGCTATCTGAGGACCAAATCCGGGACGGCACGAACCATCTCGCGTTCCTTGCATATGAGAATAGGGTTGCCAACTCATGCGCAAGCAGTTCGCCTAAACCACGCAAATCGCGCCAGTGGAAATTGTCGGATACGGCAAATTAGCCCTTTTCAGATGCCGTTTTCGCGTCGGCCATCAACAATTTTTCCAGTGCCGCGCGGAGCTTTCCCATCGTGATGGGCATGGGAAGCACGACCCGGTGTCGATTGGTGCGGGCCTGCGATTTCCACGTGTGCTGGCTTTCGTCCAAGAGCAGCACCGCCGGGAGGGCCTTGGTCCGCTCGTCCTCGCCCAGTTCGTTGAACATTTTCAGGGCGACTTTTCCGATCCGCTGGGCGTTGAAGAGGATGCAATCGGCCAGTGCGGCGTCTTGGCGGACGCGGCCGGCCGCCCTGGCCGGATCGGCCGTGACCAACACGCGGTAGCCCGCCTGCTTGAACCCCTTGCGGAAAAGGTCCTGCATCTGCATGTCCGATTCGACGACCATCACCGACCGGCCGCCTTCGGGCGCGGCCGGCGCGATTGGACGCCGGCGATGAGCCGCCGGTTTGTCCGGCTGTTCGTCTCCTTCCGGATCGTTCTCGCCGCTGGAGAGCCGCTTCAGCGCCCCGCGAAGATCGTTGTACATCGCCAAGGGGGTTTGATATCGGCGGGTCGGGTCCAGCGACATCGCCTTGTTGACGACGATCGTCACGCAAGCGGGGAGCGATCGGTCGGCCTTCTGGATCGGCACCACGTCGAGGAACCGTTGTTTGCTCAGCCGCTGCAATCGATCGCGGGTTTCGGTCAGCGGGGGGCGGCCGGCGAGCATGTTGTAGTAGATGCAGCCAAGGAAATAGATGTCGCTGCGGACGTCGTCTTTTCGCACCCCGGTGGCCCGCTCCAACGCGGCGTAGTCCACCGTGCGGGTGTTTGGCAGGTCGGCTATCGCGTCGTCGCTGAGCGTCTCGTCCATCGAGGCCAGGCCGAAGTCCACGATCTTCGCCACCCCGCGGCTGGAAACCAACACGTTGTTCATCTTCAGGTCGCGGTGCGTAAGTCCTTTCTCGAAGGCGTATCGCATCCCATCGACGATCCCCGACATCATCTCGGTGGCCTCGAGCGGTTCGAGCTTCTTTCGGATGCGGACGAACTCCCGCAGATTGCGCCCCTCGATGAACTCCATCACCAGGAAGTGCAATTTCTTCTCGGAGACCACTTCGTAGGTGGGCACGATGTTCGGATGGCGGAGGGCGCAGCCGACGCGCCCCTCGCGGACGAACAGGCCGGCTTGGGCGCGGTTCTCGCTGTAGCGGTTGCGGAGCACCTTCACCGCCACCACCTGGCCGGTCTCTCGATGAACCGCCCGGTAGACTCGGGCAAAGGTACCGCTGCCCACCAAATAGAGCACCCGGTATTTGCCGAAGAAGAATCCCGTCCGTTCGCCTTTCACCAGGCGTTCCACCTGGTAGTTAGTCAAATACTCGCGGCGGACAAGGGTTTGGAGAAACTCCTCCATGGGAACGTTGTGGCTGCCAAACGAGCCCCAAACGTCTCGCAGTTGTCGTTCGTCCAACAGGCCCAGGTCGAAAGCGCGCTGGGCTACTTGCTCGGCAGTCTGGTATGCCATGCCGATCCCGCTTCCACGCAAACGATAGTCGGATGAAAATTATGATGCCCGAGATACGGTGACCGTCCAGCGACGGCCTATAAAGTTCATCCTATGCGAACCTTGACTGGTTAGCAACCCCACCGAACGAGCGGTCTATTCCGTCCCTTCCAGCTTGCGGCGAAACTCGTCTCGCTCTCGACGGGTGGCCTCCAGGTCGAAGGCCAGATATTTCATGTCCAAGCGGAGTTGGCTCAGGGCGTCTTGGACCAGGGAAAGAATGCGACGGCGACGGCGGTTGCTGTCGATTACCCGGCCCAGCAGCGGCTCGACCGTCCGCCGATATTCTTCCGGCAGGGCGCCGACGGCCTCGGATAGATCGAGCAGTTCGCGGGGGATTTCTTCGAGGTGGATTGTACGGGCCGGTTCGCTCATTGGATGCTCCTTCAGGGGTTGACGACATCGGCAAAAAAAGCACGCGGCGTGCCGGAGGGCCGAGGCCGGGAGGCAAAAATCCTTAAACCGTTGGCAGACAAGCGGTTAAGAAAACACAGCCGATCCCCTCGTCAATTCGCCCGTTTACATTCCGCCACGTTTGATCTGGATGATATTCGCAAATCCTGATACAAGCATCACTTACGTCAAGTTGTCAAACCCATCGACGACGTCGCCATTTCACAACGCACTATGTAGCACAGCCGCCCTTGGCTGTGGCCTAGATACCCCTATTAAAATTGATGCCGTTTTCCTCCAACAAAACCGCCGTCGCGCTGCTGTTTGCGGCCGTGTTGGCAACCGCCGCGGACGCGCGGGCGGCTTGGCGAGAGGATTTCGAGACGCCGCAGGCTTCCTGGAGCGACGCGGGCGGACAGAAACAGGGAAAATATCGAATACTCAAACACCAACGAATCCAGAGCGACGCTCACTCGGACAAAGGATGCGAGTGGTTAAGCATCGAGGCCGATGGCGGCGCGCGGATTGTCCTCTCCCACGACGTCGGACGCCCTCCGGTCATCGCGGAGCTTGTCCCTAGCGTGTGGGTCAAGTCGGACCGGCCTGGCTTGCAACTCGCCGCCCGCCTCGTCCTGCCGCGCACGATCGACAAGCAGACCGGCCGGCCGGTTGCGGCCGTCGTGAGCGGCGGATCGTATTCGATGGTCGGCCGCTGGCAGCAACTGCGGCTCGACGACGTTCCCCGGCTCCTCCTCCGCCAGGTCCACGTTTTGAGAATGCAGCTCGGCCCCCAGGTGGACGGCCGCGAGGCGTATCTGGACGCCGTGTTGCTGAACGTTTACGGCGGGCCGGGAACGACGAACATTTGGATCGACGATCTTGAAGTCGCCGGCCACGTCTCCGCCGCGAGAGGGCCGACCGCCGATCGCCCCGAGGAGAGTTGGCAATCGAGGGGGGTCGTTCGCCTCCCGCCCCCCGGGGAAAAGGCCGCCGACGGCCCGCGTCACTCCGTGAAATTATCCGGCGGCATATTGCTGGTCGACGATCGCCCCATGTTTCCCCGCGTTGTCAGACACTGCGGCGAGCCGCTGGCGGTGCTAAAGCGGATTGGCTTCAACGCCGTCTGGCTGAAACGTCTGCCGACTCCGGAGTTGCTCGAAGAGGCCGACCGCTTGGGGTTGTGGTTGATCTGCCCGCCGCCGCGGCCGGTGGGCGAAGTCCCCTTGGCCGAAATCACTCCCTCCTTCGATTGCGTGCTGGCCTGGGACCTTGGCGACGGGCTAGGCGAGGCGGAATTGGACGCCGCCCGCGCTTGGGCCAGAGAGGTCCGCGCGGCCGACCGGCGCGGCAACCGACCGCTGGTTTGCCGGCCCGCGACCGACCTGCGCGGCTATAGCCGGGCTGCGGACCTGTTGCTGCTCGACCGCCGACCGTTGGGGACCGGCATCGAAATGGCCGATTACGCGAACTGGGTCGGCCGCCAGCCGTTGTTGGCCAGTCCCGGAACGCCCGTCTGGACCACCGTGCAAACGCATCCCAACGACGCGTTGATCGCTCAGCTTTCCGTCCTTGCGGCGGGCGCCGCGGCGCCGCGGAGCGTCGCGCCCGAGCAAGTCCGCCTGATGGCCTATGCCGCCGTGGCCGCCGGCAGCCGCGGCCTGGTCTTTCTCTCCGATTCGCCGTTGGACGCGCCCGACGCCGACGCCAAGCGGCGGGCCACGACGCTCGAACTGATCAACCTCGAAATGGAATTGCTCGAGCCGTGGGCGGCGGCGGGTAGGTTCGCCGCCTCGGCCGACGCCAACGTCGAGGAAGTATCCGGCTCGGTGCTCGGCGTGGATCGGGCGCAACTGCTGCTGCCGATCTGGTCGTCGCCCGCCGCACAGTGCTCTCCGGCCGCTTCGGCATCGGAGACGCTTTCGCTGATCGTCCCCGGCGTGCCCGAAGCCGCGAACGCCTATCTGTTGACTCCCGCCGGCGCGCGACCGTTGCAGCGCAAGCGGGTAGCCGGCGGCGTCCGCGTCTCGCTCGGCGAGTTCGACCTGACAGCCCAGGCGCTGCTGGCCCACGACCCCCGGATCGTCGGGGCCGTCCATCGCCGGGCCGCTGAGTCGGGCCGACGGATGGCGGAATTGCATCGCGATCTGGCGGCGATCGAACTTGGCCGGGTCCGCCCCATCGTCGCCCGACTCGACGCGCGGACGCCGGTCGCCTCCGCGCCCGCGTGGCTCGAAGACGCGCAAAAATATCTGCAAGAGTGCAACGCGAGACTGGCCGCCGCCGACCCCGATGGCGCCGCGTTGGGGGCGCGGCGGGCGATGCGCGCGCTGCGCATGGTGAAACGCTCGTATTGGGACGCCGCCCGGCAGGGATTGACCTCGCCGGCGACCAGTCCGGCCGCGCTCGGCTTCGAGACCTTGCCCGATCACTGGCGGATGCTCGATCGCTTGGCGGCCGGGCGGCTGGGCGCGAACCTGCTGGCCGGCGGAGACTTCGAGGACGTGGGACAGATGATGACGGCCGGCTGGCGGAACATGTTCCAGGCCGATCCGAACGTGCGAACGTCGGTCGATCTGGCGCCGCAAGCGGCCCGCGGCGGCCGGCTCGGACTGCGAATGACGGCCGTGGCGGCCGATCCGCAAAAACCGCCCGCGGCACTCGAGCGCCCGCCCGTGCTGCTGACCGGCCCCGCCGTGCCGGTCGATGCCGGAGCGATCGTCTGCATCCACGGCTGGGTGCGGACCGCCGGTCCGCTGGCCGCCGGCAGCGACGGCCTGTTGATCGTCGATTCGCTCGGCGGCGAGGCCCTGGCCGACCGCATCGCCCGGTGCGACGAATGGCGGCAGTTCGCCCTCTATCGCGCCGCGCCACAAGCCGGACAGGTCTTCGTTACCTTCGCGCTGACCGGGCTTGGCGAGGTCTGGCTCGACGACGTGGCCGTTCAGGTCCTCGAACCTTCCTATACCGCCGCGCGCCGCTGATCCAATGGGTTGCGAAAACACGGGCGATGAATTATCAATGAACGCACATGGATACGATCGTTGATGCATTGATCGGAAACTCCGCGCCGGTCAACGTCGCGCTGGCCGTGGCGGGCGCGGCGGCGCTATGGATCGTCTGGCGATCGTTGCGGCGGCGGCGTGGGATCGAGGCCCCGTTGCGGCTCGATCTGAACGTCGAGGTGGCGGCGCTGGAGGACCGCGGCCCGCCGCAAGGCCCGCCCGTGCTGGAGTTCTACAATCTGCCGGTCCGTCTGGCGGCCGTGGTGTTGGCGCCGGTCGGAGTCAACCGCGAGTTGCCTTCCGAAGACCGGCTCGCTCCGCTTCTGGAGTCGGTCGTTCCCGGCTTGGACAAGGTGGCCGAGTCGCACCGGCCGCTGGTGCGTCGTTGGCCGAACCAGGTCAGCGCGCGTGGATTTGCCCACCTGTTTTTCAAGCACGCCAAATTGCCCGGCCTCGCCGGCAAGGGGACGGTCTGGTCGTCGGTGGCCGGCGTGGTCAAGGTGGCCGGCGAGCCGGTGATGGCCGGACTGGTCCTCCGCGCCGCCGTGCCGAACAGCATCGGCCAGACGATCGTCGACGCGGAACACCAGTGGTTGGGGTGTTTGCGGGTGAAGTGGGTTTAGAAAATCATTCCGTACCCTACGTCTACGCCTCTTCCGCGCGCCGCTTCGCCAAATCAAGCCACTCACGATTTATTTAAGGCACGTCCGTTTCATCCAGGCCGGCGAGCCATTGTTTCGCCAGAAGCGCGAAGCTGGAGGCTGGAAGCCCAAGCAACTCGATTGCCAGCCGTTCCATTTAGGTTGACATCTCCGTTGCTCGTTTGTGAGTATGAAGTGCGATTTTGTATTTAAACACTCAGAACGTGTTTTGAAATTGAAAAATTAGTTCCCTCTCTCTTGGGGAGAGGATTTGGGTGAGGGCCGATCGGCTGAAAAACATCGGAAGTTGACGATGCAATCCAAGCAGCCATCACCCCCGACCCCTCTCCCAAAGGGAGAGGGGAGATTTTCAAAACGCGTTTTCAGACGCCAAGTCGGGCAACCCGGCAGCTTGGGCGACTTGAATCCATTGTCCGCCGACCATACAATTCAGCAAGAGCGGAGGAACAATTGCCGTGCCGAAATATCAAGTGTCCATCATCCAACGGCCGGAGAAATGGGAACCGGAATGTTTTGACGACGTGCCGCTGAAACTCAAGGGACCGGTCGAAATGCTGACCGAGTCGGACGACCTTTTCGCGGCCGTTGAGCGGGTAATCGAATTCAACCAGAGCGGCAGGGCGCAACAACAAGGCCGCTGGGCGGTGGTGGTCGAGCCGGGCAGCGCTGGCCGACACTGGCCCGCCGCCCGATTATGCACGCCGTTGTCCTACAAGGTATGGCCCATCTGGTGGCCTGACGGATGGGAACCGAACTCTCCGCTGGACGTGCCGAATTGCATCCGCCGGACAGGCGAGCAGCCTAAAGCCCAGGTGCTGGGATATCCCCAGGCAGAAGCCACGGTATTGGCGCTGAATCGGCAGTGCATGGACCATCCGGGCACGACGTGGCACGTGGTGGCGGCGGTCGAAAACGAACCCCTTTCGCAAACCATTGTCCGCGACGCGTCCGGAGCCGAAACCATCAGCGAGGTCCGTTGCATTCATGTTCTCCGGCCGTCCGAAGGTGGGCGCGGCGACTGCTCCCGTTGCCCCGCCGGGTTGTTCCCCTGCGCCGAGGCCGATTGTGAAAGCCAGCCGCAGACGGTCACCACCCGCCGAGTGCGGCAACTTGGCGCGGCAGCCATATAACCGAGCTATGCGCTTCTGCGCACGCGCAACAAATCGCCAAGCTCACTCGGCAATGCAATCGCGACAACGTCCGGCTCGCGACGGAGGGCATCCGCGACTTGCTCTAGTTGCCCGGCCGGGTCAAGGTCGAGGTCGAGGAAGATGATTTTCCGCCCTTTCAACACACAAGCCCCGCCGCTGCCGGCCATCGATTCCTGGCGGACGGCGTAGCCAAGCCGAGCAGCCGCGTCAAGGGCCTGCTCCAACAACTCCACCGTATGCATTCCCTGCTCCTCCAAAACAAGTTGTCGATCGCTGACCGCTGATAGCCGAAAGCTAAATATACCGGCTTCGATTACAGTTGACGATACGAATTCGACGATACGGGCAAAGTGGTAAGTTGTTTTCCGGTTTGGAGTTAAGACGCGTTGCCCCGGAAAACGGGCGAGAAAGACGCCAATGGGCCATTCGGGCGAAAGCGGTGTTTTACGCAAGCAATTACATCCAATAAGGTAAGACAGGCAAAAAATTAGGGCCTCCAATAGCAGAGAACACGAAAAACCATCTACAAACTGGGGGAATAAGGTTGTGGCTACCAATTGCGTCGAGGATGTCCGGCAACTCAAGGAACAGATTGAATTGCTCAAGCAGCGGCTCTGCCAGGCGCAGCGCCTGACCGCGCTGGGCGAATTGGTAGGCACCACCACCCACGAGTTCAACAACGTGTTGATGACCGTCCTCAACTACGCCAAGATGGGCATGCGTCACAAGGACGTTCAGACCCGCGACAAGTGCTTCGATAAAATTCTCGCTTCGGCCAATCGAGCCGCGACGATCACCAACACCGTGCTGGGCATGGCGCGGAACCGCTCCTCCTCTCTGGAGCCGACCGATCTGGTCAAGCTGGTGGACGACACGCTTCTGCTGCTCGAACGGGAAATGAACAAGTACCGGATCGTAGTCGAAAAGAGCTATCAAGCGGTCCCGCCGGCGATGGTCAACGGCAACCAGATACAACAAGTGCTGCTAAACCTGCTGATTAATGCCCGGCAGGCGATGGCCGGCGGCGGGCGGCTGTGGATCAAGCTGCTCCACGACGTCGACAACCAAATGGTCGATCTGGTGGTCCGCGACAACGGCTGCGGGATTCCGGCCGACAAGTTGCCGCGGATATTCGAGTCGTTCTACACGACGAAGGTAGGCCCCGACGCCAGCGGCAAGGGCGGCACCGGGCTGGGATTGTCGATGTGCCGGGACATTATCGAGGCCCATCGCGGGCGGATTCGCGTCGACAGCACGCCTGGTCGCGGCACGGCCTTCACGTTGAAACTCCCGGCCGCCTCGGAGCCTGCCCGAAAACTCCCTTCTGCCGTTCCCGCTCCGATCATCGCGCCGGTTGGGACGACGACATCCACCCCGGCCGGCAGCCGGTAGGTTGGGCGAACCGTTTAGCGGGTCCGCTTTGCGGCCCGTGTTTCATTCCGGCAGACACGGCACGAAGGCCCACAGGCATATCGCCAGGCAGCAAATCGCGCCAATCAGCGCCGCGCTTAGATACAACCGCTTTTTCCAAGGACCCCAAGCGACCCGAATAAGTGCTGCCGCCGGCACCGCAAGCCCGAGCAACATCAATTCCACGGCAACGTTCGCGAGGCTTTTCCCGCTGTCGTCGATCAGATTACACATGGCCCAAGTCCAATAGGGAATGATGAAAGCGGAAAGCTCCCAGACTCGCCATTGTGCCCGCTTCCATCCCACGATAATTACCGGCATGGACACACAGGCGAACACAAGGAATATGGGCCAAAAACACGCGATGCCGGAAAGTGGTCCGAAAAAATTGTTTATCATGTTCGTTGCCTGAAGTTTGTGGGGGAGTAGGTGTCCACCGACATACAAACATCAGGGCGATCATTGCCACGAAATATAATTCGGCTATTCAAGGAAAACTGCTCAAGGGGGTTCCAGCAGCGCATGTCAGGCACAGCCTGACCTACCAGGTTTGCCAGCACACGGCCGCCGCGCCGCCGGTCTGACCGCAACGGCTCAAGAGATGGGCGACGATGTGCTGCTCCATCGAGGCGTCGCGCCCCTTGGCGATCCAGCCCTCGGTCGCATCGGTGGGGACGGGC
>JAFGLH010000088.1 GCA_016928165.1 Pirellulales bacterium | reverse complement strand
CCGGTAGCAGCAAACTTCGGCAATTCGATAACCGCCGCCCCATCACCCCGAAATACTATTCCAAAATGACCTTTCCGCAACAGATACCATTTAGGAGTCTATCCTGATGCCATCCAGAAAACAAAAATCACTCTTGCAAAGGCAGAGAATATCTTTTCTCCTTTTCTCGCCGCGGCCTCGCGGATTTTCTGCGTTTCCGCTTGACAATAAAATCCGCCTTGGTCGAGCAGCATGTCCCGCGTTTCGACGTGGAGCAGAGCGGTGAGCCGCAAACCTGACTCCCAGTCGACGCAGAGCAGCGATTCCCACCAATCGGCGGCCGGAATGCCGCAAATTGGTTTCGCGATCTGTTTCGCCGCGGCAACCACCCGCAAGAATTCCTCCTTCGTTAGAGCAAGCGGGACGCGTTTTGGAACGCGCAGCTTTCGGAATCGGGGCGGCTTGTCGATAACCTCTTCCTCGGCCGCGAACCTGAGAATCGCCATAATCGGCGCGATGTACGAATTCACGGAAGCCGGAGAGCGTCCCGGCAAAAGCCACCCGGCGAATTTCGCAATCGTTCGAGTGTCGATCCGCTCCAACGGTTCGTTTTCCGGCCACTGACGCCAGAGCGACAGGGACGTCGCGTAGCAATCTAGTGTTCTGGGCGACCGGCCAATCAGCCGAATCGGTCGAAAATCTTCCGTGAAGTATTCTGATAATGAGATCGCGGATGCTGCGCAGATCACGGTGAGATGAACCTGCCCCAAGTGCCGTGGCGACAGACGAAGGATATAAGTAGAATGGAGATTCTACGTCCTTTGGGTTACTGCCGTCAAGTATTCGGTGCTGGAAATCCATCTTGCTCGTATTCCGCGCGCTTCGTTTCGCGGAAAACTCGCTTGATGGCGCCCTTGGAAAGGCTTAAAATGGCGCCTTTTGGAGGGTACGCGAATGGTTAGCAGCCTGACTCGAAATCAGGTGCCGGCTTGCCGGTTGAGGGTTCGAGTCCCTTGCCCTCCGCTTAGACACATATAACAAAACGGGCGGCAGTCCTTGGACTGTCGCCCCTATTATTAGGCGATCTTTTTTTGCGTTCAGCGTCGCATTTACGGGCTGGATGAACCGGAGTTGGCCAGCGACACGGGCACGGCGATAGCGGTGGCAACCAGACCGGCAATTACAATCGGATTGCTTAAAAACATCTTCAGCCCTCCTCCGCCGCCGTATCCGCCTTGGGTATAAACAATCGCGTTTTTCTGGGCGGAAGGAGGCGCGGTGTTGACTGCCCACATCCGGAACACGCCCTGCCCTTGGCCGGCGGCCAGTTGGTACACGCCGCCGCGCAGCCCCTTTACGCTGAATCGCCCGCCTTCGGCGGTGGTAGTTTTAACGATCTCTTGGTTCTGCAATTTAACCAAGACGGGCACGCCCGAGACACCCTTGCCCTGTAGATCGACGACCTGACCCTGCAACACTCCGCCATCGGTCAAGGCGACATCGACCACTGGCGACTGCGTTGTCGGCGAGGCGGCGAAAGCTACCGATGGTAAACACATACCAAGGGTGGCCAAGGAAACCATTGCACTTTTGAGGATCCATCCGGTCTTCATTTCCATCTCCTATAGGATAAGAAGTCTGCCCAATTGGCATATTCACACAAACAAATAACTTGGCTGATTTAGGTGTTATGGGGATTTTGCGCACCCCCACTAAGGTCCAGGCAATTATCGTCTATATCGGTCTGGCGGTTTCATATTCTGAAGAAAACGTGCGGCGAAGCCACCCAAAACGAGATAACTTTACCGGGGCGCGGCGTCCGGAAGAGACAGCGCCGCCAGCGGCTACTACTTTAGGTTGGCAAGAACACAGGTCAAAGGCGTTTTTTTCGCCCACCAATTTCGATACTTTCCAGAAAGCTCGACTCATGACCGGCGGTCGTTTTTTGGTTCCGTGCGCGTCGGTGGCGACGACATGGGCAAGACCTTGCGAGACGATCGATTCCGCAATTTTTTGGACTTGCGCGCCGAAGTCGCCAGTCAGGCTTCCAGCGGTCACCTGCAACAGGCACCCGTGCTCCACCAAAGGGCGAAGCACGGCGGGTTGGTTGATGATGCCGCGATTTCTCTCCGGATGGGCAAGAATCCCGGTCAATCCGGCGGAGGCCAAGTCGTCGAGGAGCCGATCGATGGGAAAGTAGACGTCGTGGGGCAATTCGAGCAGCACGTGGCGGCGCCGATCTCCCAGTGTGACGACCTCACCGCTGCGGATTTTATCCAACAGCCCCGGTTCAATCCTTACTTCGGCCCCCGGCAAGACGCGCAAAGGGACGCGGTGGCCGTCGAGGAGATTTTGAAATTCCGCCACGGCCGCGCGGACCGTCCGACCCGAGTTTTTCGCGTAGTTGCCCAACTGATGAGGAGTAGCGATAATCGTTTCGATTCCGTCGTTCACGGCCATTTCAGCCATTGCCAGAGCTTCCTTGGCGTCGGACGCGCCGTCGTCCAGTCCCGGCAGCAGGTGGCAATGGATATCGGTAAATGAACGTGTATGACTCATCGCGTATTTTTATGCTCCAACGCTGTGCGGCGCGGGCCGTCGAGCCGACCTTTCATCGCCTTGCGGAGGTTCGCTTCCACGTTTTTGTCGCCGGGCTTGAGCTGACGACACCATCTCAACATCGTTTCCGCTTCGGCGTAGGAATGTTGTTTAATCAGCGACAAGGCGAGCCGATAGCGGGCCTCGAAGCCGTTCGGATCGCATTCCATTGCCTGCCGCGCGCAACGGATTGCGTCGGCGGCATTGTCCATTTGGTTATGGAGCCGATGGGCCTCCAACCAGAGGGCGGCGGCGCCCGGTCCGCTTGAATTTTGCGCCTCTCGTTCCACTTTCAGCATCCGGTAACGAGCCAGCGGCTCCAGTTGACGCGGCGGACAGCGTTTCAAGCACTCGTCATGCAACGCCCGGAGGACGACCAAATCGGGATCGAACTCTCGAATCGCGAAATCGGCCACCGTTGGAATATTTTCGGCGGGCGTGACGGAAACCAGCCTGGTGATGATTCTTAGTTGACAACGCGGACCGGAGGCGGCGGCTTTCTTTGCGTACTCCAACCAAAGGGGGACGTTTCCCGCCAGGATTGCCTCTTCGGCCGCCGCGTAGAGCACGTCGCCGTCGTGGGGGCGCACGCGCAGGGCCTGTTGGATACAAACGCGTTTAACGGTCTCGTCGCCGCCGCGGAGAAACGACAGCTCGGCCAGATAGAGGTATGCGCGGCCTTCGAGCGGGCAAAGCGACAACGCCTTCAATGCCTGACCGAGAGAATATTGAAGATGCGTCCAATGGTCTCCCACCGCGCGTGCCAACCAGTCGTTCAACGCCGCTTGCGACTGAAAATTCGATTGCAGCGCCGCGTCGCGGATGTGGGCCAAGGGCATCCGGTTCGCGGATTTCTCTTGCATGGCGTCGAACAAACGGCGATGGGCTTCCGCCAACGCCAGGCGCGCTTTGACGTGGGTCGGCGACCAGCGGACGACTTGCTCCAGACAGCCAATCCATCGTTGTTGCACCCGTTCGTCGGCGATCTCCGGATTTGCGGATCCCATTGGTCGGATCCGCATAACATTTCGGGCGAGAAAGTACTCGTCCCAATATGTTTGCGCGACCGCGGGGCCGACGCGGTTGAAAATCATCCATCCGCCGACCGCCGTCAGCGCAAGCAAAGCGATCGACCAAACCGGGCGAGGGACGGGGAGCGCGGCGCGCGGCGAAAGCCGTTTGGCGGCCGCCGGAACGACGGCCTTCCGGTCCTCGCCCCTTGCATCCCGCCCCTTCGACATCCACCACACTCGTTGCGCGCAAGCGGCCAGGACAACCGCCATCGCCATGCAAGCAGGCACGTGCCAAACGTAGTCCACAAGCGCGTGGGCCGACAGCGCGGCCAGACTGCCGGCGATCGCGGCGGCGGATACGACATATCTGGTCGGAGCGGAGGACCAAACGCTTCCGATGCACCAAGATACGCAGAGTCCGAGTGCCGCCAACATGAGGACCGTTCCGACCGCGCCGGTTTCCAGGATGATTTGCAAGTAGCTGTTTTCGGAGGGGGATTCGAGGCGTTCGTCGGAAAACACGCCGGTATACATGGGATAGATTTTTTGGAAGCTGCCCGCTCCCGTTCCCAACGGCAGAAAGTCGGCGGCGGCGTCGATGGTGGCCGCCCAAACCGTTCTTCGCACGGCCGAGCGATCGATCCGATCGAGCGAGCCGGACGTCAAACTTTGTAGACGACCGCTTACCCGTTCGTAGCCGAAGATGCCGAGCGCGGCGCCGATCAAGGCGGCGGAGACGATCAGGGCGGCCAACGGCCTTCCGCCCAGCGCCGCCTTGCGCCAGCAAATCGTCGTGCAAATAACCGCGGCGAGAAACATCGCAACGATCCCGCCCCGCGAAAGCGACAACAGACCGGCAAACAGCACAATCGCCAGCGACAAGCCCAACATGTAGGTTGTCAATTCACCGCGGCTGATCCCCGCGCCGGGCGTTCGGAACCTCTTGGCCCCGGTCCCGTGCGAGCGGCGCATGGAGTCTTGCAGCCACCAGATCAAAGGCCCCACGCCCAGGGCCATGAACTGGGCAAAGTGGTTGCGATTGGTGAAGGCGCCTTTTGCCACCCCGGACGCCAGCGAAAGGGGGTGCTCATAAAACCAGAAAAACTTGCCGTTGCCGAACAAGAGTTGCAGCACGCCCACGGCGGCCATGATAACGACGGAAATCGCGCACCAGCGCAACAGCCGTTCCACGTCCTCGATCCGTCCGATCCGCTGCACGGCCACCAAAAACAACAAGGCGTAGTCCAAAAATATCACCAGCGAGGCGATCGTCTCGGCCGGAGCGTAAGAGACGCGGTTCCAATATCCCAACCGCGCGGTATTCTCTTCCGAAGCGGTCCATAAAGGCAGCACGTCGCCCGTCCGCGGCGCCAATTTCGACAGCAACTCGGCCGGCAAGGGGACCGCTTGCACGACCAGCAGCAGCGCGCCGAGCAGCAACAAGGGCAGCGCCGCGGTCGGCCGCCAGGCGCCGTGGTCGTCGCGCAGACATTGCCCGAGGCACCAGGCCCAGGCCGCCGCCACGGCAAACGCCGTCAGGGCAAGTTGCCCCACGGCGTGGCGCCCGCCCATCAACAGCGGCACGACGAAGATCGCCCCCGCCAGACAGCAGTCCACGACCCGCAGCAGCAGTCCGATCGTCGTTTGTCTAGCGCTCAGAACCACGAAAGCGAGCCTCCCAAACTGACGCGGATAAACGTTCTGATGACGTCGGCGACGGCCGTGGCGGCCGTTTGCTCCACCGAGACGGTGTCGCCCGGCGCCAGCAACAGATTGTCCCGCCCGTTCTTGGCGGCCTGAATGTCAACCTGAATGCGGACCGGCTCGGCGGCGTTCGGCGGATGGCGAATGACCAACACTTTTTCGGCCACCGGATTGGAACAACCGCCGGCCAGAGAGATGGCGTCCAAAACTCGCAGTTCCTGGTCGGGCGGATAGGGAAACTCGCCCGGTTTTTGCACCAATCCGATCACGTGCACCGGCGGCAACGTCCGCTTCGGAACGTGGACCACGTCGCCATCGCAGAGATCGGGCGCCTTCATCGCGCCGGCGGTTGCCGCGGCCAGGTCCAATTTCGCGACGTCCGGCCCGGCCGCCTGGT
>JAFGLH010000087.1 GCA_016928165.1 Pirellulales bacterium | reverse complement strand
GGAGAGGGGTCGGGGGTGAGGGCATGGGGGAAATCGCGCAAACAAGTCAAGGCGTTTTATGGCCGCAAGCCCTCACCCTAGCCCTCTTTCGGAGGGAGATCCGGACATCTGATCAACTATTCGATCGATCCGGAAGTCCACCGTCGGCTGGGCAACCGCATGGACGGCTTGCCCGTCGACGCGCGAATATACTAGTGCCGCGTCAAGTTTTAATCTTGGGGGTTCGACTGTCAAAATGGACGCCACTGCTGGCCCGCGTCCATTGGTGGCGTCCGAACCGGACCGTCTCTCCTATAAAAAACGATCCGCAGCCGATCGAATCCCGCCCTGAACGGATCGCACATCAAAGGGAGCCTTTCGCGCCGCGATTGCCCCAAAAACGGCGGCGTTGCACTCTAATCCGGCTTGCCGTCGGCGGGAAGGCGGGGAAGCACGGGCAGGGCGATGGTGACTTGCGTGCCGCGGCCCGGGGCGCTTTGAAGGCTGATCCGGCCGCCGTGGCCCTCGATGATCCGCCGCGCGGTCGGCAAACCCAATCCCGATCCGCCCCGCTTCGTGGAATAGAAAGTCTCGAACACCTTCTCGCGGGTCTGGTCATCCATGCCGCAACCGGTGTCTATCAGGTCCAACGCCACGCCCTTGGCCGTGACGTAGGTGCGGACAACCAACTGCCCTCCGTCGGGCATCGCCTGCTCGGCGTTGAGCAGCAGGTTCAACAGCGCCCCGCGAAACGACTCGCGGTCCAAGAGCACGGTAGGCAGGTCGGCGGCCAGGTAATCGACGATATCCACGCCCGACTCGCGCGCCTGAGGACGATAGAAATCCAACACCTGCCGGACCTGGGCGCTGAGATCGTTCGGTTGCAGGTCGAGGCGGTGGGCCTTGGCGAACTGGAGAAAATCGTCCAGCAAATCCTGCAACCGCCGACATTCCTGTTGGACCAACTCGATTTTTTTCATCGCCCTACGGTCGCGGGCCGAATCTGAGTTGGAAAAATCCTCCGCCAGCAACTCCATGTTCATGCGGATCGTGGAGAGCGGGTTTTTTATCTCGTGGGCTAGTCCGCCGGCCAGCCGGGCAATCTCGGCGTAGCCGTCGGCCAACCGGCGGTTCAAATCGTTATTGAGTGATTCTGGAGACATGAACGGAACTGCGGATTGGGGATTAGGGGGTTGGGGATTAGTCGAGCTAAAAAAATTAATCCTTAATTCCTAATCCCCAAACCCTTTCGTTACTTTCCGTTTCCGCCCTTCTCCACCAGTGCCGCTTCGCGAAGCACCGCCTTGCGGCTGAGCTTCACCCGATCCTGGTCGTCGATGGAGATGACCTTGACCTTCATCTCGTCGCCAACCTTGCAAACGTCCAGGACGCTGTTAACGTATCCGTCTGCCAATTCGCTGATGTGGCAGAGTCCGTCCTTGCCGGGCAAAATCTCGATGAACGCGCCGAAATCCTTCACGCTCATCACCCGGCCGTCGTAGACGCGCCCGATTTCCACCGAGGCGGTCAGCGCCTCGACCCGTGCGAGGGCTTCCTTGGCGCCCTCCATGTTGTTGCTGGCGATGCTCACCGTGCCGTCGTCCTCGACTTCGATCAAGGCGCCGGTGGCCTCCTGAATCGAGCGAATCATCTTTCCGCCCGGACCGATCAGCAGGCCGATCTTCTCCGGGTCGATGGTGGTTCGCAGCAGCCGCGGCGCCCAAGGAGAAATTTCCGGTCGGGGACGCGGAATCGCGCTCAGCATGGCGCGGAGGATTTCGATCCGCGCCTCGCGCGACTGGCGCAGCGTGTCGCGGATGATCTCCTCGCTGATGCCGTCGATCTTCAGGTCCAACTGGATGCCGGTAATGCCCTTCTGCGTGCCGGCCACCTTGAAGTCCATGTCGCCGAAGTGGTCTTCGTCGCCGATGATGTCGGTCAAGAGCACGTGGCGGTCCGGCTCTTTGACCAGGCCGACCGAGATGCCGGCCACCGGATTACTGATGGGCACTCCGGCCGCCATTAGCCCCAACGTCGCGCCGCACACGCTGGCCATCGAACTTGAGCCGTTGCTCTCAAGAATGTCGGAGATGATGCGGATGGTGTAGGGGAACGCCTCGGGGTCCGGCAACACCGGTTTGACGCTCCGCTCGGCGAGAGCCCCGTGGCCGATCTCGCGCCGGCCCGGTCCTCGTATCGGCCGGACTTCGCCCACCGAGAACGACGGGAAGTAATAGTGGAGCATGAACTTCTGGGTGTACTCCTCGACCAAGCCGTCGACCCGCTGCTCGTCGCGGCCGGTTCCCAGAGTGACGGTCACCAGCGATTGGGTCTCGCCCCGCTGGAACAGGGCCGAGCCGTGGACCCGCGGCAACAGGTCGACCTTGCAGGCGATCGGACGGAGCGATTTGTAGTCGCGGCCATCGGAGCGGACGCCGGAGAGGATCAGGTCGCGGGTGACGCGGCTCTCCAGCCGCTCCCAGGCCGCGGCAAAGGCCTCGGACGTTACCGCTCCTTCCGCTTCCGGCTCGGGAATGATTTCCGCGACGGCACGGGCCTTCAACGCTTCGCAGGCTTCGCCGCGGGCCAGTTTCTCCACGACCTTTTTCGCCTCCAGTAGCGTGTCGTAGTACTTTCCTCGCAAAATGGCAAACAGTCCGTCGTCCGGCGGGGCCTCGTATTCCTTTTTCACCGTGCCCGCCTGCGCGGCCAACTCCTCTTGCATTTCGCATATCTCGCGGATGTATCCGTGGGCGGCCGCGATTGCCTCGACCATGCGGTCCTCGGGCATCTCGCGGGCAAAACCCTCGATCATCAAGATCGACTCGCGGCTGCCGGAAACGACCAAGTCCAGGTCGCTTTCCTCCAACTGGTTATGCGTGGGGAAGGGAACAAACTGCTCGCCGATTAAGCCGAGGCGGACCGATGCTATCGGACCTTGAAACGGCAAGGGCGAGAGCCGCAACGCCGCCGAGGCGCCGTTCATCGCCAACACGTCGCCGTCGTTCTGCCGGTCGCTAGCCAAGACGAACGCCTGCACTTGCACTTCGTCGACGTATCCGTCGGGCCAGAGAGGGCGAATGGGCCTGTCCATCAACCGTGCGGTGAGCGTTTCCTTTTGCGTGGGCCGACCCTCGCGCTTGAGGAAGCCGCCGGGAAACTTGCCCGCCGCCGCCACGCGCTCGCGGTAATCGCAGGTCAGCGGAAAGAAATCGCCCCCGCGAGGCCCGCCCGAGGCCGCCGCCACCAAGACGACCGTCTCGCCGTATTGAACCAGACAACTGCCGGCGGCCTGTTTTGCCAACTCGCCGGTTTCAAGGGATAACGTGGACGCTCCAATTTTTCTTTCTACTCGTGCTTTCAAGATTTGTTCCTACCTTCATCTGGATGAGTCATAGGCAAGGCGGGAGAAAAACGCCGCCGTGGAGATTCCTATCCAAAGCCCGCGGGATGCAACCCGTGGGCCTGAAATCCCGACGGGAAATACGCCCGCGACAACGACGAACCGCCGTCCACGGCATCCGCCGGCCGCCAGGGTGCGAGAAGACCGCCTTCGGTTACTTGCGAATCCCGAGACGGCCGATAATGTCGAGGTAACGCTGCGGATCGACCTTTTTAAGGTAATCCAACAGCCGCCGCCGGCGACCGACCAACATCAGCAAACCTCGCCGGCAGGCGAAATCCCGCTTGTGACCCTGCAAGTGCTCGGTCAATCCGTTGATCCGCGACGTCAGAATGGCGATCTGGACTTCCGGGGACCCGGTATCGTTCGCGCTCCGCTGATACTCTTCGATCAGCCCGGTCTTCCGCTCTTTGGTAATAGTCATCTGCTACCGCGACTGCTCCACCTTGGTTGGCTCGGGATGCTTCCGCTAGAGAAGCTTTTTCCTCCCCGCCTTGTTATCTAAGACTCCACCTACAATAAGTGTTACCGATAAACCACTAAGCACATCAGTTTAGCAGATGCCCGGCAGAATGCAATACGGCCTGCGTCAAGCGCAATAACCCGTTGGCAGGTCATGTTTTATGGAGCACCCTGGGGGGGACCGGCTTTATGTTGAGACCCTATGTGTCAGGACTCTGAAATGGAGTGTCCAAGCCGCGCGAAGATTTTTCGTTCCCGTGTTGCTAACGCTTGGAAAATCGCCACTTGCGAACGCAGTGGCACAAAAGATTTTTCCCGCGGCCGAAGGGCGGGTAAAATATATGTGTGAGGCTCAACTGCATTGGGCATCGACGAACATGTACTGTAGAGACTGCCTTCGATCCCGAAAAATTCGCCGCGAGGCCGAAGGGTACCTGGAGCTTGGGATGCCTCAGCACGCTTTGCGGGCTTTGGGGCGGCTGGGCGATCCGGCTGCCTTCGACGCCGAGGCCCTCTGCCTCTGGGGCGAAAGCCTTCAGGAATCGGGCCGATATTTCGAGGCCCTGCTCCCACTGCAACGCGCCGCCCGAATAGTCCCGGGCAACATCCGCGTGCATCTAGCCCTGGGTTGGTGCTATAAACGCACCGGCCGGCTCGATCTGGCCGTCGCCGCGCTGAAAAAATCCCTCCACGCCAATCCCGGCGAGGCGTTGCTCCATTACAACTTGTCCTGCTATTTCAGTCTGGCCGGTCTCCGCCGCAAGGCACTCGAACATCTCCATCGGGCACTGGCCATCCAACCCAACTTCCACCGCTTGATCGACGAAGAGGCCGATTTCGACCCCCTGCGGTCCGATCCCGAGTTTCAAGCGATTTGCGAAGGGGTTAAGCGCTAGAGGCCGGGGATCAGGGACCAGTAGGCCGGGTCGCGATCCGGCCTATTTAATTGTTCTTGTCAACCGCTGTACCGCTTCCACTTTTTCGTCTGTTAACGGTACGGCCGCGCCGGGCGGAGGGGGATCGGGAACCAAACGTCGAGAAATCATTTCCAATAAAGACGTGATCCCCTCTCCGCGCAATGCGCTGATAGACACACCGGCTGGCCGGTCGCCGCGCCCGGTAGGCAAGTCGCTCTTGTTGTGGACCACGACCGCATCGGGCCATTTTTCGATCAAATTATCATCTTCGTCCGTCCAAGATAAGCTGCGGTCGGAGATCAATACCACGAGATCGGCGCGGGCGAGTCGCTCGCCGGCCAGTTCAATCCCGGCCTGCTCGACGCCGTCGGCCCCCTGGCGCAGGCCGCCCGTGTCGCAGAACTCGACCGGCCAGCCGTCAACTGCGGTGGCCAGAGTAACCGCGTCGCGGGTGGTGCCCGGCTCGTGATGCACGATAGCCCGGGCGTAGCCGGCCAGGGCGTTCAGCGTGCTGCTTTTGCCGACGTTCGTCCGCCCGGCCAAGACCACGCTCCACGGCCGGACCAGGTGTCGGCCCAATTCAGCCCGAGCAAGCAACGCGTCGATCCGTCGTCGTGCGGCGTCAAATTTTCCCCGCTCGATCAGTTCATTGATGGCGTCCATCTCGCGCTCAAGCGCGCCATTGTATTGATCCAGTAGAATCGCGGCGGTCCGTTCGGTTCGGGCGTCGGCCATTGCGGCCAGCGCGTCGGCCTCGGCGCGGTCGCCGCAGTGATCGAAAGCCCACTCGCGCCATCCCACCGACCGGCATCCGGCCGAAGCGAGCGATTCCTCAATCATCTCGACGGCGGCCGTTCCGCCGTGGCAGTGAAGTTCGACGGCGTCTTTTTCCAAGCGTCGAACCACGACCTCCTCGCCGTTGAAATGGCCGAAAACCAACCTGTCGGATTCATGCTCGGAAAGCGGTTTGCCGCCGCATGACTGGAATCGGGCCTGAACGACGGCCATTGCGCCCGGCCCTTCGACGCGCAGCGCGGCCACCGCCCCGCGACCGGGAGGCGTTAGTCGGATCACTTTAATGGCGTGCGGTTTGGACATTGCTGATGCTCTTTGTACGTTTTTCCATCGGCCAATTCAACCCGCTTGCGGACGCGACGGCCAACTGATACGCTACGCGGCATGGGATATTTGCTCGGCACCGACGAAGCGGGCTACGGGCCGAACCTCGGCCCGCTGGTCATCTCGGCCACTGTCTGGGAAGTCCCCGACGGCATCGGCAACGACGATTTATACGAGCGGCTTGCCGAAGTCGTATCGCCGAAACCGGAAAAAGACGGGTCCCGCGTGGCGATGGCCGACTCGAAGTCGCTCTACGCGCCGGGCAAAGGTCTGCGGAATTTGGAGCTTGGTCTTTGGGCCGCGCTGGGCGCCACTGCCAGCTTGCCCAGCAGTGAAATTACGGCAGCTTCTCCCTGCACTGCTGGACAAGCCAGCAGCGGGACACGTGATTTCTCAGAATCATATTTTCAACGGATTGTTCTCCCCCGCTCGTGGCGCGATCTGTGGGACGACCTCGATCCGGGGACGCTCAACCGCGTGCAATCCGTGCCCTGGTACGCCGACTACGACGAACCGCTGCCGATCGACTGCCCGGCGGATCAATGCTCGGTCGCGTCCGAGACGCTTCGGCGGGGGTTGGCCGACGCCGGGGTGAAATTGCTGTCGGTTCGCAGCCGCGCCGTGTTCGAGGGACAGTTTAACGATTTGATCTACAGACACGGCTCGAAGGGGACCGTCCTATCGCTGCAAACGCTTGCCTTGGCCGGCGAGATAATCGAATCGCTCCCGGCCGGTCCGATCGCGATGGTCTGCGACAAGCACGGAGGGCGAAACCGCTATGGGCCGCTGTTGTCGAAACAATTTCCCGATCATTTGATCGAGGTCCGCGAGGAAGGGCGAGCGTCGAGCCGCTACCGTTTCGGGCCGTCGGAGCGGCGCGTCGAGGTCTGTGTTCGCACCAAGGCCGAGTCGTGCCTGCCGGCCGCGCTGGCCTCGATGGCGTCGAAATACCTCCGCGAGTTGGCGATGAGGGCGTTCAACGTTTTTTGGCGCCGACACCTGCCTGAACTGAAACCGACGGCCGGATATCCGCTGGACGCCAAGCGGTTCCGCGCCGATATTGCCGAGCAGCAGCGGCGTTTGCATATCGACGATTATATATTGTGGCGTTGCGTGTAAGCTGAATCGCTGGGGTATACTGCTGGTGTGGCAGTTAAACTGCCACGCCAACCTGTCCTCTGACCCCTGACCTCCAACCTCTCCCATGGAACTCTACATCGTTCGACATGCCTGGGCCGCGGAGCGAGACGACGCCCGCTGGCCCGACGACGCCCTGCGGCCATTGACCGATGACGGCCGTCGGCGGTTCGCTCGGGTTGTGGAAAGACTGGCAACCGGGGGCGTCTCTCCACAGTTGATCGCCGCAAGCCCCCTTGTCCGCTGCGTCGAGACGGCCGAATTGCTGGCCGCCGGAGTCGAAGGAAAACCCGAGGTCGTCAAGTTGGACCACCTGCGCCCCGGGAGCGACCTGGACGGCCTGATGCAATGGACAGCCCGCCGGGCGAAGAGGCGCGGGCGGATCGCCTGGGTCGGCCACGCGCCGGACGTGGGCCGGTTGACCGCCGCGCTCTTCGGGCAGTCGGATGGGCTGATCCACTTCGCCAAGGGGGCGGCGGCCTGCGTCTGTTTCGATGGTCCGCCGACGACCGGACGCGGCGAGCTCCGCTGGTTGGTCACGGCGAAGATGTTGGGGTGTTGAGGAAACAGCAAGGGTTGGCTGCGCCAGCGGCCGATCTTGCCCCCTTGCCGAGGGTGGACTCGCCGCTTAGACTGGAAATAATACATCAGCGGGCGATCGAGGTGCGCAATGGCCTGGGATTACAGCGAAAAAACCAAGCAACTCTTCATGGACGCCGTTCACGGCAAGCCGGGAACGCACATCGGCGAGATCGAAGACCCGGACGGATTCGGCGAACACGGTTCGCTGGCCTGCGGCGACGCGATCCGATTCACGTTCCGCGTCCGCCGTCACCCGATCGACCCGACAAAGGACGTCATTGCGGAGGCCCGCTACCTGACCTTCGGCTGCACCTCGGCGATCGCCGCTTCGGAAGCCCTTTGCGCGATTATCGAACAAGGGGGACTGACGCCGATCGAGGCGCTGAAGATCACCAATCAGGACATCGTCAAATATCTCGAAGGCCTGCCGAAACAGAAGATACATTGCTCGGTGATGGGAGCCGAGGCGCTCGAGGCGGCCGTCTTCAACTGGGCACAACGACGCGGCGTCGATCTGGGAAGCCTGGGCGTCGAGCTGCACGCCGACGAAAAGTCCGAAGGACGGATCGTCTGCAAGTGTTTCTCGCTGAGCGAGCCTTATATTCGCCGGAAGATCAAGGAGTTGAATCTCCACACGATCGAGGAGATCACCGGCGCGATCAAGGCGGGCGGGGCCTGCACGTCCTGTCACCACGTCCCCGGCGGGCTGCAAGACCTGCTGGACGAAACCTGGGGAGCCGGCAAGACGCAACTGAAGGTGCTGCCGCAGTTGCCCGCGGCCGACGCAGCGGCCGACCAGCCTGACGCGGAAGGGCGCCCCCCGCTGTTTTCTTATCAATTCGGCAAGAAGATCGAACAGGCGGTCGAGGAGCGCGTCCGCCCCATGCTCCGCCGCGACGGCGGCGACATCGAGATCGTGGACATCAAGGGAACGTTGGTGTATTGCCGGCTGATCGGCACTTGCCGGGGCTGCGAGCACGCCGCCCAAACCCTGCGGATGCTGGTCGAACAGAGCTTGAAAGAAAACGTCGATGAGCGGATCCGAGTCATCGGCGTGTGAGTGCGATGCCCCCCTCACTCGGACTACCGATCAATTATGGGCCATTATAAAAAGTTTCATCAGAATCATCGACATGTCTAAATTACGTGACCTCAGCGGATGACATAATACTAGAGTAGCACTGCTTGAAGGAATTATGGAGGCCAGAAGACACCAATAATCATAAAGGTCGATGGGTAAAGTGAGTGGTTGCCTACAAAAAAGTGTGTATCCTTGTCGCTTCGGCAAAGTTCGCCAATGAACTTCTTGTTGATTTCAGGCAAAATCTCTTCACTCGTCATACCTTGATTTTTCAACCTTCGATACAACTCCATCAGTTCCCAATCGATTACTGATTGTTCATGTCCACGGCAACTCTTCTCTTCGCAACGGTAGCGATACTTGAAAACGAACGGTATCTTTTCGAGCTTCGTTTTCACTGGATCGAACAATATCATTTGATCCATTACCGCTTTCTTGCGCCCTGACTAGTTTGGATCTGCGCGGTCGACAATCAATCGATCAACATCACGCGGTTTGATGCAACCAAGAGAACGATTATGCAATTCTCCAGCGCGCCGGAGTTCACGCATCGTAGGCCCAATGGTCGGACGTAGCCACTGCCATCTTTCCCGCCATCCATCCTTCGGTTCCACGATTTTGCCCAACTGTATGGAATTTTCATCCGGGCGAAAACTTTCCGGGCGATTATCCCTTTCGTGTTTTCGCATTCTAAGTTGAATGCATCGATATTTTTCAAATTTTTGCTGTTCGGACAGTGATCTAAATCCGACTGGATACAAACGCACCCACCCTTCTTCTCGTGTAATGCCGGCGACACAAACGGTCTCGTAATACTTTGCAGAAGGGTTCGGGTAGGCTTTAACCGCAACCATGAGTTCTCGGTTTAGCCATCCCTCACTCATATATGAACGATCCTAAGTTTACATCCATTTCGGGACGCAACTGCTTCTGCAACAATACTTCGGTGACATTCTTCCGGAGAATGTTCCAAGCATATCAGACAGCAGCGCTTTTTCGTAACCGTTCACGGGCCGGGGACTGGCTCATTTATCGCCCTTTCAAGGGCGAAAAATGTGCCTGTCCCCTTCACCGCCGAGGGGGACAGTCCCATTTTCGCGGTGAACCGCGAAAATCGGG
>JAFGLH010000086.1 GCA_016928165.1 Pirellulales bacterium | reverse complement strand
TCGGCACGACAGATCCAGAATCAACGCAATGCTTGAGGCCGTGAAACCTTGGGCAGCCAGGATGATGATTCGTAAGCGTTTCGCCCGGCCGAGCATTCTTCTCCTTCTTCTCTAACCGTCGCAACGTTTCCAATGTTGCATGATCCCGCACATCCATAGCAGCATCCTTTCAGAATGCTGCCATCATATTAGGTAGTCTGGGAAGGCGCAATAGATGGCGTGCAACTTTGAAATGGAATTCGTATTAGACCCGCCGGCCGCTAGACGCCGTAGACGACCTAGGCGGGTTTCCCGAGGGTATGCCCCACTCTACGCCGATCAGGTTTTGCCCTCGCCTAAGGCCGCTTGTGATTTTGGTTTAGCCTACGATGCGGTACTTGAAACCGCCGTTGTCTATTGGCGTCTCTTGTTCCGTCGATTCTGATTCGGGGGCGCAAGGGGCGCAAAATACCGATTTTAATTTTTCGGGGGTGTCGTCCGGCGTATCCGTCGGAAACAACCACGCCCGAATGTGGTTCGTAACCCGGCGCAATCGGTCTTCGCCGATTCGTTCGCGGTAGGTCCCGGCCATAGACGTATCGACGTGGCCCATAATGGCGTTGACGGCAATCTGATCGCCCGTCTCGCAACCTACTGTCTCAAAACCGTGCCGCAGACTGTAGAATCCCCGGCGTGGACGTTTGAGGCCGAGCCGCCGAACAACTTTGTTGAACTCTTGAAGGATTGCGTCCTTCGGCGCACCCTTATCGTTTACCTTGACCCACGGTGCCCCGCGCACGGTCAAGAACATCAGCCGGGCGTCAGTCCGCTGTCGGGCCTTCGGCCGCCGCTGAATCCATTGCCGCAAGGCTTTGACAGTTTCGGGCCATAGCGGGATATGACGCGGCACGCCGGTTTTCGGTCTTGCATAATCGACCCAGCCCGTGTCAAGATTTACGGTCTTCAGCGGCAGACGGGCAATGTCCGTCTGCCCTAACCCCGTATTTGCGGCCAACAATATCATGGCCCGCAACGGCTGTTTGCAGTCGGCAAGTATCGCGCGAATTTCCTTGGCCTCGAACATTCGATCTCCGAACCGTTCGCGGTGGGCCTCGCGTGCCTTGCGCACTATGTCGAGTTTTGGCTTGGCGAACGATTGACCGTAGCGAATCGGCGCAAGGATTAGGCCATGGTCGAAAGCGAACTTGAAAATCGACCGGACGCGCTGCATTTCATTCCGCAGTGCGACTGGCCCCCGTGTACGGGCAAGCACTTTTCGCAACTGTCCGAAATCGGCGGGCGAAAGGTCGGCTACGATCCGCCCCCGCTTGAACACTTTGACAACTCGGGCGCAGGTGTCGAAATAGCCCCGATAGGTTCGGGGGGACAACTCCCGATTGTCGCGTAGTGTTTCCTTGTGGGTGATGAACTCGTTGCACAGGTCGGCGACGGTTAATTCGTCGGAGGATTTTGGGCGGGGTTCGCGTCCTGCCAATAGGTCGTCTTTCTGTTCCAACCAGAGTTCCAGGGCCGCTTTGCCTTTAGGGTCGTCCGACACCCGGCCGAAATATACGGTGCGGCCGCGCACCTTTTTGGCCCAGTACCCGGCGCGATGCGGGTATAGGGGAAAATCCTTGCGGGGCTTTTTCGGACGGCCTTTACCAGAGGACGAATCGGCGTTAGAATGTTTGCTCATGGGGCATCTTTGGATAATAGGGTTGAGGGTGTTCCTTGGGCACCTGCCGGGCGCTATCTGACGGGTGCCGTATTTATAGGTATTATTATAACGGGCGTACAAAAAGGCGTAAATCCACGGCAAACAACAGATCGAAAAACGCCCTAAATCCTTACGCCGCAACAACTTGCACCCCTAGCTCAATTGGATAGAGCATCGGTCTACGGAACCGAAGGTTACAGGTTCGAGCCCTGTGGGGTGTACTATGCAAGCCCTTGCTAATCAAGGGCTTGTGTCGTTTCTTGGCCGTTTCGGCGCACAGTGAAATCTCGTTTCTCGACCAAAGACGAGTCGGCGAGTCGGCCCGCCTGTAAAGCGGCCTACAATACCGCCGATCCGACCCCGCTATTTCCGGCAACTCGCTAGGTTATCGCCGCCTCTTGCGTGCCACCTTGGCGTCGGACAGAATAGTGAATAGGTGAGGTAACCATACATTTGGTCTATTCCTCACGACGATCATCCCTGGTGGCCAAATATGAAGAATCGAGGACTTGCATGGAGGCGGTAAACCGTGCATAGACGAACTTTTCTGGCAGCCGCGTCAGGGGCCGCAGTTGGGGTCTCGATGGGTGGATTGACCTCTTTCGGCCGGGGCACGGGGGATAAAAAAATCGCCTGGCGGCGCTGCGCCGCGAGCCGGTTGTTCGTCCAATGTGAATTAGGCGGACGCCCAATCGTGCCGCAAGCCGACGCCGCGCTGCTCGACGCTTTCTGCGCGCTCGGCAAAGATTGCACGGGAAAGCGGCTCGGGATCGGGGCAAAAAATACATCGGGACAACTGGGGCCAATCAAGGCTCAATTGACTCACCGACTGCTCGATTCCGGCCAGGCAAACGACAGCGACCTGCTGGAAGCAACTCTTCGGCTGATCAATACTTCTGAGCGTCCGCAAGAGGTTTGCTGCGGATTTAACACCAATGCCCAGCCGGGCGAGAATCCGGCCGAGCAACGGACTTATCTTTCCTTGGCCGCTTCAGGGTTGTTGCGCCACCAGGCCATCAAGTCGCTGGGTTTTGATCAGGAAAAAGACCCCGACCAGGCGGTTGGCGAGGGGCCGTTTTTGGCGTATTATCTGGAGCCGTGGGCCAGCGATCCGGCGGTACGCCACGGCCGCATCTTGTTGCTGGCCCCGGTGGTCGATATTTATCAACCCGGCGCCGATTGGCGCGTCGCATTGTTCGCGCCCAGCGGCGTGGCCCAATGTTTCGCCGCCTCGGCCGTTGAATCGGGAACTCGCCGGTGGTCGGCGCGGCGGCACGAAACCATCAAACCGGGTCATGCTATTGAGCAACGCTGTTACTTGATGGTCCACCGCGGCGAGGCCGACGCGGCTTGGAAGGCTTTTCACCGCTTCGCCCACGACGACCCGCACCCGAAAATCGATTGGCTGCGGGACGTGCGGGTGCATTACTACGATTTCCTCTCGGCCGCCGATCCGAACGGTCGGCGAGGGGACGGCTACGACGCCGATGTGAAGCATTTCCGCCGCTTCCGCGTCGGCCTGGCCACTCAACACGGGTATTACTCCTGGTGGGGTGAGTACATTGATCCGAAGCAGAAGCGGTGGCCGGCGATGCGCGCCGACAAACGCGGGCCAGCCGAAATGTCGCTGGAAAAGATGAGGGCGCGCATTGCCGCCACCCGCCGGGAAGGGGCCAAGGCCGCGATCTACATGCACCTGACCGGACTGAACGAAAACGCCCCCTGCTGGGGCGCGCTCCGCGACGCCGTTCTCCGCGATGAGTCGGGCAAAAAGGTCGCGTGCCCTTGGCAAGGCCCCGACACGCCCGGGCGAAGCTGGCACATGTCCGTCGCCTCGCCCGAGTGGCGCGAGCACCTGCTCAGCCAGGCGCGGCTGATAATGGAGAGGCTCGATCCAGACGCGATCGTTATGGACGAGACCTTTTCCGGCCTTGGCTACGACTATCATCCAGGCCGACGCGGGCCGCTCGCCGGGCATACGATCGCGCTGCTCAAGGAGCTGCGCAAGTTGGTCAGGTCGTTTGGCGGAGATCGGGCAATCCTGACCAGCGATTGTTCGTTGGCCGGATTCGTTCCCTGGGCCGACGGCGAGGCGGGCGATCACGCTTACGCCTCGTTGTTGGGTGATCCGCTCTATCGCAAGACGCCGGTCCGATATATGGCTGCCTTGGGCGAAAAACCTTGGACGCCTTGCGCTTGGAACTTCCGGCGGTTTTGGACGGCACAGATGGATTTGGCTTGCAAGGTCGGCTCGGGCGTGGGCGTGTCGAACGGCTGGTGCGAGTTCACCGGTCTTGCCCGGCTGCCGGACGACGCGGCCGAGAAGATTGCGTCAGACGTCGCCTCGCTTTAATTATGCTCGATCCGAGGATTATGTAATGGGGCGTGTTGAATGAACGGCGACCAGCAATATCCCGGCCATCAGCAAACAGCCCGTCCTTTCCGCCGCGCCGTTTGGCGGGGGTTGGCAGCGCTTATGCCCCCTTTGCTGACCGTGTTGATCATCGTCTGGACGATCAACACCATTAAGGTTTACATGTTGGAGCCGGTCACCGGCTGGGCACGGGAAGGATTGGTCTGGCATTTGGCCGACGTCCGCGAAAACCTTCCCCTGGAATCCGACGGCAAGACGGCGACGGGAGACGGGCGAGCATATCGAAGGATAGACGACGAGAGTTTCATTCCGCAGGAAGTCTACAATCTGGTGCGGCGCAATCCCGGTCAGCCGCCGCCGATCACCGGCGAAGACTACTACCGCCGCTACGTGGATTTGACCGTTCTGCGGCCGTATTTTACCATTCCCTTTTTCCTCGCCGTGTTCGTGCTGTTGTTGTACTTTCTGGGCAAGTTTATCACGGCGGGGGTGGGCGGATTCGTCGCCGGCACTTTCGACAAGTTCGTGTTGAGAGTGCCCGGCGTGAGGGCCGTGTACTCGGCCGTCAAGCAGGTAAGCGACTTTCTTTTCACGCAGCGCGAGATCAAGTACACGCGGATCGTCGCCGTCGAGTATCCGCGCAAGGGCATGTGGTCGATCGGGTTCGTCACCGGCGAGAATTTTGCCCCCCTTCATCGCGCGGGCGATGAAATGATGTTGACCGTCTTCGTGCCATATTCGCCCATGCCGGTGACAGGCTGCACGGTGCTCTTGAAAAAAAGCGAGTGCCTCGACTTGGACGTTTCCTTCGATCAGGCGTGCCAATTCATCGTCAGTTGCGGAGTGGTGGTTCCTCCGCAGGAGATCGAACGCTTGACCGAGGATAAGGCGGAAATTAAGAAATTGAAATAATCACCGCGATGCCGCGAGCGTCAAATCGCCGTTGGGGCGGCAGTTCACCCGCCGTCCCAACGTGACTTCCAACCCATGTTCCCCGGCCCCTAATTTTCCATGCCGCTGCGAATTGGCGCCCGAGCGAGTGCACTGGCCCGTTGGCAGGCCGAATGGGTCGCCGCGCTGCTGCGAAAGCAGGGTGTGAAATTCGAATTCGTGCCGATTTCAACCAGCGGCGACCAGCGCGACGAGATAATCGGCTCGATCGGCGGCCAAGGCGTTTTCACCAAGGAGATTCAACGCGCGTTGTTGGACGACCGCATCGACCTGGCCGTCCACAGCATGAAAGACCTGCCGACGACCGCCGTCGATGGATTGACGCTGGCGGCCGTGCCCGAGCGCGGGCCGTCGGGCGACGTGTTGGTCTCGGCAGACGGCGCGACGCTCGACGAGTTGCCCACCGCGGCCCGCGTCGGCACGGGCAGCCCGCGCCGCCGGGCACAACTGCTCCGACATCGCCGAGACCTGACGATGATGGACATTCGGGGCAACGTCGAAACGCGCTTGCGGAAGTTGCGCGACGGCCAGTTCGACGCGGTGGTGTTGGCCGAGGCCGGGCTGCAACGGCTCGGGCTGGCCGAGCGGATCACGCAACGATTGCCCTCGGCAATCATGCTCCCCTCGCCGGGCCAAGGGGCCTTGGCTGTGGAGGCCCGCGCCGACGACGCCTCCACTCTCCGGCTCGCGGCGGCGTTGGACCACGTTGGCGACCACGCGGCGGTATTGGCCGAGAGAACGCTGCTCCTGGAACTAAAAGGCGGATGTCTCGCGCCGGTCGCCGCCTTGGGGCGCGTCGAGGAAGAACGTCTGACGCTCGTCGGCCGGGTGCTCGACCTCCGGGGCGAACGGATGATCGAAGCGGCTGGCCAGTCATCGCCCGACGCGGCGGAGGCGCTCGGCGCCCGCGTCGCCGCCGAACTGCTGCGATCGGGCGCCGGCGAGTTGATTCGCTCGGCCAGAGAGACTGAGTGAGAGGTCAATACCCCGCCGCTTGCCGATCAGCCGCTAGTTGTCGCTCGCGCTCCAGGTAAGCACGGCCTTGGCGGATGCCGACGTGGTCCCAAGGCAGTTGAGCGTCGGCGGCATATGGGGCATGCAGAGTTCGTTCCACGTCGATGCCGGCGTCGTCCAGGGCTTGCCGCCACAACTCGTGCTTCAGTTTTTCGGTCCAGGCGTCGAAACGCGCGCCGCGCCGCCAGGCCAGCTCGACGGCCTCGCCGGCGCGGCGGTCGCCGCGGCACAGTACGCCTTCAAGCAGACTCGCCTCGACCTCGTGGCACCGCAGCCGCACGCTCCGCAAACGTTTCCGGCGGCGCAGGTATTCGTGCGCCCAACGAAAATACTCGCGGCGCCGCATGGCGTTCCACTGGAAAGGCGTTTGCGGCTTGGGGATGAAGTTCGAGACGCTGGCCACGATCTCGACCGGTCGGCCACGGACTTCTTTGCCCAAGCGGGAGATCGACTCCGACATCTCCACGATCCCGTCCAAATCGCGCTCCCGTTCGCCGGGCAATCCGCACATGAAGTAGAGTTTCACCCGCGAAAATCCCCGCTCGAACGCACGGCGGCAGCCGGCCATCAAGTCCTCGTTCGCAATCGGCTTGCCGATCCGCCGGCGCATTTCGTCGCGGGCGACCTCCGGGGCCAGCGTCAGGCTCGAATGGCGGTCGGTGTTCAGCACCTCGCCGACGACGCGCAACTGCTCGGTGACGCGCAGACTGGGCAACGAAACGCCGACGTGCAGCGGTCGGAAGATTTCGTGCAGCCGGCCGACGAGCACGTCGAAATCGGGGTAATCGCTGCTGGAGAGCGAGAGCAGCGAGATTTCGTTGTAGCCGGTGTTGCGATATTGTTCCATCGCCGCTTGCACGACGTTTTCGATCGAACGGAACCGCAGCGGCCGCTTGATTGTCGTGCTCTGACAGAACCGGCAGCGGCCCGGACAACCGCGCATGATCTCCACGGCGATGCGGTCGTGTACGCATTCGACGAAAGGCACCACCGGCGCCGCCGGCGGAGCAAACGCATCGAGGTCTTCAACGACCGCCGGCGCGATCAGCGCGGGCAATTCGTCGCGCAACGGACGGGGCGTCGTCGCCCGGCCGTCGCCGCCGTACTCGGGCCGGTAGAACCGCGGCGCGTAGACGTATGGCAGCCGGGCGGCCGTTTCGGCCAGCAGCGATTCCCGGTCGCGGCCGGAACGTTTCAATTTCACCCACAACTCGCACACTTCCGGCAGCGACTCTTCGCCGTCGCCGACGACGAACAGGTCGAAGAACCGGGCCATCGGCTCCGGATTCGACGCGCACGGCCCGCCGGCGACGACCAACGGTTGATCCAACGTCCGCCGCTCGGCCTCCAGAGGCACGCCGCCCAAGTCGAGCATCGTCAAGACGTTCGTATAGCAGAGATCGTATTGCAGGGTGAAGCCGAGCACGTCGAAGCGGGCCAGCGGCGTGAAGGTTTCCAGGCTCCACAGAGGCAGGCGGTTCTCGCGGAGCAACCGCTCCATGTCCTCCAGCGGCGCGAAGGCCCGTTCGCAGACCCAGCCGTCGCGGCGATTCATTATGTCGTAAAGCACCTGCATCGCGTGGCAACTCATGCCGATCGAGTATGCGTCGGGAAACGCCAGGCAGAGTTTTCCGCGCAGCCCGCGGTGGTCCTTGACCACGGAGTTCCATTCGCCGCCGACATACTGGGCGGGGGTCTGCACCCGCGGCAGAATGCGATCGACGACGAGGTTTTTTAGGGACTGGTTTATCATGGTTGCTATATTGTCTGATTATCACTTAGGGACTCTGACAAAACCATCCCGCCCTCACCCCCGGCCCCTCTCCCGCTTGCGGGAGAGGGGCGTATTGTTAGGGCGGTGAAGGGGACAGACGCATTTTTCACCCTTGAAAAGGCGAAAAAATGAGCCGGTCCCCGGCCCGTGAACGATTACGAAAACCCGGCCGCTATTTATCGCACCACTCTCGCTGCCATAGCTCCAAGATCAACAGGGACCAGAGCCGGTAGCCGTGGTTAAAACGCCCCTGTTGGTGCTCGTCCCAGAGTTCGGCGACGGCCGCGGGGCGAAAGTAGCCGCGATGGAGCGTCTTTTCGTCGAGCAGGATTTCCCTGGCGAAGTCGCGCAGCTCGCGGCGGAACCAGTGGTCCAAGGGAACGCCGAAGCCCATCTTCGAACGGCGCCGGATGGATTCGGGCAGCAGGTCGCCGAACGCCTTGCGGAGGACCATTTTCCCGCGTCCGCCACGGAACTTCAAGCGGCGCGGCATCCGCGCGGCCAATTCCACCACCAGATGGTCGAGAAACGGCTGACGACACTCCAGCCCATGGGCCATCGACGCGATGTCCGTCTTCGTCATCAGATCGCAGGGCAGGTACGTGACCAGATCGGCCAGGCCGAAGGCCGTCAGCGGGTCGCGCTCGTTCGCCTTGGACAACGCCGCCTCGAGGAACTCCAGCGGATCGTCGCCGGAAAGCCGGGCCGCGAAGCCGTCGCTGTAGAGCGCGTCGCGCCGCGACTGGCCGAAAATGGCGATCCATTCCAGGTATCGTCGAGCGGGCGGCATGTCGAGCATCTCCACGAACCGCTTGAACCGCCGGCGGAGAGATTTTTGCCGCGCGCCGCCGGGCAGCTTTTGCCAGTAGCGGCCCGCCGACATCCGACGCAGCAATCCCGGCATCCGATCGAACGCGCCGGCCAGCCAAACGGCCAGATAGCGCGGATAGCCGAGAAAAAGCTCGTCGCCGCCGTCGCCGCTCAGCGCCACGGTCACTTCCCGTCGGGTAAATTGCGATACGTACCAGGTCGGCACCGCCGAACTGTCGGCGAACGGTTCGTCGTAATGCCAGACCAGCCGGGGCAAGACCTCCATTGCGTCGGGACGCACTTGAAACTCGCGGTGAAGCGAGCCGCACCGCTCGGCCGCCGCGCGGGCGTAGTCGGTCTCGTCGAACTCGCTGATTGGAAAACCGATCGAAAAGGTCCGCACCGGCTCTTTCATCAAGCGCGACATCAGGCCGACGACGATCGTCGAGTCGATCCCCCCGGAGAGAAACGCCCCCAACGGCACCTCGCTCTGCAACCGCATCTCCACGGCCGCGGTCATTAGCTCCCGCAACCGATCGGCGTACTCGGCGGCGGGAAGACGTTCTTCCTCGTTGAAATCCGCTTGCCAATAGGGACGCACCTCGAGACGCTCGTTTTCGTAGAGCGCCAAATGGCCGGGCGGCAGCTTGGCAACCCCCCGGAAAATCGTCCGCGGGTGCGGCACGTATTGATAGGTTAGATAGTCGTTCACCGCGTCCGGGTTGATCTCTCGGGTAGCGCCGGGCGCTTCCAACAAACTCTTCAATTCGCTGGCGAACAGCAGCCGGCCAGGCTCGCGGCGATAGACCAGCGGTTTTTGTCCCAGTCGGTCGCGGGCCAACAGCAGCCGCCGCCGTCGCGCGTCCCAGACGGCCAGGGCGAACATGCCGCGAAGGCTTCCGAGCATCTCCGCGCCTTCGTCCTCGTAGAGATGGACCAACACTTCCGTGTCGCAGCGGGTGCGGAAGCGATGGCCCCCCTGCTCCAGGCGGCGGCGCAGCTCGCGGAAGTTGTAGATTTCGCCGTTGAAGACGGTCCACACCGAGCCGTCCTCGTTGCTTAGCGGTTGGTGTCCGCCGGCAACATCGATGATTGACAGGCGGCGATGGCCCAGGGCGACGCCTACCGGCCGCTGAAGCGGCTGGCCATCAAGCTCCCCTCGCCAGCTTGCGGGAGAGGGGCCGGGGGTGAGGGCGGCCGACTCCCGACCCCCGATCCCTGGCCCCTGACTGCTGAAATACATTCCCTCGTCGTCCGGGCCGCGATGGCGCAGCACGTCGATCATCCGCTGGAGCGCCTCGCGCTCCACGGCCTTGCTCGCGTCGTTCCATACCGCTCCGGCGATGCCGCACATTAAAATACCTGATGCTGCTTTCGATTGTACAAAGACAAGCAAGTGCAACTTCGATTATCATTTTGCGCCACGGCACGCTTCCAGCCACGCTGAAATTTCATTTGCTGATTTCTGTCAAGCGCCGCTGTACTTGCTTAAGTCTGAACTTTTGCAAATTCGAAAACCAAAGTCCCCTCTCCCTCCGGGAGATGGATAGGGTGAGGGCTTGCGGTCTTAAAACGCCTTGACTTGCTTGCGCGATTTTCCCATGCCCTCACCCCCGACCCCTCTCCCAAAGGGAGAGGGGACAAATTTGAAAAAGTCCAATTATAACGCTACTTGTTTTTGGCAACCGTTCACAAGGGACTGTCCCAATTTACGAGGTTTACAGCGAAAATGGGACTGTCCCCCTCGGCGGTGAAGGGGACAGGCACATTTTTCGCCCTTGAAAGGGCGAAAAAACGAG
>JAFGLH010000085.1 GCA_016928165.1 Pirellulales bacterium | reverse complement strand
GACCACGCCGAACTCCGTCGGCACTTTCTCGAAGCGGGCCTGCTTGTCGGTCCGCAGCCACGCTTGGGGCATCAGCCGCAGCAGGTGGAGTTCGTCTTCCGCGATCTGGTCATCGATGGCGGCCAAACGCGCCAGCCAGACATTGGGCAGCAGCGGCGTGAAGCCGGTGATCCCGCCGCGGCTTTCGCATACCGTATAAGTCTGTTGCGAAGTGCCGCCCGCAAACAGCGAGTACATTCCTTCGAGGTACTTCGTCCGGTCGCCGAATCGCCATGAGTGAAAAATATTCCAACTGTAGCACGGCTCGCAACTGGACATTTCGTGTTCGAGCGAAGGGGGTTGGGCAGGGTCGCCGTCGTCTCGATATGTATTTCGCGGCGGTCCCTCGCGGAACCAAAGGCGGCTCGAAGCGATCAACTCATCGTTGGGATCCATTAAGCCGGTGAACGGCAGGAACAAAGGGCCGCAGTCGAGGTAGAAGGGATCCTTGCCCGCGCCGAAGTTCTTGTCTCCCGTGAGACTTCTAGGTGCGATTCGATGGACTTTTCCCGCCGCGTCGGTCCAGGTCGGCGTTTGTTTCGACACTTCGGCGAAAACGTCGCGGAACCGCTGGCGGTAGTCGCGGGCCTCGGCCTCGAACTCGGCCGCCCGCGGGTGATCGATCCGCTTCAACAGCCGCACGGCCGTGGTCAGGCCCAAGTAGTTCCAGCCGTCGTTCCAGGACGATTGCACCGCCTGCCTCTCGTCGGTAGCCCAACCGGAGGGCAGGATGCCCTCGATGCCGCCGTGGCCGGTCATCCGCCGGGCGTCGCGGATCCACTCGCAAGACTTGACGATCGTAGGCGTGTATTCCTCGATGAACTTCTTGTCTCTCGATAGGAGCGCGTGCCGGGCCATCGCCCAAAGCAGGGCGCCGTTGTCCGACATCCAAGGCGTCGAGAAATACGTGGTCGGCGTGCCGAGGTAGCCGGGATGCGGCTTGAAAATATTTCCCGGCGGAACCCGCCGGCCTTGCCAATTTTTGAAAATCGCCAGGTATCGCTCGGTTTGTGCGTGATAGCCCATCGGATCGAGAAGAAATCCATAAGTCATCGAATTGGGCGTCGAGCAGATGTCGGCATAGCACCATGATCCGGTGAGGCTGTTGTACTCGCCGGTAACGGGATTTTTCTCCGCGATCACTTCCGCCAGCTTGAGATAGGTCCGAATCGCTTCGTTGATCTCCGGCTCGGGCACGTCGATCCTGGCGGCCGTGTCCGGGACGACGCGCCAATAGGCGTCGGCCTCGGCCAGCGCCTTCTCGCGGCCCAGCGAACATTCTCGCTCGATGATTTCGCGCGGGCAAGGGATAATCGGCAACAACAAGTCGGCATAGTTGGTTTTTCGCAGGTCCAATTCGATTTTCAGCAGGGGAACGTTTTCCACGTAACTGAGCGAAACCCGGCAGCCCTTTCCCGGCAATACGGCCAAGCGGACCTTTCCGGTCGGCTCGACCAGCAACCACGACGCGTCGTTCGACGCGGGCGGTTGCAGCGTCAACTTGCGCACATACGGCTGCCAGACATAATGGAGGTTCTTCGACATATCCATGTCGAGGCCGATGTTGGGCGAGTAGATTTTATAGGAGAAGGCGTATGTTCCTTCTTCTTTTGTGAGAGGGGAGATTAGCATCCGCGTCCAAGCGAACAGCGGCTCGGTGCCGGCCTTCACGTCCACGGCGCCGGAGACGTGGGCGAAAATCTCCTCGCGCGGGTGCGTGCCCGATTCCTTCGCGCCGGCGTGAGGCGAGCCGCTCCAGTCGGTCCACAGCACCGGCGCGTCGTGGTCCGGCAGCCAGCCTTGCCGGACCGTGCCGTCATCGGCCGGATTGGAGAGCGACGGCCAGAACACCATGCCCAGGTTGGCCGTCTTCATGAGCATGCCCTGGTAGTCAGTCTTCAAGTCTTTGCTCGGCTCGCTGAGGCAGGGCTTGGCCACTATCGCGCCGTTGAAAAGCACGTTGTAGCGAAACAGATGGTTCTTCCACCCGACGGGCGTCCACTTTTTCGGCAACTCTTTCCACCAGCCGGCGGCAGTATGGTAATTCGGCTCGTCGGCGGCCGTGTGGTGGACTGCAAACACACTCAACAAAACGACGACCAAATAGACAGTAAAAATAACACTTCGGTTTGGCGTGTAAGTCATCGTAATTGTTTCCTTCAGACGCGGAATATATTTGCAGGACGCGAAGCTATGCTCTCCGCGCTCCCGCAAAGTGATTGTGACGAATATTCGGAGGGGAATTAGGGAGGGATTCTTGCGCGACGGCAGACCGTTTAACTCGACCACGCGGCACGCAAGACGGTTACATGAAAAATAATTATATGTGTTATGGCATCTGACATGCAAGTAAGTCTTTCATCTCAAAATAATTGAGTCGGGTGAGATTGGGGGACGGGGAAGAACGGGGAAATCGAATAGCTGGCCGAAAAATATCGCTTGTGCAAAATGTTCCTCGGATGGCCATGCGGAGGGGGCGGCTTTGCCGATTCATGCCATTTTTACACGCCGCACGAAAAACCCCTGAAAATATCCCCTCTCGGCGGATGGCTTCCCACCTGCATCCGCAAATATTTAGCCCCGGGGGATTGTGTATTTCAGCAACGGCGGCTATAGATGAATCGAGCTTGTCGCAATTGCCGGTCGTCGAGCGATTGTACTTATTTTCTAGGGTAGGAGTCGCGTTTATGGAAGTCCAAAAAGGCGATCGCGTTCTCGTCAATCTGGCTCCCTTCATCGGTTCGGTAATGCGTAGCGACGATTCAATTTCTTGCGAGGTGCTCGATGTGGATGGACTGCAAGTCCTGGTCCGCGCCGAGCCGCCCTACCGAGACGTTTCTTTGTGGGTGATGATCGATTGGATCGACAGCCAGCCGCAGCAGAAGCAGAATTTGCTTGCCTCAGTGTAAACGGTCCATGTGCAAATAGGCCTGTTGGGCGGAAATAGGGGGCCGTTGTCGGATTTCCGCTTCGTTGCTAAAATCATGCGATTGTGGCGCGCCGGCCCTCGACTGGTACGCCTGGCGCAAGTTATATTAAAAAGGGTAAATTGCCCAAGAATCCACAAAAACCACGTCCCCGACATTTGGGTAACCGTTCACGGACCGGGGACTGGCTCATTTTTTCGCCCTTTCAAGGGCGAAAAATGTGCCTGTCCCCTTCACCGCCGAGGGG
>JAFGLH010000011.1 GCA_016928165.1 Pirellulales bacterium | reverse complement strand
CGTGCTTGCACGCACCTTATTTCGCGGCAAAACCAAGCTGGTGCGTGCAAGCACGCACCCTACAGTGGTTTTCCGCAACAGAAACCATTTAGTATTGACTTCCCCGCCGTATTGAACGTTGAAAAAATATCGCGATACGCCAGGGCAACTTGGACACATAGCGGATTACGAAGAATTCCTGCGCGAGTTGGACAAAGTATGGAAACTATGCCATCGAGCTTTGGTCCTAGGCGGACGGCTGATCTGCGTGGTTGGGGACGTATGTCTTTCGAGACGGAAAAACTCGGGGCGGCATACCGTCGTACCGCTGCACGCATCTAGTCAGGAGCATTGCCGTCGGATGGGCTTCGACAATCTCGCGCCGATTATTTGGCATAAAATCGCCAACGCCGTTTACGAAGTGTCCAACGGATCGAGCTTCTTGGGCAAGCCCTACGAACCGAACTCCGTGGTGAAAAACGATATCGAGTTCATTCTCATGCAGCGGAAACCCGGCGGTTATCGAAAGCCCGCCGTCGCGGCCCGAGTGCTAAGCGTCATTTCATCGGAAAACCATAAAAAATGGTTTCAACAAATCTGGACGGGCCTCCCCGGGGCGTCGACCAAGAAGCATCCCGCTCCCTTTCCGCTCGAACTGGCCCAGCGTTTGGTGCGGATGTTCAGTTTCGTCGGCGATACCGTTCTCGACCCGTTCATGGGCGGAGGAACCACCAACGTCGCGGCGGCGTTGCACGGACGAAACAGCATCGGGTACGAAATCGACCGATCGTATTTCGACCAAGCGATGCACCGCATGGGAGAAACGACGTCCGACATGTTCAATAATGCCAAGTGTTCCCAGGGCGTTGCCCTGGGCTGGGAGAGCAAGCGCCCCTTCGGGGCTCAATAGTGCCGTCGGGATTGCCAACCAGGCGTTTTTCGATGTTATACGGTGCGTTCATTATCGCCTGTATATGAAACGCCGTATCTGTGGCGGTTTATCAGCGAGATGAATCGGCCGCCAGGAGAATCCCGTGAACGAACCCCAATTCCCATCGTTGAAACTGAAAACCGCCGTTATTTCCTCGGCGGCACACGCGTGGCTGGTGTATTGTTCGGCCTCCTTCTTGTTCGCTTTGGCGTTCTTGATCCTCGACGGTGACAATCCTCTGCAATCCGACGATCCGTATATCGTCGGATTTACTTTCGGCGTCATCGGGGCTTGTCATTCCCTGTTCTATTCAATGGTAGAAGCGTTCACCCGGGGAAACCGCCCTAAACACGTGATCTGGTTCATTGCGATGGTCTTGTGGTGTGCGTTCCTTTGCCTGGCATGGTGGAACGCCTTGGAAGGACAGGGGATGATACTATCTATCCTGTTCGGGAGCTTGATAGTCGCCGCCATCGAGTGGCCCTTGCTCTACTTCCGCACGTCCCGGGCGGCATACATCACAGCGTCCGTAATCGGTGTGACTCAAATCGGCCTTTATCTGTACGTCGCCACACAAGTAATGACCTAACTGCGTGTATCGTCCCGACATCGTCATCCCGGGGGCCAACCGAGGCGGCGACCGCCGAGGACGTGAAAGTGCAGGTGCATCACCTCCTGGCCCGAGTCCGGACCGCAGTTGGTCACCACGCGATAACCGTTTGCCAACCCCAGCTTTGCGGCGGCGGTCCGAATCGCCGTGAACAGGTGGCCCACCACCGCCTCGTCCTCCGGCTCGACGTCGTCGACCGAGGCGATCTCCCGCTTGGGAATGGCGATCAGATGCACGGGCGCGGCCGGCTTGACGTCCTCGAAAATCATGCAGCGTTCGTCCTCGTAGACGATTTTCGCCGGAATTTCGCCGTCGATGATCCGCTTGAAAATCGTTTTTTCGGCCATGAGAATCGGCCCTCCTTGGATGCAGTATACCAGCGCCGCCGCAATTGAGTAGGGTGCATGCTCGCACGCATCACGAATCTTGGTGCGTGCGAGCACGCACCCTACGGCTACGGTTTACGGCGCGAGTGGCGGGAGTCGCTCGACGCCGGCAACGGATGAGTTGAAATCGGTTTGCCAGCCGCCGCCCAGCGCGCGGTACGTGTCGACCAGGCCCAACGTCATGTCGCCCTGCGCTTGGGCCAAAAGCTCCTGCTGATCGACGAGGTTCTGCTCGACGATGGCGACCCAGTTGAAGTCGATGATGCCACCTTTGTATTGGGCAACGGCGATTTTCGTCGCCTTTTGCGAGGCGATCACGCTTTTTTCGAGCCAATGCGTCCGCTGACAGCCGCGAAGGAATCGGGCGATGCCATTCTCCGCCTCAGCGTTGGCCTTCAACGCGAGGTTCTGGTAGGCGACGATCCGCTCGGCCAATCGGGCATCTTGCAGGCGGATGTCGTTCAGCAGCCGGCCGTAATTGAGGATGTCCCAGCGGAACGTGGGGCCGATCCCGCCGCCGAACGCCCGAGGGGTGAACAAGTCGTCGATCCGCTCGGCCCGATAGTCGAGCGTGCCGCCGATGCCGATATGCGGATAGAGTTCGGCCGTGGCGACGCCGACTCGGGCGGATTGGGCCTGGATCAGCCGCTCGGCGCGGCGCAGGTCGGGGCGGCGGCGGAGCAGATCGGCGGGTATGCCGACGACCGCCTCGGCCGGCGCGGCCGGTATCGGTCCGGAACCCAACAAGGCCTGCAAGTCGGCCGGGGGAACGCCGAGCAACACGCAGAGCCGATTCGACGCCTCGCGGAGCTGCAATTCGAGGCGCGGTATCACGGCCTCGGTCTGCGCCAGCGTGCCGGCTGCCTGGTCCACGTCCAACTCGCTCACCTGTCCGCCGCGGAATCGGGCGTCGGCGATGGTGTATGTCTCGCGCTGCAGCTTGACGTTTTCGCGGATCAGTTCGATGCGTTTCTGTAGGGTGCGGACTTCGACGTAGGTCGAGGCGATGTCGGCCAGCAGGGTGACCAGGGTCTGATCGTAGTCGGCGACCGAGGCGTCTAGGTCGGCGTCGGCGGCCTCGATTGCCCGGCGAAAGCGGCCCCAGAAATCGAGTTCCCAAGAGAGGTTGAATCCGGCGTCCCACTGGTCGTAGAAGCGTTCGGTGATTGCATGGCTGTTTGCCGCGGCGGCGCTGGCGGCGTTCCGGGCGCCTGTGGCCGAAGCGTCTTGCCGTTGCGGAAAGAGGTTTCCGGCGGCGACGGCCCTTGCCGCCCGGGCCTGGAGCACGCGGCAGCCGGCCTCGCGGAGCGTGAGGTTCTGGCGGACAGCCGTCTCGATGAGGTCGTCCAGCCGCGGATCCGCAAAGATCGACCACCATCGGTCCAGATCGGCCGGGGCGTCGCTGATGCGGCCGTCAGCGGCGTCGATCCAATCCTCGGCCGTATCCGCCCGTGGCGGGCAATAGTTCGGCCCGACCTTCAGTCCGTTGCGGAAATACTCGCCCGGCGACACACACCCCCCGGCGGTGCAAAAGGCGACGAGCAATAAGACGTGAACCCTATGCATAATACGTTGCCGCCAAGGGGTTAAGGCATAACTGTACTTTTGCGAATTGTATGAATGAAAGCCCCATTTCCCGTTGGGATAAGGGGCTAATTTACATAAGTGCAGGTGTAATCGCACTTATCGTTTGTATCGGCAAACAAGGACCGGCTTGCACATCCGAAAAGAACCGCCTAAGTGGACAGTCCCATTTTCGCGGTGAACCGCGAAAAAATGGGACAGTCCACTCGGATAATTTTTTATCTCCCCCGGCTGACATAAGTTCGGCTACTATGTAAACTATGGGAAGCGTGGGTGCCCTTCGGGGGGGTGCCGCGAACGCGTTAATAAACTCATCGACGGTTCCCGTGCATCATGTTAGAAGCTCGGCGGGAACGAAAAACGACCGACGCGGGCCTGGAAGCGGACATCCGCGATCAGACTGCTCGACTGGCGGCTGCCGTAAGACAGTTGGAGAACGAGGTCCGCGAGCGAAAACTCGCCCAGCAATCACTGCTGGAGAGCGAGCAGCGCTATCGTTCGCTGACCATTGCCACCACCTCGATGGTCTGGACGACCGACGCCAACGGCGATGTGGTCAAGGACATTCCTTCTTGGCGGGCCTTCACCGGACAAACCGAGGAGGGAGTTTTAGGATCGCGATGGAGCGATTCCTTGCATCCCGACGACCGGGAAAAAACCCGCGTAGTTTGGCGTCGCGCGGTCGAATCGCGGACGCTTTACGAGACCGAATACCGCATCCGCCGCAAGGACGGTCAATACCGAACGGTGGCCGTCCGCGGCGTGCCCGTGTTGGACCAAGACGGGGCCATTTGCGAGTGGATTGGCACTTGCACAGACATCACGGAAAAGAAGCAAATCGAGGAAGAGCTTGCCCGGCACCGCGAGCATCTGGAGGAGATGGTAGCCAAACGGACGGCGGAATTGGAATCGCTCAACCGTCAGTTGGAAAAGGAGGTCGCCGAGCGGAAGACGGTCGAGGAAGACCTGCGCCGCACGGCGGACCAGTTGGCCCGCTCCAACAAGGAGTTGGAGCAGTTCGCCTACGTCGCCTCGCACGATCTTCAGGAGCCGTTGCGGGTGGTGGGCGGTTACGTGCAGTTGATCGAGCGGAGGTACAAGGACCGGCTCGATTCCGAAGCCGACCAGTTCATCCGCTACATCGTCGAGGGCGTAGCGCGGATGCAGCAGTTGATTGCCGACCTGCTGAACTTTTCCCGCGTGGACACCCGCGGCAACCCCTTTCGCAACGTCGGCATGGAGGCGGTGTTGGATTCGGCGATTTCCAACCTGGAGGCCGTGATTGCGGAGAGCGGCGCGGCGATAACGCGCGGCCCGCTGCCGGAGGTCTGCGGCGACGAGATTCAACTGGTGCAATTGATGCAAAACTTGATTGGCAACGCCATCAAGTTTCGCGGCGATGCCCCGCCGGCAATCGACGTATCGGCCAGCCGCGAGGGAAACCGTTGGCTCTTCGCCGTGCGCGACAACGGCATCGGCATCGAGCGAGAATACTGGGACCGCCTGTTCGTGATCTTCCAGCGGCTGCACACGCGGCAAAAATACGAGGGGACCGGCATCGGCCTGGCCGTATGCAAACGCATCGTCGAACGCCACGGCGGGTCGATCTGGCTCGATTCCAAACCAGGTCGAGGGACTACTTTCTTCTTTACGATAGGCTGATCTTGGAGGAAACGAGATGAACGCGCTGTTGGGGAGGCCGATCGAGATACTGCTGGTCGAGGACAGCGAGCCGGACGTGCGTTTGACCAGGGAAGCGCTGCGCGACGCAAAGGTGCGGAACCGTCTCTGGGACGTCGAGGACGGCGTGGAGGCCCTGGATTTCCTCCATCGCCGCGGCGCCCACGCCGACGCGCCCCGCCCGGATATGGTCCTCTTGGACCTCAACCTGCCGCGTAAGGACGGTCGCGAAGTGCTCAATGAAATCAAGTCCGACACGGATTTGAAGCGGATCCCCGTCGTTGTGCTGACCACTTCCAAGAACGAAGAGGACGTGCTGAAGTCCTACAATCTGCACGCCAACTGCTACATTGCCAAGCCGGTGGACTTCAACCGCTTCATGGAGGTCGTCAAGTCGATCGAGGAATTTTGGTTGACGATCGTTTCGCTGCCGCCCGAATGACGGCCGAGCGCCGTCAAATGGCGATTTCACGCCTTCCAGGCGTTGAAAACGCATCGGTCGTCGTGTAAACTTGACCTGACGCGATACTCTCCCATTTTCCCTCCTTGATATGGAGTTCCTCATGTTTCGCAACCGCAAATACTTTCATGTTTTATTGATTATCGCCACGGCGGCGTCGCTCTGGGGCGCCGCGGCAATCGGTCAAACCCCCGATAAGCCACCGCAAAAGGCCCCGGAGCAACAGTCCCCGGAACAACAATCGCCCGAGCAGGCCCCGCCGGCCTTGCCGGAAAAGGCGCCCGATTTCGTTCCCGGTTCCTGGACCTTGGTTCTTTTGCCCGACACGCAAATGTATGCCGAGGACTACCCGGGGCTGTTCACGATGCAGACGCACTGGATCGCCAAAAACAAGGACAAGTTCGACATTCGCTACGTGCTCCACCTGGGCGACATCACCAACGGCAGCAAGAAGTTCGAGTGGGAGCGTTCGCGAGAGGCGATGAGCGAGTTGGACGGAGTAGTCCCCTACGCGCTGGTCCCCGGCAACCACGATTACCACGCGCTGGCCGACCGCCGCACCCGATTGAACGATTATTTTCCGCTGGAGAAATACAAGCAGTGGCCGACCTTCGGCGGGGCGATGGACGACGACATGTGCAACAGCTACCATCTCTTCTCGGCCGGCGGGACCGACTGGATCGTGTTGGCCTTGGAGTGGGCCCCCCGCGACGAGACGGTCGCCTGGGCCAACCAACTGCTGACGAAATACGCCGACCGCAAGGCGATCGTCCTCACCCACGCTTATCTCTACCAGGACGACACCCGCTACAACTTCGCCGAAAAGGGGAAAAAGCAAGGGGCCTCGCCGCACGGTTATCCCTGCAACACCTCGGCTAACGACGGCGAGGAGCTTTGGCAGAAGCTGGTCCGCAACAACGGCAACGTCGTCTTGGTCGTCTGCGGCCACGTCGGCCACGGACGCGGGTTCCTCGCCAGCGAGAACGACAAGGGCAAGAAGGTCCACCAGATGCTGGTCGATTACCAATCGCGCGAGCTGGGCGGCGAGGGCTTTCTGAGAATGCTCGAGTTCCTCCCCGACGGCAAGACCGTGCAAGTGAAGTCGTATTCGCCGCTGTACGACGCGCACATGCTCGACCCAGGCAGCATGTTCCAATTTAAGCTGGACGAGTAACAAACCGTAGCGCAGCTCTACTTCTCGGCCACCAGCAACATCTCGAAATCGTCGGGCGTCAGTTCGTGATCGCGGCTGAACCGGCCGAGGCGGCAGCCGAAGATTTCGACCTTGGCGAAGCCGGCCGTTCGCAGCAGCCAGCGCATTTCCGGCGGCGTGTAATAGCGCTCGTTGGTCTCGATCGTCTGCGATCGGCCTGCGTCGTCGGTGAAGTTCATCACCCCGTGCTCTCGGAAAGTCATCAGGTCGAACGTCAGTTCGTCGGTTTTCGCGCCCGATTCGTGGGCTTGAAGAAAGTCCTTGACCGAATGGAACAGGGGGAACAAGGCGTTGAGCGTGGTCATCAACAATATGCCGCCGGGCCGCAGCGCCGCGGCCGCGTGTTCGAGGACGGCGTAGTTCTTCTCGTCGGTTTCCATCAAGGAAAACGCGCCCTCGCAGAACATGATGGCGGCGTCGAACTCTTCGTGGAAATGCGGCTGGGTCGCGTCGCGACGTTGAAAATCGACGCTCGCGCCGGCGGCAGCCGCTTTTTGCCGAGCCGCGCGAAGCTGTCCCTCAGATAGATCGAAGCCGGTCACGCGGTAGCCCCGCTTGGCAAGCTCGACGGCGTGCCGGCCCGTGCCGCAACCGATGTCCAAAATCCGCTTGGTGCGATCGGCCCCAAGTTCGCGTTCGACGAAGTCCGCTTCGCCGACGGTTCCTTGTGTAAAGCTTTCCTTGTCGTAAGTCTTGCCGTAGTTGGCGAAGAGCGTTTCGTACCATTGCGCCATGTAGGTTCTTCCTTAGCTATCGTCCAATAATAACATTGTAGAACGGAATTTATTCCGTTTTAGGTAAACCGCCATTTGTCCGAACGGATTAAAATCCGTTCTACTTAGACTAACGCCTATCATGCCGCGGAGGCAGACTCGGACCGGGTCGCGATCGGCCTGCGGCTTCATCGATCTCAATCCTTCCAGGGAGACGACCTCGACGGCCGCCGCGAGCTTTTCGAAACAGTCCATTTCCACCGACCGCGCGGTGGCGGAACGGCGGTTTTCGACGACATATCGATAATCCCATATTTATCGCAGCTTATCCGATGTGATTGCATACGGCAACCTTCCCCCCATCAATGTCATCCTAAAATCCACCCCAAGTAGACTTGTCAATCGGTCGGCAAGCGGGTAGCTTTAGAGGTTCGTGGCCGTCCAAGAACAACTGTAGTGTTTGGATTGTAATTCTCCCTTACCCCCCTGCCTTTCTCGCGCCGTGCGGGAGAGGGAAGTTGCACTTGGGCAACCGCCTTGGCGCGAGAAGGGCTTTTTTAATGGCAATGGCGACGGAGAGGCCGGACAATCAACGGATCGTCATAACGGGCGTGGGCCTAACCGCGCCGAACGGCAACTCCCTACCCGAGTTCCGCAAGGCACTGCTGGACGGCCGCAGCGGCATAAAGCCCTTTGAGACTCGCTACTTCGGCAAGACCGTGGCGGGCATTTGCGACTTCGACGAGTTCCGCTACCAAAAACGCAAGGAACGCCGCCGCGGAACACGCGCCGGAAGCGTCGGCATCTACTGCGCCCGCGAGGCGGCGGCCGACGCCGGGCTGGATTGGGAAAACGTCGATCGCTCGCGGGTTGGCATCTACATCGGCGTGACCGAACACGGCAACGTCGAGACCGAGAATGAAATCTATCACCTCAAGGGCTTCGACTACGATACGCAATACTGGTCGCACCACCACAACCCGCGCACCGTGGCCAACAATCCGGCCGGCGAGATTTCGCTGAACATGGGCGTCACCGGGCCGCACTACACGCTTGGCGCGGCCTGCGCGGCCGGAAACGCCGGCCTCATCCAGGGCGTGCAAATGCTGCGGCTGGGCGAGTGCGACCTGGCCCTCTGCGGTGGCGTCTCGGAAAGCATCCACGCCTTCGGCATTTTCGCCAGCTTCCACAGCCAAGGCGCCTTGGCCCGACACGATTCGCCCGAGAAGGCCTCGCGCCCCTTCGACGCGGACCGCAACGGCATAGTCGTTTCCGAGGGGGGCTGCTTGTTCGTCCTCGAACGGCTCGACTCGGCCCGGCGGCGCGGGGCGAAAATCTACGGCGAGGTGGCCGGATACGCGATGAACAGCGACGCGACCGATTTCGTCCTGCCCGACGCCGACCGCCAAGCCGAATGCATCCGCCTTGCGCTGCGTCGGGCGGAAATGAGTCCCGAGCAAATCGGCATCGTCAGCACCCACGCCACCAGCACCGTCTCCGGCGACGCGCAGGAATGCGTAGCGCTGCGCCAGGTCTGGGACGACAACGGACGGCATACGCTGATGAACAACACGAAAAGCTTCATCGGCCACGCGATGGGCGCGGCCGGCACGCTGGAGCTGGCCGGCAACCTGCCCGCCTTCGACGACGGCGTCTGTCACGCCACGATCAATCTCGACCGGCTCGACGAGCAATGCTCGCTGCCGGGGCTGGTGGCCAACCAACCCCGCGAAGTCGGACGCATCGACACGATCCTCAACAATTCATTTGGCATGTTGGGCATTAACTCAGTAGTAATCATCAAACGGATATAATATCGCTGACTTCACTGTTGGGGCGGCAGTTGAACTGCCGCTCCAACAATCAGAACCCCGAACCCCGAACCTTACTCCCCCCATGACGGCCGACGACATTAGAAAATCGATTCTCGAAATCCTCCATGACATCGCCCCCGACGAAGACTTGAGCGATCTGAAGGAAGAAGTCCCGTTCCGCGATCAACTACCCTTGGACAGCATGGACTTTCTCGACATCGTGATGGAGTTGCGCAAGCGTTATCGGATCCAGATTCCCGAGGAGGAATACACCGAGTTGGCCAGCATGGCGAGTACGGTCAAGTATCTCGAACCGCGGATGAAGGACCTCTAGCGATTACAATACAGCGCGTTCAGAAATATTGTGGAATCTTCATCAACTCGCCGTCTTTCAGCGCCGAGTGATCGGCGACGATGGCGGGAGGATTCAGTCCAACATGGATATGATGTCCGCCAGAATCTTACGCGAACACTTTGGTGAAATCGGGGCAATCGACTGCCCTACCGCCTTCGGACAGTGATTGAGCCGTAAGGGGTAGGATCGCGCTCCAGGCGGCGGAGTCGATGGCATCTATCGGTGACGGCCCACCCGAGCGGACGGCCTCGATGAATTGCTGGGTGACGAAGAAATCGCCCCCGCCGTGTTGAACGCCCTTGGTCTTTTCCCGCCAACTGGTCCAAAGCGGGTGCTCGAATTCCTCTTGATACTTGTCGATCGGGTCCCATCGACTCCCTTTCGAGCAGCCTTCGATCCATATTTTGTTTCCGAGCCGCGAGTCGTAGGCGGCCTTTACTCCCTGTAGCGCATGGTAAGGCCCTTCGGTCGGCCGAGAGGAAGACGTGTCGTAGCGGAGATCGATCAGCACATCATTGGCGGTGCGGATCAGCGCGGTGACGGAATCGTGCCCTTTGAACTTTGCCCGCCGCGCGGGACTTTGCTCGGGGCAATGCTCGGCCACGTACGCCTCGTGGGCCAGCGAGCCGGTCGAGGCAGCCATCAACGATACCATCCGATCTCCCCGGTTTATTCCCAGCCATTGGGCGACCGGACCAAACGAGTGGGTCGGATAATTGTTGCCGGGCCAATCCCGCGCCAATCGGCCGCGCCAAGTGAGCGAGCCGTCCGGCTCGAACTCCAGATGACGGCAATCGTGGACGTAGCCGCATTCGGCGTAGGTCGGCCGGCCGAATACGCCGGACTCGACCATCCGGCGGACCATCATCGGTTCGCGCCAGTAGCAGCAGTTCTCGGCCAGCATGTAGACCATGCCGGTTTCTCGCGCGGACCGCACCAGGTCCCAACATTCCTCGATGGTCATCGCCCCGGAGACCTCGCTGAGGACGTGTTTTCCGGCCCGCATGGCGGCCACCGCGATCGGGGCGTGCAACTGCATGTCGGTGCCGATCAGGACCGCGTCCAGGTCGTCGCGTTGGAGCATTCGCCGATAGTCTTCGGGACCATTAGAGTATCCCTCGGGCCGTCGCCCGCGGGCCTTTTCGACGATGTCGAGGGCTATCTCGAGGTTGGCCCGGCGGATGTCGCAGAGAGCGGGCGCCTCGACGCCCTCCCGCAACGCCAGTTCGAGCAGGTATCGCCCTCGACGGCCGGCGCCGACTACGCCGAGCCTAAACGGTTTTTGTTCGTCGTCGCCCTCGTATCCCGCCCAGGCAGGAGCGAGTGTCAATCCTGCCGCAAGGCTTGTTTTAAGAAAATTACGACGCTGAATTGGAGAACCTATGAATCTTTGATACATATGTAACAGGGCTTTTCAACGTGAGGTTATCGTGGAATGGACGACTTGAAGTAGAGCGTGACGTGGTTAATACCCAGCGGAAGAGATGATTTCACCGCCGGCGATGGTGCCGAGCGTCCAATATATATTCATATAGATGGAGTCGTTGATGAAACCGACATGTCCGTCTGCAAAGACAAAATGCGCCCCGCCGGAATGGTAGCTGCCGAACGGCAGGTCGTTGGCAATGTTTTGTGCCAGCGGCCAGAGATTTGAGTTGATGGGGCATTTGGTGCTTCGATAACCCCGGCCGATGTGTTGCGCGGTTATACCACAATCCGGTAAACCGCACGTGCCGCCGTGCCACCATGCGATTGGCCCCCCGTCTTTGGTTTCGTATCCGGGTTGCAAGCCCAGATACGAGTTGTGAATACTTTCGCCGATGGCAAAGGTCGAGGAACTGCCATCGGTGATATCGGCGAATCGCCGCCACCGGTTCATGGCGAACAACCCGTTGTTGAACACTTCGCCGGACAACGGGGTCGTATATCCCGAACCTTCCGGTCCTCCCCCGACAACGGCGAAATAATCTCGTATGTTTATATACTCCGCCAGCCGATAATCGCTGGGACACTGATATACCGGCAAGGGTTTCCTTTGCAGTTCACGACCTACCGGGTCTAAGTTCACCCAATCATGCCATCCTAGAGGGCTGTTGTAGTCGTAGCTTTCGTTCATTCCCGTCTGTTCGATGAACGGGAGTAGCACCATGTAGATCGGCGCGCCCCGGCAACCAGTGTGGTTGCATTGCTGCGGGATGCCCACCGCTTCGGCTGCGGGGAAGCAACCGTATTGCTCGTGATAATTGTTTAGTGCAATGCCAAGTTGCTTGAGATTGTTCTGGCATTGCACGCGTCTGGCCGCCTCGCGGGCCGCCTGCACCGCCGGCAGCAACAACGCGAGCAATACCCCAATGATCGTGATGACGACCAACAATTCGACGAGCGT
>JAFGLH010000084.1 GCA_016928165.1 Pirellulales bacterium | reverse complement strand
GGATTTGCTCGGCGGTCTGCACGCCGTGGGAGGCCAGCAGGCGGAATAATTCCCGCGTCACGCGGATCGCCTTGCGGCCCAAGCGGATCATGCTCTGGTATTCCACGTCGCTAAAGGAGCACAAGACGTGGTCGGGAAACGCCCGGCGAAAGGCATCGACCCAGGCGTCGGGCCGTCGGCTCTGCGTCCAATACAGGCTGCTTTCCAGCGTATGAAGCCCTTCCTGGCTCTTCTCGACGGCAAAACGAATGATCTCCGTTTTGATGTCCGGCGGGCACTGGTCGAAGAGCCGCAACACGTGCGTGTAGAGGTGGTCCGTGCTGGCGTCGCGCGATTCGTTGATCGGCATGTTGCGCAGGTCGAGGTCGTAGAGGCTCGTTTCGCGGGTCATCAGCACGTACATGCCCTTGCAGTAAAAGTTCGTGTAGCCGTCGGGGGCGCACTTGGGGTAGACCCGCCCCTCGTCGCAGGAGAACATGGCGTTGCGTTCCTCCTTGAAGTAGGCGTCCATGTTGCGATAGATTTCCAAGATTTCCTCGGTGGCTTCGACGAAGACGCGTGTAAAACCCTCGCGGCCGCGCGGATCAACGCCGGCGACGACCTCGTAGCCGCGCGGGTCGGCGTCGCGGCAGTTGGCCAACATCTCGCGGAAGACCCCCCACGGCTTCTTCCAATCCTTGGCCCCGTAGCCCAGGGTGAGGTTCGTGTCGAGTTCCTTGACGTTGCCCTCCGGGTCCTCCTTTACGAAGACCAGTTGTTCGATTTCCTCTCCCTTGACCGTTCGCCGGGCGGTCTTGAAGGTCACTTTGTCGCGGCCGAGATAGACGATCAGGTCGATGCCGAGCCGCAGCGCCGCGGAGACGGCCAATTTGAAGCCGGAGCCGAACATGCCGATGCTGTTCGGGTCGTTCGCCTTGTCGGTGAAGCCGACCAGGTAGAGGGCGTAGAAATCGGTCGCCCCGGCGTTCTGAAACATTACGTATCCGCTTTTCTTGGTCGCAGTCATTGCCGCCATGATCCCGGTCCTTTCGCCATGAGTGAAATTGTCGTGGACGAGGTCTCGTTGCGGCGCTTTTGTCCGTCGGCGGAGACCTCTCTAACCGCAACATACGAAAGGAACGGCGGGAAGGTCGAGAAGGAGCGGCTACGGCGGGCGAATGGGGAAAGGACTAGCGCGCGATTTTGTCGCGCCCGCGCGACAAATGATTGGCAATGCGCGAATCGAGCATCCTGCAAAACCGATGGACCAAGCTTTCCGGAAACTACCAGTCAACATCGTCGAGGTAAATTTCTCCGGCGAACCTCGCCGCGGAACCGTCGCCGCACGCCATCTTAACGCCAATGGCGATAATGCGCGAGGGGTCAAAGCCCTCATCGACATATTCTCCCTGTCGTGCCCAAGGCTGGGGCGAAAGGGACAACTGAACCCACCGCTCTTCGACGGTGTTTTCCCAACTCCCGTAGAACGACTTCCAGTTCACATCTTTGACGAAGAGTTGAAAGCCATTTGGTCGAGACCGCTCTCCGTGGGCGCCGCCAGGCGCCAGAACCCAGGCCTTAAGTGTGCGGTCAACAAGATTCACCGGCGCCTTGGCGCCTGCCGGTGGGTTGTCCTTCAGGTTTATCCAGACTTCCCCCTTGCTCTTGTTCGGATCGCCACCCACCAGGTCCATTACGACCGCCAACGAACTCTTCCCGGAGTGGGCTTTTTTCTCCGATCGCGTCACACGAACGCAGGCACGCGAATCTTTGTAGTCCTGTGCAATCCATTTCATGGTCCCGCTCTCAAAGCCGAATCTCGCCGAAGCTTGTGACGGTTGATCACTGGGGTCTGGCGGACCAGCTTGCTCTTCGGCCGGGCTAAGCAAAACGCACCAGAGAAACATGAGGCAAACCGCGCTTGCCGCGACGTAGATTCTGATCGGAACCAGCGGAATCATCACTTGTCGAGTCATCTTCAGTCCTCCCCTGTTAGAACCACTACCAATCTACAGCATCCACAAAGACTGATCCCTTGAACGTCGCCTTTGAGCCTTCGCCGGCCGCCATCTTTACTCCGATCGCCGTGATTCGATGAGGATCGAAACCTTCGTCGATATACTCGTTGGACGACTTGCTTTCGGTGACCTTCATCGATATCTTGACCCAATCGCCTACGATGTTGATGTTGTGCCAGGGACCGTAAAGGCTGCGCCACCGAACGTCTTTGACAAATAGCTGGAACCCGTTGCGATAAGTCCGGTCGCCCGTGGCGCCCTGTGGCGCATAGACCCAACCCGTAATCACTTGGTCCGTCAAGTCCGTGGGAACGGCCATGCCGGCCAGCGGGGTCGCTTTCCAGTCGACCCAAGCTTCACCTTTGCTCCGGTGGGGATCCCCATCGGCCAGATCCATTTTCATTTCCAGGGAGTGTTGTCCCATTTTTGCCCACTTGGTCGACTGAAACACTTGCGTGCAGGCCTGCGAGTCACTGGAAGTCTGAGCAACCCACCCCTCCGTTCCACTCTCGAAACCATAGCGGCCGGGATCCCCCGGCCTGTATTCGGTGTTCGGCTTAGGGGCGGTGAACGCAAACTCCACACCCGCCGGTTGCCGTGTTGTGAACGTCAACCAAGCAATTCTTCCTGCCAATCCTACTGCCAGCAGCATGGCGAGAACCGCTGTGGCCCACAGCACGTACTTCAGTACAGGCCGCTGTTTGGCCGTTCCACCGTCGGCCGGAGTTGTATTAGGCTCCACAAACGGCTTGAGCGGGGGATCTGGAGGCGGCGCGACCACTTCTACCTTGCCATGCAGTAACTCATCTTCAACTTGCTTGATCACATGCTCTAAACTGCGCAAGATTTCGTCGCGTACATGCGCCCATTCCTTATCGCTCTCAAAGTCAACCAGTGACGCGGGCGTTCGCGGCAGTATCAACCGAGCAACAACAAAGTCGATGTCCTCCCACCTAGAAGGCTCCGCGAGGATCGAGATGATGCGAAGGCAACCGGCATTGACCCTGTCCCGAATCCGTGGAAGCTCCACCTTTTTAATGAAGTCAGAAATCAGAAACCCACTGCTGAGTAGCAGAACGGCAATGTGGGCTTGATCGATTTCCGTCTCGATGCGTTTTCGGAAGTCGTCAGCCGGCGTCAGTTCCTTCCAATCACACCAGAACACCGTATTGGGGTGCCTAAGTTGAATTGATTTGGCCAACCACGGGATCAATGCGCGCGGACAATCCTCGTCCTTGATCCACTGCCCTTTCTCTTGTCTATAGCCCAAGTAGTGGCATTCCTCACGGGCGTAGCTGACGAAGATACGGACTTTTGGCATGCGTAGCCGGCCTTTCGTCAGTGTGATTTGTGTTAGACCACGAATAGGCTATGCCGACCAGCATCCTCCTAGCCATGAGCAAGTCGGTATGTGGTCAGAAGCGACGATGGAAACTACTGAACAGTATGTCCCTATTATGGGGAAATCCGCCCTAAAAGCAAGGGGGGCAGAAAAACATGCACGAAGGCGCTCTGCGCCGACCCGGAACATAAAAAAAACGATACGTGAGCATTGTCGACCGCTAAGTCGTCAATGGCTTTTCCGTTGAAACGAGAGCACAAGTTTGTCCATCAGGTGGGCCGATCGGAGGAAGGAAGCAAGGCCGCCGCGGAAGAAGAAAAAGAAGGCGAATTCCAAGTCGCGGCTCCACTTCCAGCGACCTCGAAGCGTCACGGAATAGACCCGCGACCACGTCGGGTTGCCCATGAGCGCGGCCATGCCGGAACGTGCAAGGGTGGTAAACGCCGGATGGCTGAAACCTTCGAGGAAGAAGAGATGAACGCCGAGACAATGTTGTTTCCATACATCTCCAAAGTAGTGCCCGGCGAATTGCAAGGCTTCGTCGTAATACGCGCGGTCGTCGCTTGTGCCGAATGCGAGCTGTTTCCTTTGGACGTCCTGGGTACCCACGATGATGTGTCCCCACATGTTCCCGCCCGGACAGTGTTTTGAGAAACGCGGTCCCAGGGCGTCGCCGCCGCCCCGCCCGATGAGCCGAGCGAGGAGTCCCGGACGCGACACGTTCCAGCCGGACACGTCCAACGAGTACTTAACGCCGCGAGAGCGAAACGAGCGCCGAACCGGTCCGCCGGGCGCTGCGCAGCCGCACCCGGAAATCGATATCCCCGTGGACGTTTGTATGTGCGCAAGGATGGCGTCCACGGTAGAGCAGGGCAGCACAAAGGAGCGAGCGCTGCCGGATTCCGCGGCGTCCGTTTCAGAGAATTGAGCCGTGGGAACCTCGAGGCACTTGGCCGCCAAGAGATCGGGAAACAACCGATGCGGCAGCGGTTGGCGCGGCAGGGCGATCTCGACGATCCTTTCGGCCCCCAATCTCTTCAGCAGGAGTTCGACTTCCCAACTGCAATACGCGGACTGGATGAAGCGGTCGTTGGTGAAGCATACGCCGAAGCGGCTGCCTTGAATGGCGTTTTCGATGGCGCCCCTAAATTGCTCGCGGTCTTTCAGCAAGACGTCGTACTCGGCAAACCATACCCTTAGCCCGCTGGCCCTCATCTGCTCGGCGACCATTCGCACGACGGCCACGTCTTCGCTCTTGTAGCTGAGGAAGAAGTCCAGCGGCGTTTCCGCGTCGGCTTCGCGGCCTTCGATCACGCGATCCTTACTGTTACACATCCCAAGAACCTTCCCTAAGTTGGATGACGGTGTGAACGGCCTCGATAACGACCGCAATCAAGACCAGCAAGCCGCCGACGCCCTGCAAACTCAACCCCAGAATCTTTCTGACGGCGCCGATTTGATCCTTCCGCACCCATACGACACCAGACTCGCTCGGTTTCCGGGCATCAAAGCAAAGCGGGATATTTTCATTGACGGCAAACTTTTTCGGGACCTCGGCCGTTTTCGCCGCGCGGTCCTGGCTGAGCGTCCAGGGAAATTCGTCGACGCCGGTATATTTGGTCCCGTTCACAATATACTCATAATGGACTTGCACTTTGCCTAAAGCCCGTTCGTTGCCGGGTGGAAACACGGCTGCCGCTTTTGATGAAGTAATTTTTCCCTCTACCGCCGGCTGGACCCAGTATAGGAGAGTGCCGTCGACAAAAACGCCGGCCAGCCACAAGACGGCGCCGACGGCGAGCAGCACGACGGCCGCCGGCTTGAAAGGCCCCCAATTACCCGAACTATCCATGATTTCCCCCTTCAATAATCAAGGCAAGTGATTTTCAGACTCTCTACGGCTTGTACACCTCCAACCCCGCCTTGGCGAGAATTGCAGGAAAGGCGCGAACGGCGTCGTAGTCGTGTTTGCGGACCGCGTCGGACAGTTGGTCCCACGGCAAGATGCAATCGTGAATCCGCAGGGCGTCGTTGCGGGGCTTGCCGGGACGCCAACCGTGGCGGAGCCGCTCGACGTTCCAGCGGCCGTGCTCCATTTCGGCCATCCGCTCGACCTCTTCGTCGGAAAAATCGTCGAAGACGACCGGCTCTTCGGCTGATCGGACGCCGAAGCCGCAAGCCTCGAGGATATTGGCGGCATAGCCGGCCTGCTCCAGGTTGGCCTTCCGATACGTTTCGCCCAGCTTCGGCCAGGGACGCATGTTTTCCGGCAGACGCCCGGCGCTGCCTTCCACATAGCGACGGTGGAACTCCTGGGCCATCTCGGTTACTTTCTCGGGATCGAGGCCGTCCTGGCCGGACGCGAGCAGGGCATGGAAGGTGGCCGGGTCGATCGGGGCGGGCATCAAGGCCTGCATCCCGGCCCAGAGCGGGTCCGCGGCGATCTCGTCGGCCGCCCCGCCCGAACCGTGGGCGACGACGACTCGGGCGCCGAGCGCCATGGCGACGCGATACTCCACCGCGCTGAGCGGCCCGCCCCCAATCCCGATGCAAAGCACTTCATTCGCTGCGATGCCGTCGGCGAACAGATCGCGCCAACTCTGCAATATCTGATCGGGGCTAAAGCCGGAATCGCCAAAAACCCTGATCTCGTCGTATCGTTCGTCCTTTGGAGCGTCGTGCGGCAGCCGTTTGGGAATATAGCCGACGAGCTTGAATTTCTTGGCGTTGCCGAGCGACCGTGCCGCCTCTCCCGCGCAACCCGGCACGCCCATCGTCGTGCCGCCCGCTATCACGGCGCCGGTGAAGGAGCGGAGCGTTCCTTCGATCAAGGGGCGAATTTTAGCCGGCAATTCCTGGTCCAAAGAAGCCGCGCCGCCGGCCAGGACGACGGCCTTTGGCACGTCGGCCGGCGCGCCGCCGCGATTCCCCGATTGCTCCGCAAGCTCCAGCAATTCCAGCATCCAGCGTTGACCGTCGGGAGGCCGTTCGCCGACGTGCAGGTTTTCGACCCATTCGACCTCGCGAGACAAGGCGTCGGCCGGCGTGCAATGGGCGCCGGCAAGATAATGATGAAGACCGCGGGCATAATAACCCAGCGCGTCGAGCGGCCGATCGAGCAGCAGACAGAGGCGGCCGGCGGTAAAGTATGCCCGCGGCAACTCGATGCCCGCCTCGGCGTGGCGGCGGCACGTCTTGAGGGCCTCGCGAAGCGTCGTCCGCATGGCCGACGACAACTTGTCGTTGCGGGAGAAATATACCTCGAACCCCAGCATGTCGGCCAAGTAGTAAGGATTCGCCGGTTCGTGCTCGTGCGCTTGCCGATACAACTCGCGTGCCCGATGTCCCTCGCGTCGAATCGGTTCCAATGCCCACGCCAATCGCGCCAAGCTCCGGGCGTGTAGGCCCTCTCTCTTGCACAGATCGGGCACGTGCGACCAGTCTTCTCCGCCGCAAAGCTCGACGGCCCTTTCCAATAAACCCAACCCGTCCTTATACTCGGCTGAATCGGATTCTTGGCGGCGGACCTTGCATAACGCGCAACCAAGGTCTCCGATCAACTCCGCGCGGTTGGCGCCGTCGATGTCCCGGTGCGGCGACAGCGCTTCGACGACCCGCGCGAAATCGCCGGCGGCGGCCGACAGCCGCGCCAATTTCAGGGCGAGGGCCGGCTTCTTGCGGTCGTCCGGCTCGTTGGCGAGAATCAATTCCTGAGCCGCGATCTCGGCGGCAACCGCCTCCTTCGGGGCAAAGGCCGTGTAGTTGGCCAGCATCTCGTCCAGTTCGTGGGCAAGAACATTGTAGTTCCGATCGCCCTCCTCCATCAACGCGGCCAAGAGGTTGCCGGTCCGCTTGATTTCGGAGGAGAGCCGTAGCGGGTTTTTGTAAAGGCGGTCGTGGAGCGTATCGGCCCAGGCGTGTTGCAGCCACGTCCGCACCTGGATCTCAGCCTTCCGGTCCCCGATCCGCTCGCGTTCGTCGGCCGTGATGCCTAGCGCTTCGCGGTATTCGGCGGGTATTTGCACGATGTAGTGCATGTCTCGGTAGCCGAATTTGTCTTCGCCCAACAGCACGCCTTTTTCGTCGTCCTCCACGACGAGAAAAACGTTTTCGATGAACTTTTTCACCGCTTCCACCTGGTCGGTCGTTTGGACGATGACCCGCGCCCCGCACAGGTCGGTCATCTGGTTGACGGCGTCCGGATACTTGTCGAACTTGCGGACCGCCTTCTCGGCAAAGCTGGAAACGCTTTTTGGGCGCGACTGAACGAGCGCGTCCGGATAGACCGCCTTGCAGGCCCGCTCCAAAACGCGCCTAAGCGATTCCGCATACGCCTCGTAGCGCGGCAGTTCCGCGCAGTATTTTTCGATCTGACCGCGATGTTGCTCCGGCGAGATTCGTTTCGTGTCCGCCACTGCCGTGTTCCTTTCGATGAGTGCTATCGAGAAAAGCCCCCCTTCTTCTCCGCCGAGAACCGGACAATGCCGACACCAGTATATCGAATTTCACCGGCGGCGACAGTAGTCGAGAACGAACTCGCGGAGTTGTCCGGCAAACCCCGCCTCGGGCAGTTCGCTCCGCTCGACCCAGGCGTAATCGTCGTGCTCGCCGCTGAGGCGGACCTGGCCGGATCGCGCCTCGGCCTCCATGAACAGGACCGCCAGCCGCACGGTCGGACATTCGTACTCGATAGCCCCGGCCACGCCGGTCAAGGCAATGTCGAGGCCGGTCTCCTCGGCCGCCTCGCGCAGCAAGGCCGCGTCGAACGACTCGCCCGGGTCCACCTTTCCCCCGGGCAGGTCCCAATTACCTCCGAACTGGTTCGACTCAGCCGATCGGCGAATGGCCAGAATGCGGCCTCGCTCGTCGGCCACCAGGGCCTTCACGGCCAGCGCAAACGGTTTGATTGTGGGCATTGATTCGTCCTCGCAATTATTTTTTAAATCTTGGTCCTAGTATTTTGCGGCCGTTAACGCTCGCCATCGGTTGCCCCGGTTTGCTCCCCGTACGGCTCTCCGTATGCCGATCGAAGCAACCGGAGCGCTTCGTCGAGTCCCTCGAATGACAGCCGCGTGCTTTCGAGCAGCTCCAAATCGAAGATTACGTAGCGCAGATCTTCTTTTGACGGATGCAAGCGGAGTCCTCGTCGATAAACATCCAGCGCTTCGTCGGGCCGGTTCATCGCCAGCAAAGCCAATCCCAAGGCCGAGCCTCGAGGATGAAGGGCTTTTGATTTCTCCGGCTCGCCTTGGCAGAGGTCGGCGCACTTTTGGAAATGCGGTTGAGCCGTCTGCAAACGTCCCTGTTGCAAGCGGACGATGCCCAGTCCGAGGGCGCATTTGTAGTCGGTGGAGGGCTGGGCGAACTCCATTGCCTCTTCGTAATATGGAATAGCCGCTTCCGCGTCGCCCTCGACGTGATATGCGTCGCCGATGTTGAATAAAGCGACCGACTGCCCTTCTCGGTCTTCGATGTCCTGCGACACGGCCAGCGATTGCCGGTAATAGTCGCGCGCCGCGGTGAAATCTTTCAAGAAGTAGTGCGCCATTCCAAGGCGGTTGAGAATTACCACGATGCTGGAGCGATCGTTGAGGCGCCGGACGACGCTCAGCGCATCGCCGCAATAGCGAATCGCCCGATCGGCGTTTCCGACATTCAGCATCATCGATCCCAGGCGAGCCAGGATCATCGCCTCGCCGGCTACGTTTCCCAAGTCTCGCACGATCGCCAGCGCATTTTCCAGTTGCCGCGCCGCCGGCTCGACGTTCCCGATGGCGAAGTCCGTTTCGGCAAGCGCTAGGGCCGCCTCGGCCTCGGCAAGAGGATCGCGGCTTTCTTTAGCGAGCGCCAACATCTGCTCGCAAACGGTCCGGCACTCCTGCCACCGCTCGGCGGCTTGCAGCCACCCGGCGATCAGTCTCAAGATATATTGCTGGGCTTGTGAATCGCGCCGCTCTCGTGCCGCGGCGAGGGCTTGAACGCAACATTCCCGTTGTCGCTCGGCATCGCCGGCGTCGCCGTACAAACCGGCCAGCCGCAAGAGCACGTCGATCTTGTCGGTGGAGTGATCGAGCAATCCTATGATCTGTTCCACCCGGCCGATGCACGCCTGTTGCCCTTGGCGGTCCCCCTGCCGCCGATATATCTCCGTGAGTTGGAGCAAACAAGCGGCCTGCTGTCGCCGTGCCCCGATCCGCCCGGCTGCCTCTATCGAACCCTGGAGCGCTTCGGCCGCCTCGGCCCACCGATCCTCCATAGAGAACATGTTTCCCAGAGTCCTCAGCCAAATCATTTCAAAACGGGAGTCGGACACTTCCCTGGCGATCTCGACCGCCGTTTGGTAATTCCGCACCGCCTCGCGGCGGTCAATGCGGTCCAAACTCAAACGGCAATCCGTCAGGTTTCCCAACCACCGGCACTCGTGCTTGCGGTCGCCGATGTCCCTCGCGATAGCCAGCGATTGGGTCAAGTCTTGCTCGCCCTCGTCGTTGTATCCGCGCGCCAGTCCCCGGTTGCCCAAGAAACGGCCTTCCTCGGCGCGCAAGCCGAGCCGTCTGAAGATAACCAGGGCTTTTTCATAAAGCTCGATGGCCTTTTGCACATCGTTGGATTCAAAGTATGCGACTCCGAGGTTTCCCAAATTGAGCGCGTCCAATTTTCGGTCGTCGATTCGCTCGACTAGCTGGGACCGCAATTCAATAATCAATGCCTGATATCCCCAAACCGCCAAGCACTCGCGGTCGATTTCGTTGAGGACCGCGCAGGCCTGGTCGTATTGCCCCGCCGCGATCAAATGGCGTGTTTGCCGCAACTGAGGCTCCACGTCGCTAATGCTCTTCCACTCAGTCGCCGAACACCGCAATTCTTGATAGAAGTTTGCGGCTAGCTCGTGCAGCTTGGCCTTGGAATATGAATCAATCGGGGAGTTGTTCATAAGCATAGTGGAGGTCCAGGGGGTGCAGGCTGAAGCGGCCGGCCTGAAAATTCACGACGTGATTGCGGACAAGTCGGTTCATAATGTCGTTTACCGGCAGGGCCGGCAAGACGTACCCAATCGCGGCGGCGGGAACGGCTTGCTCATACTGCTGGAAGACGGCCAAGACTTGCACGACCATCCGCTCTTCGGCTTGCAGGCTCAAATACAATTCACGCGACGGATCTTCAACAAAGCCAGCGAAGAGGGGTTCGTCGGCCAACAGGTCCGGCAAATTAGAGGCGGGCCGGCTTGCCAGCGTGGCGGCCAGCGCAATCAACGTCCGCGGAATGCATTGGCACCGCCGCGCTACGTCCGCGAGCGCCGACTCGGGACAGTCGCGTATCCCATTTTCGCCTTTCGGGTCCAGTTTTCGCAGCAAAGCGACGGCGGCGTCCGGCGGCAATCCGTGCTCCAAGGGGATTTCCTGCTTGCGCCCGATCGATTCCATTTCGATGTGCGACGACAGCGTCAAGGCCCTGCGACTGGTCGCAATGATCAGCGCGGCGTGATCTTGTTGCAGACACGCCTCGACAAACTGCCGCAGTCCGGCATATTCATCGGGTATGCGATTATCGCGATCCAAAATGCTCTCCAGGTTGTCGAGCACGATAAGACAGCGGTGCCGCGCCAAGCCGCGTCGAAACACTAACGCTATCCGTTCGGCAACGGGCAACTCTTTCCGACACCACACGTCGCGCACCTCGCTCGCCATGTACGGGTCCATGGTATCGCAGATGTATTCAACGATCCTTTTGGGAGATCGACACTCCGACTCTCCAAGGTTGACGAAGACGACGCCGTCAAACGCGCCGGGTCGCGCGTCGGCGGCGATTGGGATTTCGTTTAGCAGTTTCTTGACCAACTGCGTCTTGCCGATCCCGCCGCGGCCGCAAATGAGAACCAATCGTATGTTTCGATCGTCGAGGCACCGGCGCAATTCTTTCAGTTCATCCTCGCGATCTTGGAAGTGCCTCGTCACTGCGGTATTCAGACCGACGACTGGCTCGGGGCTTCTCGGATGCGCGCCCAATCGCTTGCCGCGCCGCTTCAAAACCTTCACCTCGGCGCGGGAGCGCTCTTTTTCGGCTGCGCTCGGGTGCCTTATTCTCTCGAACAGCGACTCCGACACGAATTTACACAAGCTTTCCGCCACTTCCGCGGCAAGACTGTCCGGGGTGGTGAATCGGCTCACCCACTTTGTGTCGCCAAGCCGCGACCTCAAACGCCATATTGGACTGGAAGGCTCGTCGCAGTACTCGGGCGGCCATTCCACGGATTCGTCGAGGAGGAAACCGAAACAACGAATCCGCCTTTCCACGGCTTCGAGATACTCGCATTCGGTGAATGAACAACCTCGCCCCGCCGCTATGGAACCGTATGTTCGAGCAAGAATGCCCACATATGCGTCGCATGACCGAACCAACCTCAGGACTTCCTCAAGAGGACCAGCGTCTTTCGCCGCTTCATGCTCCATGCACACGGGGACGTGTCCCGAGCGGATGATCGCCCGGATTACGGCGCGCCGGTGATCGCGCAGGTCGCGGGTCGTTGAAGAAACGAAGACCCTCAATGGATCGCACGCCGGGTAGTGGACGCCTTTGTTTGCCATGGCCGTCCGGGGATAGTAAATGGTTCGAGTGCTCGGCCGCCGCTATGGGCGATTTGTAACCGTTCACGGACCGGGGACTGGCTCATTTTTTCGCCCTTTCAAGGGCGAAAAATGTGCCTGTCCCCTTCACCGCCGAGGG
>JAFGLH010000083.1 GCA_016928165.1 Pirellulales bacterium | reverse complement strand
GTGGACGCCAACGGCGACACCGTTTCGTATGTGTTCGAGGGAAAGATTGTGGTTCAGGCGGGGATTCGGGGATTCGGGGATTCGGGGATTCGGGATGTGCAACTTGGCGCCGGCGAGTCGGTTATGGTCGGTAGGGTGCGTGCCAGCACGCACCATAACTCCGTGACGGGTGGCGGCGGCTCAGCCAGTGGCACATTGCGTTTCACGCACCCTGCAAGCCAGCCCAAATTCGTCCGCCGTATTTACGAACCGCCGAAGTATCTCGATCTGCTGGACATCGTCGCCGGCGGCGACGGAGCAGGCCGCCGACGCGAGCGAGGAATCGACCCGGCTACAGGCCAACAAGACGTAATATTCCTTCGGGACGCGAGATGTCATATTCGGCCATACATGGCGGTCGCCTGGAATCCTTATGTCGACGGAGTATTTATACCGAAGACCGACGCGCCGCCGCCGGGCGTGCAACTCGATTCGGCAGGCCACCATTTCGACGGCTTTCCTCCTTGGGTCGAGGAGGGCGGGCCGCCGGGCCGTACGATAGGCAGCATCTGGTCGCGGGCCGAGGAGGTAACTCCTTTCAATCAATCAAGGAGCAAAAGGTTTTGGGTCTTTGCCGTTCCCGACGCCGATAAGTTCATGCCACACGGCTGGGGACTTCTCGGCTTGCACGCCAATGCCGGCATCACGTTTGATTTAGCCGCTCTCCGCAAAACACACAAAGGAACGCGACCTGTGCGTTTCCGATCGGTCGCTGGACTGGCCGACGCCAAGGCTGTTTATGACGGTGCTTACGGCATGGTGGACCTATGGGTGTTTGTCGACGGTCGATTGAAACTGAAACACACACAACTGCTTCCGAAAGACGACCCGATCAACGTCAATATCGAACTCGGCGCCGACGATCGTTTCCTGACCTTGGTTACCACCGACGGCAACAATGGGTCCAAGTACGATTGGGCCGTCTGGGGCGATCCGATCCTGGAGGTGGAATCCATTGGTCGGGAAGACAATCCAAACAAGCGTTCAACAGACGGAATTAACAGTAAATCCTTACGCAGAAAGGAGGACCAGTCCACAACAGAATAAGTATTGAACCAGGCGAAATTGTCGGGCGGCAACTCCGTCCACGCAGTTGGGTCATTTTGTTTTAACAAATATTATGGGAGAACTTATGATGAAAGTCAAAAGTCAATTGCTCGGTGTTTTTGTCATGTCCGTATTGCTACTGACAGCGGGCGCCGTTCAAGCGGAAACGCTCCTTTCGATTGATTTCGAGGGCCCGACGTATTCCACCGGCGGCATCTGGGGCCAGGACAGATGGACGCAATCGTATATCACCGCCTATCTCGAGTCGCAGGTGGGCGCCGGCGTCGGAGACAACGCAACGCAGGTCTTTATGGGAAACAGTTCGACGGATCACGCCACCTCCGGGGCGCATCGCTTGCATGGTTCTCCGTTGGTATTCACCCAAACCGACACTGCAATTGTCATGACGTTTTGGGCGCGGTCCGACCTCGGCGTCGGCTACCGCGAAAACGGCCACGTGGCCCTCAGCATGATGTGGGGAGGCCTCAGCGAGCCTAACTACCAAGGCGAACACTGGGAAGCGGTGGGCATGTACTTCCAACGCGATACGGACACCGCGCCGAAAACTTACTTCCGCGACGGACAAAGCACCCTGCATTATGGAGACGCCCTCGATGCGGACCATTGGTACGAAATGAAAATCACCATGGATTTGTCGCGGGAATGCTCCACCCCCGGCACCTACGGCAAACTGACATACGAGTATCGAGACATCACTGATGGAGATATCGGCTACACCACCGACGGCTCCTTCGTGGACGCCGATATGTTTCTCACACCCGATGCCTTCGGACAATTCAAGTCCAATGGCATTTTCGCATACGTGCAGCAGAGAAACGGTTTCGTTCAACATCAGTATCTCGACAACATCACCGTAAGCATTGTTCCCGAGCCGTCCGCGCTTGCCCTGCTGGCGTGCGGCCTGATCGGTTTGTTGGCATACGCTTGGAGGAAACGGAAGTAAGAATGATTCCCGGATAGTTGCGTTGGGGCGGCAGTGCGACTGCCGCTCCAACAATGAAATGGATTCACGACATGAAAACATATTTTCCGACCACCTGCACCGCGAAGAAGCGGCTGCTAAACGTATTCTCCCGCGACTGCGGCCGCGGGACGTTTGCTCTCTCCCCTCTCCCCCCTCCTCTCTCCTCTCGCGGTTTCACTCTAGTGGAATTGCTCGTGGTAATCACGATTATCGGCATTTTGATCGCGCTGCTGCTTCCGGCGGTTCAGGCGGCGCGCGAGGCGGCACGGCGGGTGCAATGTCAGAACAACCTCAAGCAGATCGGCTTGGCGCTGCACAATTATCATTCGCAGTACAACAGTTTTGCGGCCCTCGAAGCTATCTCCATCCCCTCGCAGTGCAACTCGCGCAACGATTGCCGCGGCGCGCCTATCTACGTTGTGTTGCTGCCGTTTATCGAGAGCGGCAATCTCGACAACTTATATGACTACAACGCAAGCGTCGGCTGGGTAACATGGGGGCAGTGGTCTAGTTCCGCGCCTAGCGTCATCGGCAACCCGCTGGCCGCGGAAAGGCTGGCTTTCTATCAATGCCCGAGCGACGACCGATCGGCGGAGTTGCCTTCGCAGCGAGTGTATTTCGCCGTTGTCGGCGGCGGTGATCCCGCTTCCGCGTCGGCGACGAATCACGCCGTCAGCAGCTACGGCAACGTGTGGGTCAACGGCCTGTTCACCTACAACCGCTGGCGGCGGTTCGCCGATATCGCCGACGGCAGTTCGACTAGTTTCGCCATCGGCGAAAGCGTTCATCGTTCTTTCATCGGTTTTGGGGAAGGATACGGCACCAACATGGGCGGACCGGTCTCTTGGTGGATGGGCGGCTCCTGCCAAGGCCGGGGCGATCCAGCCGGGGCGTATTGCATCGACCTGAAGACGCATTGTTCGGGCAGAAACGCCCGCTCCACTCGATACCCGATCAACTACACGATCCCTACAATGTCGGTACCTTACGAGAACGACGCCCCTTTCGGCAGCTACCACAGCGGCGGCGCGCACTTCGCCTTCGCCGACGGACACGTCAGCTTTATTAACGATACGATCGACATGTCCGCCTATTGGGCGCTCGGCACCATCGCCGGCGGAGAGATGATCTCCGGCGTCGAGTATTAATACCCGAAGGACGCGATCTTACTTTCGTTTAGATAGTGCTTGCCTCCATGAACCGAATAGCTGTCACGCTTTATATTCTGCTTGCGGCGGTCGGTATATCGACGGTCTGCGCGGCTGAAGCGGCCACCGCGGATTCGCCGCGAGAGCAATACTTGCGAGTTTTCCGTCGCCTTTGCGACGCGAACGCAAAAGCCCTGAATCGCCCGAAAACAAGCGTGGACGTGCATTCCTGGGGGTGTTTCGACGCGTATGTCGTTCGGGCGTTGGCTGTAGCGTATGATTTGGACGCTAAAAAGGAATATCTTGAAGAATGTAAAAAATGGGCGGACCAAACGATAGAACACCAAAAACGGATGGTCCCCAAGGGAGCATATTACATGCATTACGGCCGCAAGCCAGGGGAAGACCGGGAAAAGTGGTATGTGGCGGATTCTTCGTCCATCGCCATGGGAGTGCTGGCGACGGTCGTCCGGTGCGACGATCCCGCGGAAAAAAATAAGTATTTGGACTCGGTGAAATTGTTCTTCAAACTTGTAGCCGAGAATTGGGTGCGGCCGTCCGGCGGCGTGGCAAACGGACACTGGCCCAAGAGCGACAAGGAGTTTTGGTGCGCCACCGGCACTTTTGGTTCGCTGGCCTTTCTGCTCTACAAAGAAACCGGCGATCCCGATTGCCTCGCAATAGGACGAGGCGCGATAGATTGGCTCAATCGTCAGGACCTGATGACTGTCGCCCGAGACTTCTATCCCGAGGAGACCATCAAACCGTCCGTGATTATGTATTGCCTCGAAGCGTACTCGGCCGGACTGCCGTATTTAGAGAAAAGCGGCCGACGACGTGAAGAAGCCCTCTCGCAACTGGCGAAAAATCACGCTTGGATATTGTTAGACTTCAGCCGCGCGGCGAAAGCCGATTATCTCACACACTGGGGCAGCAAACGGGGCGGCCTCCCTTTTCACCTTTATGCCCAGGCGGAGTCGATGCCTAACGGCGACGAACTGACCGCCGCGGCGGACAAACAGTTGAACCAGCTTGTCGGCATCGTGAAAGACTCGCCGGCAACGGGCAAATTGGCCGCCTTCGCAATTTTATCCTTCGCCGAAAAAATCGCTCCCGGCGGGTTGTATCGTTGCAGCAAAAGGGATTTACCATGATCCGAAAACCTCGTTTTCGTCTCTTGGCCGTATGGGTTTGCATGACAATCTGCTTCGGTTGCGGTCCCGGCCTGCCCGAGACGGCGCCCGTCCACGGACGAGTGACCTATCAAGGCAAGCCGGTCGTGGAAGGCACAATCATGTTTTATCCGAAAAACGGCCGACCGGCCACCGCCTCGCTGGCCCCCGACGGCGCCTATCGGCTGACGACTTTCAAGCCGAACGACGGCGCGACTTTGGGGTATCACCGGGTAACGATCGAGGCGCGGCGGATCACGCCCACCATCATTCCGCCGGACGGCGACGTTGAATCGGTCGGCGCCTACGGTCCGCCGAAGGTCGAGTGGCTGTTGCCCGAAAAGTACTCCGGCTTAAAAACCTCCTCGCTCACGGCCGAAGTGAAAAGAGGCGACAACGCCATTGACTTCAACCTGCCTTGAGTGTCGCCGTAAGATACAGGTATTCGCATACATCAAAGCAAGCGTCTTCTCCCGACGCGGAAGCGCCGTTCGCCTCTGATCTTGACTCGCCGCCGGGAAACGGGACAATATCCCCCATATATCGCCGTATGGAGGAATTGAAATGTCCCGATTCGCGGTTATTTTG
>JAFGLH010000082.1 GCA_016928165.1 Pirellulales bacterium | reverse complement strand
GTGGACGCCAACGGCGACACCGTTTCGTATGTGTTCGAGGGAAAGATTGTGGTTCAGGCGGGGATTCGGGGATTCGGGGATTCGGGGGAGTACGAACGAGAACTCGAGGCCGGTGATTCCGTTCTCGTGAAAAAGGACGCAACCGAAACTGCACGTTTCACGCTCCCCACACAAACGCCGAAGTTCGTCCGCCAGATGCCTGAACTGCATCTGCCGATCGGATTGGAACGAGGACTGGCGGCCTATTGGTCGTTCGACGACCCGGCCAACCTCGGCAAGAATTCACTCGGCGGCGGCGACCTCGCGGCCGAAGGCTCGCCGACCCGCGAAACCGCCGGCGCGTTGGGCGGAGCGCTGCGGCTGCGCGGCAATGGCCACAAAGATTCGCTCTCGTTCAACGGCGGCCGGGGCGTACCCAGCGGCGTGCCCACGGGAGATTCATCTTACTCGATCTCCGCCTGGTGCCGCGTCGATGCGGCGGTCCTGCCGAAGGGCGTGTTTGACATCATAAGCTGGGGCGAGCCGACGCTCGGCCGGGCAAACGCCTTGATCCTCTACGGCGTCTCGCCGGAAGAGTGCATGGCGCGGAACTTCTGGTGGGACAACGATATAGCCGGGAACGTCGAGACGGCCTCCATTGCCGGCGGTTGGCATCACCTAGCAACGACTTACGATCGCCGCGGCAGGATGCAGTACTTGTATTTGGACGGGGTGCGGATCGCCTTGCGGGGCGTCGAGCGGCGCCCCGACTTCGGCGCGGACCATTTCGCCATCGGCAACAGACATAAGAGCTTGGAGCCGAACTCGCCCTACGAATGGGTCGGCGGGCTGATCGACGAGATCGGCGTCTGGGACCGCGCGCTTTCCGAGGAGGAAATCGCGGAGCTATACAACAACGGCAAGGGGCTGAATCCGACTGTCGCGTCAGACAAAACCGCGAAAGGAGGTGAAACGGAACGAAGGGCGAGTGAATGATCGCTCCGATGTTTCGGGGCATCCGGGATTAAAGGCCACGTGCCTTGTTGACCCGGCAAGCAAGGTTGTTCTTGGGCGAATGTCTCGCGCGTGCGGACCGCCCGAATAATATGATGGGCTCGAGATATTAAAGGAATCCAAAGAAATGAAATCGAAACAGTATCTATTAGTCGGTTTGTTTGCGGGATTCGCCTTGATCGCGTTGGTCGGCAACTTGGCCGCCGAGACTATTTCCGTCGCCGATCCCAATCTCCTTTCCGGCAAGTCCGCGGCTGCTTCGACGGTAAACGTGGGTTTTTCGCCGGCATACGTCATGGATGGAAAGGCCGTCGTTGACGGCGGAGTGAACGCCGACTGGGTGTCATTGGGAACGTCTCCTTACGACTCTTCGCCGCGTCTGGCGATTTGGGGCTTCGACAACTCGTACACCATAACCCATATTAGGATATGGGGCGCCGGCGATCTCGATCCGGCGCAATGCGCCATCAAGAGTTCCACGTCGCTGATTACGCCGACCACCGGGTCGTTTCCGGCCAATCAGGGAGATTCCTATGAGACGACGCTTGTTGCATTGAGCGCGATGCCGACTCGGATGACCGACGGCACGGCCGGCGACCTGCCGTGGCAGATGTACTACTGGGATTTCGAGGTCAGCGCCCCGGAGGGAACGCAAAGCCTCTTTTTCCAATTCGTCCGTGCAAGCGGCAAAACCCGCGTGCGAATCTGCGAGGTACAGGCATACGGGGAGGTTCCGGAGCCGGGAACGCTCATGCTGCTGTCCACCAGCCTGATCGGCCTGTTGGCTTATGCCTGGAGGAAGCGCAAGTAAGCCGGGATTGCACGACAATTGTAGTTGTCCCGCGAGTGCGGGCCGCCCGAAAAAATTGCGTGTGTTCCATGTATCAAATCTTTTCAATGAGGAGAATGTCATGTCTAGAATGCATCTGAACTCCGTGGTGGCGGCCGTCGCCCTTGTGTTCGCCGGTTTCGCCACGGCAAACGCCGATATCATCAAAGTTTACGACTTTAGCCGATGCGACGTCGGCGATCTTCACGGTCAAGATAGCTGGGCAACGACTGGCCACAGTGATGTTGCGCCGATTAAACGCGTCAAGGTAGACGACCCGGCCCCCGCTCCGATGAGCGACGAATACCTTCGTTGGGATCCGACGGATGTAACTTATACTGCTTCCGTTTATTCGCAACGAGTCAACAACTCGGATTGGGGTTTCTCGATCCCGGCGGATGAGGACTTCACGTTTTCTACTCTTACTTGGGTCGGCAGCACATACTCGCAAATGATGGGCCGGGTGGCTCTTACCGATGGCGTCGCCAATGCTTTTTGGATTGGATCGAGGATTGGCGCCAGCGGCACCCCTTACAACCTCCATTGGTATATCCCTGGCATCGGTTACAAGTACAAAATGGATGCGGCCGGCCCCAGTATTTGGGAGGTGGGAATCGACGCCACGGCGACGGATACCCACAATGTCTACGACCTTGAACTCTGGTACGAAAAAACTCCCGGCGACATCAATACGAGAGTGACCGCGCATACTCTAATGGGCGTTACTCTCGATATGCCCACTTACAATGTAATTGGCGTCGAACTTAGGGCTTACAGCGCCACATACAATTACGTGGGAGTGGACGACATTACGATTTCGTACGTCCCCGAGCCGTCGACGATTGCCTTGTTGGCGACCGGCCTGATCGGCCTGCTGGCCTATGCATGGAGAAAGCGCAAGTAAGCCGAGATTTCGGCAGGACGTGGAATTCGGCGTCCTGGAATTGGTCCCGGAAAACAGACTATTTAGTTCCCGGTGTATACACCGGGGGCACGGTCTGGAGCGTCGGCGACGCTGACCGCCGTGTATTCTCGGCGGGCTAAAAGGACTAATTTCAGGACGCCTTCATGGAAATTAAGAAAGGCCGTGAACTGGAAATGAAATACACCATGAGGTTGCTTTGCATCGCTGCGTTGTTTTGCTTGTTCGCGTCCGCTTCGTCGGCGGAGGCGGGCATCTGGGTGGGCAATATGAAGGCCGACAAGGTTCTTTTTCTCGGCAACAGCCTGACGCACCATCCGCCCAAGGAGGAAATCGGCTGGACGGGCGACTGGGGCATGGCCGCCAGCAGCCAGAGCAAGGATTACGCCCATCTGGTCGCCGGCGAAATCGCGTCAGTCAACGGCGGCAGCCAGCCCGCCGTGCAGGCCGTCAACATCTACAATTACGGCATGTTTGAACAGAACTATACGACTTATGACGCGGCGACCGAACTGGCGGCGCTGACTAGTTGGCAGCCGGATGTGCTCGTTATTCAGCTTGGCGACAACTCGACCGCATCGTTGACCACCCCCGCGGCCAGGACCGCTTTTGCCGCCGGACTGGCCGAGGTGATCGCGGCGTTCGACGGCAGCGACCCGGAGCTTTTTGTCGTTAGCACTTGGTGGCCCAGCGCCGTCACCGACGGCATTTTGGAACAGGTCTGCGCGGACGCCGGCGGCGCGTTCGTCGATATCAGCGACGTGTACGGCACCCCGGCGAACCGCGGGTTCCGGGACCATCCCAGCGACGCGGGCATGGCCGTTATCGCCGGCGAGGTTTGGACCACGATTGTCGCAAACAGCGTCCCCGAGCCGGGAAGCATGGCCCTGTTGATCGCCGGTCTGGTCTGTTTTGCGGCCTATGGCTGGAGGAAGTGTAAAAAAGCGTGAACATTTTGGAAGGTGGGATGGCGGATGGTGGATGTGCCGGAAGCGGCGCGTACCCCATTCCGCCATTTGCCGTCGAGTATAATGTTTATTGAGGAACGTTGATATGAAAACAAATCCACCATCCAAAGCCCGCCGCTGGAAAAACACTGTTGGACAAGCCAGCAGTGGCGCCCAGGCGTTCTCCGAATCCCCGTCCACACGCGGTTTTACCTTAGTGGAATTATTGGTCGTGATAACGATCATCGGCATCCTGATTGCGTTGCTGTTGCCGGCGGTGCAGGCGGCCCGCGAGGCAGCCAGAAGGGCGCAATGCGTCAACAACCTCAAACAGTTGGGGCTGGCCATGCACAACTATGAAGCGGCCTTCAACTGTTTTCCCGCCGCCGAGTCGGTCAGTTCGCTGAACGACACGGGCGTGGACCTTCGCGGAAACCCGTTCTACTTCGTAATCCTCGCCTACATCGAACAAGCCAATTTGGAGTCAGAGATAGACTATTCCGTCGGCTGGCAAACCTGGCTGACGGCGCATCAGGAATACGTTCTCAAGCAATTTCCGTTTTACCAATGTCCGAGCGACCCCCGGATTCCACAGTATTCAAGTCTGCGCGACTATTTCGGCTGCGTCGGCGGAAAGACGCTCTTGGCCGAGAATCCCGCAAACGGCCGCGTCTATGCCGACGGGCTGTTCGCCATCAACCGCTGGCGTCGCTTCGCCGATATTTCCGACGGAACCGCCTCCACGTTCGCCATCGGCGAGAGCGTCCACGGGAGCCGCATCGGGTTGATTCCGCGCGTCGATACGGACACGGACGGAGGGACGCCGCTCTGGTGGTTCGGCGGCTGCGGATGTTCATACTCCGGCGGCACGGTGCAAGACGGTTGCCCCGATCCCGCCAAATGGTATACCGGCCGCGGCTACCGCAGCACGTATTATCCGATCAATTACGAAATCTTCCCCATGACGATCAGCGAGGACAACAATGCCCCCTTCGGCAGCTATCACGCCGGCGGCACGCACTTCGTCTTCTGCGACGGCCACGTATCATTCATCGACGAGTCAATCGACGATGGCGCATATAAAGCGCTAAGCACAATCGCCGGCGGCGAGATCATTTCGGGGGTGGAGTATTGAGGGGTCGGGGGTTGGGGATTAGGGAACAGGGGTTCGTGGTTGAGGTGACGGTTGTACTGCCGCCCCAACATGCGAGTAAACGCTGTCAACCGCTCGCGGTATCACAAATAAGGAAGCTTCTGTAATGGATCGACGAGTAGTTCTTGCGTCCGCCGCGTTCGCCGCCGCTCTTGCAATGTTCTCCGGCTGCGGGCCGGATCGGCCGACGACCGCGCCGGTCGGCGGAAAAATAACATACCAAGGCAAGCCGGTCGCCGAGGGGACGATAATTTTCTATCCGAAGCACGGCCGGCTGGCGATCGGCAAGATCGGCCCCGACGGCGCGTATCGGCTGACGACATTTACGTCGAACGACGGGGCCGCGCCCGGCCTTTACGTCGTGACCATCGAGGCAAAACAAGTCAGCGGCGGGTATCAGCCGAAATCCCTGGAGGACGAGCTGAAAAAGGGATTCGGGGCCCCAACGATCATCTGGCTGGCGCCGCAAATATACGCCGAACGCGAGACCTCCACGCTCACGGCTGAAGTGAAACCCGGCGAAAATACGATCGACTTCGATTTGCCTTGACCTTCCCGAGAACATCTTCATGCTCCGACGATCGCTCATGCCGTTGTTTATTCTGGCGTTGACGGTCGGCTCGGCCTTGCCCGCTCCGGCCCGCGCCATGCTCTATCGAACGCCCAGCGGCACGCTCAAGGACAACTGCGTCGTCTGGCACGACGGCAAGTATTACTTGCTGACGATGTATCGCGAGGAAGTTGACGGCGCCGATTTGCAGTTCAACGACATGTGGTTGGCGACCTCCGCCGACGGCGTCCATTGGAAGGACGTCGGACCGGTCATCCATAACGCGCCCTTCCCGATTTGGGCAATTCGGGCATGGAAAGTCGGCGACCGCTTCGTCCTCAACCACGGCAGTTGGACGACTGACCAAAAATCTTTGCTGCGTTTTTGGGAGTCGGACGACCTGATCCACTGGAAGTATCTGGGCGAGGAATACGACGTGCGGCGGCCCGACGGCAAACGGCTGGACCACATGGACGTGGTTAAGATCGAAGAAGGCGGCCGCACGCAATGGTATGGATATGCCTGCGGCGGGCTGCTGCGGTCCGAGGACGGCGTGAAATGGACTTGGAAGGAGGATTTTCAACTCACGGACAAAAACTGGGGCGTCGGCGAGACGGGCGGCTGCCAACGGATCGGCGAGAGGTTTTATTTGCTCGGCGGCAATTGGCAGGATCCCCGGCTGCCGGGCAACGCAAAAGGTTTGCCCGGCGACGCGGGTTATTCCGTGCTGACATTCGTGGCCAATCGGCCGGAAGGCCCCTTTCGACCCGATTACACTGCGTTGCGGCTCAACGGCCACTCGGGCCGCCGGATCGCGGAGATTTGGGCCTGCTACTGCCGATTGCCCGGCGAATTGCTGCTGAGCAGCTACATTGCCGATCCGCACACGCCGGTCCAATGGTGGCACGCCCCGTTGAAAAAGGCCGTCGTCGATAGCGAGGGCCATCTGCGGATGGGCTATTGGCGGGGCAACGACGCGATGAAGGGCGCTCCCGTTCCGCTTCAACCGCGCAATTGCACGCAAATATTCCCCATGTCGGAAAGCAATGAAAAAGCAACCGAGGCGGCTTTCGCCGTTGAAGGCGACGCGGTGCGGCTCGCTCGACGCCCGGGGAAAAACGCGACATGGATGGGGTACGACAAACCGCGGACCGCCGTGGCCGTGCTCGATGAACGATTCGATGTCGATAAGGGTTTTATTTTGGAAGGGCGGATGAAAGTCGAGCGGTTTCGCGGCGGCCTGCCGAGCGTGGGTTTGTTTATTGAAGAACGGCCGCAACGGGGAACGGCCGTGTTGTTTCACGCGCACCGCCTCACCGAGATCGGGACTCTCCGCCTGGACGACGACGCTCGTTTCGACTGCGAGGACCGCGCCGGATTCGGCTGCGCCACGGTGGCGGGAATCGAGGCGGGTAAAGACGCTTCTTTCCGGCTACTGTTCCGAAAGGGCATGTTCGAACTGTATCTGAACGATTTGTTCGTTCAATCCTATTGCGCTGACAAGCCGACGGGACGAATCGGTTTCGTGGTCCGCGACGGAAAAGCCGCTTTCGACAATCTTAAGGCTTGGGCAACGAGTTTGTGAAGTTGTGATACCTAAGGGCATGAATCGACGGCAACCCAAGCTGACCGCTTCGCTCCTTTGCGCCGATCCCTTACGGCTGGGCGATGAGTTGACGAGCTTGCGAGAGGCGGGCGTCGATTACATCCACGTCGACATGGCCGACGGACATTTTGTCCCCTTCCTAGGCATCGGCATCGAGGAAGCCAAGGCGGCGCGCGGGGCTACGTCGATCCCCCTTGACGTTCACTTGCTGGTTTCCAATCCGAATGTTTGGACGCCAATGGTGTTGGACGAGCTTTCGCCCGCGGCGGTGACGTTCCATGCCGAGGCCACGGACCACGCTTATTTGCTGGCCCAAACCATCCGCGCAAAGGGCGCTCTGGCCGGCGTGGCGCTCAATCCCGCAACGGCGATCTCGACAATCGAATGTCTGCTGCCGACGGTCGATATGGTGTTGTTGATGACGACCAACCCGGGCTTTACGCGACAGATATTGATCCCGGACATGATCGAGAAGATCGCCGATCTGCGACGGCTGATCCACGACAAGGGCTTGAATATCCACATCTGCGCGGACGGCAACGTCGGATTCGAGAACGCGCCCCGGATGGCGGCGGCGGGGGCCGACATTCTGGTCTGCGGCAGTTCGAGCATATTCGACGGCAGTCGCGGCGGGATTGTCGCCGCCACGGCCGACTTCCGGCGGAAATTGGCGGAAGCAACGACAATTATGGACGACTCCCGGACGAAAAAACAGGCGGAACAGAACCGCCTACAAGAATATTCGCGACAGGTTGCGGCCGAAATCCGCGAAACCCTCGAACGGATCGATGTCGCCGAAGTCGAACGGCTGATCGACGCCTTGACGGCGGCGCGGCGCGTGTTCATTCACGCCGTGGGAAGGGTATTGTTGTCGCTGCAATGTCTCGGCAAGCGTCTGAACCACTTGGGCATCGAGTGCCAGTCGGTCGGCGCAATGGACGAGAAGCCAATTGGACCGGAAGACCTGTTGTTGATCGCCAGCGGATCCGGGGAGAGCAGACTGCCCGCCGAGATCGCGCGAATCGCCAAAAACAAGGGCGCGCGGCTGGCGTTGATTACTTCAGCCGACCGATCGACGATCAAATCCCTTAGCGACGTCGTCGTGCATTTGCCTTGTCCCACCAAAAATGAGCCTCGCCGGGGCGTGGCCTCGGTGCAATTGATGTCCACGTTGTTCGACCAGAGCCTTCACGTTTTCAGCGACGTTTTGGCGCTCGACATTCAGGACCGCAAGCACCTCCGCCACGACGAAGTCTGGCAACGTCACGCCAATTTGGAATAAGCCGCAACATTAAGCCGCAGTGATGACAAAACGAGAAAACTTATTGCGGACCATCAAGAGGAACGGCCCCCAGTGGGTTCCACACCGTCACGACGGCGCGTTGTCGCTGCTGAAGCCGAAAGTCGTGCAGCGGCCGCCCAAAGGCGGACTGGACGATTGGGGCGTCCGGTGGATCGATACAAACACAGACGAGGGCAGCTATCCCGACGGAAAGCCCGTGCTGGACATCGACCATATCGAATCGCTCCAGCCGCCGCGGACGGATTGGTCGGCGGTTACGGACGACATGCGCCGGCAAGTCGCTTCAAGAGCGAACGAAGACACGCTGCCGATCGCCTACAACGAAATGGTTCTCTACGAACGCGCCCAGCTTCTTCTGGGCACAACCAACTTTCTCATGGCGGTCGCCTTGGAACCTGAAAAAGTCGAATCGCTTCTCGACAAAATCGCCGCCTACGGACGGCGGCTGACGCAAGCCGTTCTGGAAGCCGGGGTGGCGGGCGTGCGTTTCACGGACGATTGGGGGACGCAAACGGCCCTGTTCATCTCGCCCCCCTCCTGGAGAAGACTCTTTAAACCGCGCCTGAAAATACTCTACGACGCGGTCAAGGAGCACGGCGGGTTGATATTTCAGCACTCCTGCGGGCACATCGGCGAAATCGTTCCCGACCTGATCGAGATCGGCCTCGACGTGCTCGATCCCTGCCAGCCGGCCGCCAACGACATCTTTGCATGGAAACGCCTCTACGGCGACAAGCTGTCTTTCATGGGCGGCTTGGATACGCAGAGCTACCTGACTTTCGGCACGCCGGACGAAGTGGAAACGGCCGTCGCAGACGTCGCGTCGGTCATGGGCCGGGGGGGCGGATTCATCGCCGCCCCCAGCCACACGATCACCATTCCCGATGCCAATCGAAAAGCCATGCTTCGCGCACTCGATAAAATCAACCGCCGATATCTCCATCGACAAACAACGCGAGGATGAGATGGGACTGATGATCCAACTGGTCGCCGTGATGTGCATGTTTCAATTCGGCGTGGTCATCTCGTCCATCGGAGCGTTGAAGTTGTCGGTCGCCCGGGAACTAAATCTCGACAACAGTCAAGTCGCCGGCATGATCTCGGCGCTGATGCTGACCAGCGCGGCGGTCGTGTTGCTGGTCGGGCCGTTGGTCGATGCCTTCGGCCATCGGCCGTTGGCTGTGGTCGGGCTCCTCACCGGCTCCGCGGGATTGTCGTTCCTGGTTCTGGCAAGGAACTATGCCTCGGCGATATTGGCCTGCGTCATTCTGGGGATCGGCGGAATATGCGCTTGCACCGTCAGCAGCACGCTGTTGCCGCTGGTGTTGTTCGGCGGAAAAAACGCCCCGGCCGCCTCCAATTTGGGCAACGCCTTTTTCGGCTTGGGGGCCTTCTTCACCGCCTTCATTGTCGGACTGGCCCAGAAAGGCAAACATTATCGAAAGGCCGGATACTTTTTGTCCTTTATCGTTCTGCTGGCCGTCGTGCCCGCGATGGTTGCCGACTATCCGAGCATTCAAAGCGGGTTCGATTTTCACCGGGCCATTTCACTGTTGGGCAATCCGATCGTGATCGTCGCCGCTCTGGCGTTCTTCATGAACACGGGCGTCGAGAACACCATGGGCAATTGGATCACCAGCTACGGGACGGCGCTGGGCTATTCGGCTCGCGCAGCCAATATGCTGTTGTCCGCTTTCTGGGTGAGCACGTTGGTGGCCCGGCTGGCGGCGGCCTCCTTGGTCACCGTTCAAACCGGCGCCGTCGCCTCGGCGATCATGGCAATCGTGGTGCTCGCGGCCCTGTGGAGAATGTCCGTCACCGCCTCGAAAGCCGCGGCCGCCGTGCTCGTCTTGCTGGTCGGATTGATGATCGGACCGATCACGCCCACGGTCACCGGACTGATGTTCTCGAAATTGGACCCCGGCCTCTTCGGCAGTGCGTTCGCGGTGTTCTTCGCCGTCGGATTGGTGGGGGCTACGTCCGTTCCGGCCAGCGTCGGGGTGATTTCGCGCCGCCGACCCATTCAGCGCGCCTTGGCCGTTCCGATGGCGGCCGCACTGCTGATCGCCCTATTTACACTCTTGCTCAATATGCTTTGATCCCCGACCCAACATGAAACTTCTTTGTTTTGGCGAAGTCGTTTGGGACGAGATACGCGGCGAACGCTTCATCGGCGGCGGCGCCTTCAACGTAGCCGCCCACGCGCGAATCCTCGGCGTGGACGAAGTATTCCTGCTTTCTGCCGTCGGCGATGACGACCTGGGCCTCGCGACCCGCGAAACCATCCGGCGCTACAAAGTGCGCGATGATTTCGTCGCCGCCGCCGACGTTGACACCTGCCTTGTGAAGGCCGCCATCGACGCGGACGGAAATCCCGCCTTTTCCATTCCCGATCCCACGTCGTTCGACCGGATTACGTTCGACGACGCCGACTTGCGGCGCATCCGCGATCTGGATTTCGATTGCTGCTACTTCGGCACCATCGCGCAACGGCACGCTGCTACACGCGACAGCCTTTGGCGATTGATCCAAGAGGTGAATTTCCGGCACGTCTTCTGCGACGTAAACCTTCGCATGGACTTCCACGATAGGGAGGTGATCGAGTGGTCGCTGCGCCACGTCGACACCCTGAAACTCAACGAAACCGAAGCCTCGATAGTGGGGCGTCTTCTCGGCATCGACGAACCGGACCGCCGCCGCTTCTGCGCGCGGCTCCGGGCGGAGTTCGGCATTCGATGGATATGCCTGACCGGCGGAGAGGACGGGGCTTGGATCAGCTTCCCCGACGGTTTCGACTATGTTCCAGCCGTCCCAGTCCAGGTCGCCGACGCCGTTGGGCCGGGCGATGCGTTTTCGGCCGCGATCATCAACCGGCTGTATTCGGGCCATACGCCCCGCGACGCCTGTGAGTTCGCCTGCCGCGTCGGCGCTCTGGTAGCCTCGCGGCGGGGCGCCGTGCCGCATTATTCGCTCTCCGAAGTTTAAGGCCGCGCGCTATTCGAAATGTTTAACACTCCGCAAAGCAATTCTTAAAACCAATGAAGTTTATGATGTTGTTCCTTCGACGTTCATGCCGTCAAATCGAGACGGCATGATGTCGCCTTCAAATAGCGGAGCATTTGAATCTTTGCGGCAACGTGTTTCCAACCGAATATGAATTGACGGCTCGTCTTGACTCGCCGCCGGGAAACGGGACAATATCCCCCATATATCGCCGTATGGAGGAATTGAAATGTCCCGATTCGCGGTTATTTTG
>JAFGLH010000081.1 GCA_016928165.1 Pirellulales bacterium | reverse complement strand
TTGCGGAAAGCTCCAAATCCGTAGGGCGCGTGCTTGCACGCACCTTATTTCGCGGCAAAACCAAGCTGGTGCGTGCAAGCACGCACCTTACTTGATGGGTCCGCAACAGAAACTAATTATGAACCATCTGGTTCCCAAGCCCCGAGCGCGGAAACGAGAAGACAAGCAAGAGCAATTCGCGCGATGTCCCTACTCATGGGGGTCCATTTGATGTAAGTTTGCGCCTTTTAAGGCGAGTTTTAGTGTCCACGACTCGAATTGCGGCGAGAAAAAGTTGCTTGCAGGGGTTGCATTTCCTTGCGTTTCCATGAAAATGGTTGATTCGCCATCGGTGGAGAAGATTGTTTTGCGCACCGCTTAAGAGGATGCAAAATGGCGCTTCAATTGGCCGTTGAACCACGTGATTCCCAGGGCAAACACAACACCCGGCGTCTGCGCCGGTCGGGGAGGATTCCCGCCATACTTTACGGACACGGGCTGGAGTGCGTGCCGCTGAGCGTCGATGCGGATACGTTCGAGACGGCGATCCGTCACGGCAGCCGGCTGGTCAGCCTGACCGGCGCGGTGGACGAATCGGCCTTTATCCGCAGTTTGCAGTGGGACACCTGGGGCACGCACGTCCTGCACGTGGATTTCACCCGCGTCTCGGAGCACGAGATCGTCGAAGTGAGCGTGTCAATCGAGCTGCGCGGCGAAGCGCCCGGCGCGAAGGAAGGCGGCGTAGTCTCACAGTTGATCCACGACGTGGAGATGGCGTGTCCGGCATCCGCCATCCCCGAAAAGCTGGCCGTGAACATCAATCACCTGGAGTTGAACGGTTCGATTTTGTTGAAAGATTTGCCGCTGCCGCAGGGGGCCAAGTTGCTGGCCGCTGATTTGGAGTTGCCGGTCGTCGAATGCGTCGTGCCTCAGGAGCAGCCGGAAGAGGAAGCCGCCGAGGCGGCCCCAGGCGAACCGGAAGTCATTGGCGAGAAAGAAAAACAGGAGGGCGAGGAGTCGGCAGAGAAATAAATACGGTGTGGCCGAGGCGGCGAAAGCCCTCTCCGGCGGGGAGCATGGCCGATGAAACTCGTGGTTGGGCTGGGCAATCCGGGCCGCCGTTACCGGCAAACGCGACACAACGTCGGCTACGAGGTCATCGCCGAAGTGGCCCGGCGACACGGGGTGGCCGCGCCGCGGACGCGTTTCCAAGGAGAAATCGTCGAGGCCGAACTGGGTGAATGCAAAATCCTGCTGCTTAGCCCCACGACCTTCATGAACCTCAGCGGAAACAGCGTTCGGGAGGCGGTCGCTTTTTACAAGTTGCCGATCGAAAACTTGTTGGTGATCTGCGACGATTTAAACCTGCCGCTGGGCAAACTCCGTTTTCGCACGAAGGGTTCCTCCGGCGGACAGAAGGGATTGGACGATATTATTGCAAAGTTGGGCACCGAGGAGTTCGCGCGGCTGCGGATCGGCATCGGCGCCGCGCCGGAAAATTGGGATTGGGCCGATTACGTGCTCGGCAAATTCAACGCCGAGGAACTCGGCATTATCGAAACAACCGTCCCCTTGGCGACCGACGCCGTAGCGGCCTGGTCGCGAGAGGGGACTCAATATTGCATGAACTATTATAACTGAACGCCGGAGCGCGGCCGCCGCCGGCCGCAAGCACCGTACTTTCGAGGAGTTCTATCTTGGCCGTATCCACTTACGAAGGCATGTTCATCCTGGACGCGAACCGTTTTGGACGGGATCCCGAGTCGGTCTCGGGCCAAGTGCCCGCAATGATCGAGAAACTCGGCGGCGAGATGCTCGTCAGCCGGCTTTGGGAAGAACGGCGTCTGGCATACCCGATCAAGGGACAACGCAAAGGCGCTTATTGGCTGACCTATTTCCGCCTCGACGGCGAAAGGCTGGCCGATCTGAAACGGCAATGCCGGATCGCCGAGGACGTGCTGCGGTCCTTGATCTTGAAGGTCGATCCGCGCATCGCCGACGCCCTCGTCGCCCATGCCAAAACCGCCTCGGTTGCCCCCCGGAGCGAGGCCGAGAACCCGCCTGCCGACGCCGTCGCCGACGACGCCGACAACGCCGACAACGCCGATGATTCAGAGGAAGACATCGAAATCGAGGAATAACCGGGAGCTATCCTTATGGCCAGCTACAACCGCGTAATACTGTTGGGCAACCTGACCCGCGACCCGGAAATCCGCTACCTCCAAAGCGGCACGGCCGTCACCGATGTCGGTTTGGCCGTCAATGATCGGCGCAAGAACGCCAACGGAGAATGGGTCGAGGACACGACGTTCGTCGACGTAACGCTCTGGAGCCGAACGGCCGAAGTGGCCGGAGAATATTTGAGCAAAGGTTCGCCCGTGCTGATCGAAGGCCGATTGAAACTGGACGCTTGGGAGGGGCAAGACGGCCAGAAACGATCGAAGCTGAAGGTAGTGGGCGAGCGAATGCAGATGCTCGGCGGCCGGGGCGGCTCGGAGGGCGGCGGGCAGCGCTCGGCGGCCAAGCCCAATTCGCAGTACAGCCAACCCGCTCCGCCCGACGACTTCGACGATTCACCCCCCGCCGATCAATCGCCGGGAGACGACATCCCGTTTTGAAAATATATGTGGCACGGCCGCCCTCGGCCGTGACCGGCAATTAACGATTCATCACACGGCCGAGGGCGGCCGTGCCACAGTCGGTTAACCAAAGAATGACTCCGATGGTCAAAACGAAAAAGACGATCAAACGAACCGTTCCACATCGCGCCAAGCGGCTCCCCAAAGGCGCCCACGGCGGCGTCGAACTGCTGTTGATCCAGCCGGTCGAGTACCTGGGAAAGCAGGGAGACGTGGTCGAAGTCCGTCGCGGCTATGCAATGAATTACCTAATCCCTCAAGGACTGGCCACCATCGCCACGGATCACCACAAGCGGATGGTGGAAAAACACCGCGTGGAGTTGGAGGCGATCGAAAAGGCCAGGCTCGAAGGATTGAAGACCGTGGCGGCCGACCTCGCCAAGCAAAGCATCACCATCGAAGCAAACGCCAACGACGAAGGACACCTCTACGGCTCGGTCGGCGCAACCGAGGTGGCAAACGCCCTCAAACGAAACAACTTCCACATCTCTCAGGATCAGATCCGTCTGGAAGGCCCCATCAAGGAGCTTGGCCTGTACACTATTCCGATCCACCTCGCCCAGGAAGTGAACGCGGAAGTCAAGGTCTGGGTCGTTCCCTCGGTCGTCGAAGAGGGAGCTGGCGAAACGCAAACATCGTAGGACTTCGCTCTTTGCAGAGTGGCGTGGTGTCTACTCCCTTCATTCACGTTGTTCTTCACCAGCCGGAGATTGCCGACAACACGGGCAACGTGGGCCGAACGTGCGTCGCCGCGGGGGCGAAGTTGTGGCTCGTCCGACCGCTCGGCTTTCGCATCGAGGACCGGCGGCTCCGCCGCGCGGGCCTCGACTATTGGCGGCGCCTCGATTACGAAACAGTCGATGATTGGCCCTCGCTGACCGAGCGGTTGGCCGCCGGTCGTTTATGGCTCTTCAGCAAACGGGCCGAACGGGTATACACCGAGGCCGATTTTCGCCCCGGCGACGCGCTGGTCTTCGGCGGTGAATCGGCCGGCTTGCCGAACGGATTGCTCGAAAAGCACGCCGAGCGCCGCCTCCGTATTCCAATGCGCGCGGAGGCCCGCAGCTTGAACCTCGCGGTCAGCGTCGCCGTGGCGGTCTACGAGGCGCTCCGCCAGTGCCGCGCGGGATGAGCGCTTATTCCCAGCGGGTTTTCGCCGATTCGGCGTAACCTTGATAGGCGCGTTGCAGTCGGTCCGAGCCGAGGGCGGATTTGTGTATCCAGACGCGATAGGCGAGGCGGATCGGCTCGCCCGGCGGAAAAGTTTTTCCCTCGACGCCCGGCCAACCCACGCACAACACCCCAAAATGCCGCGTCAGCCAGGCGGGCGGATAATCGGGGGCGGCCGGATCGACGAACAACGCCGCCCCGCTCCGGCTCGACGCGCCGCCGAACGGATACGTCAGATCGGCCCAAGGAAGACGCACATTGACTAGATCGTCGCCGCTCACTCGGCCGGGAACGGCGATCGCCGTGAACCATTTCCGGCGGACCGCGAAACGCATCGAAAATCCGCCGTAGCCCTTCTCTTCGGCGCCGCGGAGGGCGATCGGCCGATCGACCGGCGTCCAGACGAACTCGAAATCGACGGCCCGAGCGTCGTCCGACGCGCGGAACGCCCGCAGCCGGACTATTTCGACCATCGCCTTCTTGCCCTCGATGAACCAACCGTTTTCCACGGCCAACTCGGCCGCCGCGGGTCCGGCCCGGCGGTCGATCCAGCGGACGAACCGCTGCCGGATGTTCGAGCACGTCCAGAGGTCGTAATCGCGGCCGTCGATCTCGACGTGCGGCCAGGCCCAAAATATGCCGTGGTGATGATAGTGGTCGCTGGGAAAATCGTCGGTCAACCGCTCGCCGTCCAGCCCCCACACCGGATGCACGTAGCAAGAGCGCGCGCGGCGCCAGTCGTGCTCGGGCACTTGGGAACCGACGATCTCGCCGTGGTTGTAGACCAACACGGGCCGCTCCCCCTCGTCGACGCGGAGCGATTTGTCGTCCACCGCGACGAACCGCAGAGAGCCGTTCGAAGCGGCCTTTTTCGTCGATTTTTGCGGCATAAATCGCCTTGCCCCCGGACCGTTCCCGGCCGGCGGAACGACGGCGATGAGCCTGTGCGTTTTCGCTCCGGCGGGCAACCATTGGGCTGGAACGCGTAACCGCCGGTCGGCCAACTCGACGAGTTCCCATTCGCCCTCGGCGCGTTCGACTTGCCGCGGCGGCGAGACGATCTGTAAAGGCGCCTCGCTGCGCGGCACGACCAATACGGGCGGCGTCTCGGCGGCGGCCGATTGCACCCCAAACCACGCCGCCGCGAGCCATATTAAGCCTCCAGCGGCGACCGCACATGTAAAGCTGCGTCCGGCTACTGCGCTTATAAAGCCGCGACCGGCGGTCGCGCCCAGCCGCTCGAACGAATTATTCAATCGTATCGTCATCAAGTCACCAACCATCGAGCGACGTTGAAATAACAGAGCAAGGTAATCAGGTCGGTGACGGCCAGAACGATCGGTCCGGCGGCGACCTGCGGATCGAGCTTGAAGCGGCGCAGCAGGTTCGGCGTGGTGACGCCCAACGCGGCCGAGGCGGTCACGCCGGCGGCGATTCCGCCCATCACGCTCAGCGCCACGCGCGGTTGGCCGAGCCAGCCGAGGGCGGACAGGCCCACGACCAGTCCGCCGGCCAGGCCAAGCATCGCGCCGATGACCAACTCGCGGCGGAGTTTCCCGGCAATCAGCCCCCAGGAGGGCGGCCGGCCGTGGAGCATCTGCAACGCCAGGCTGACCGACTGGATGCTAACGCTTTCGGACAGCGCCAGCACGACGGGAATGAACAGCGCCAGGGCCACGGCCCGTTCGAGCTGTTCCTGAAACACGCCGCTCAGCATGGCCGCCAGGATTCCGCCGGCGATGTTGCAGACCAGCCAGGGAAACCGCGTGCGGAAGGCGGCCGCCGCGCCCGGCTCTCGGGCCCGAGCGAGATGAACGCCCACCAGTTGGAACAGGTCGTCGCTGATCCCGCCGCCCAACTCGCGCAGCTCGTCGGTGTACATTTCCACGTCGATCGCGCCGATCAATCGACCCTTGTCGTCCACCACCGGAAAGGCCAAAAAACGGTGCAGCACGAAAAACTCGCAGGCCTCGAGCACCGTCGCCTCGGCCGGCACCGCGACCACGCCGGTGAGCATGATCTCGGCGATCCGCGCCTCGGGCGGATTCAACAGCAGCGCGCGGGCGGGAATCACCCCTTTCAGCCGATCGTCGTCGTCGACCACGTAGAAATAAACGATCCGCACCGGCGGCGGCCGGCGGCGAAGCTCGGCCAGCGTCTCGCCGACCGTATGGTCCACGTGCAGCCGAGCCACCTCGCAACGCATGTGCCGCGTTACCGGATCGTTCAAGTTGGCTTCGACCATCGCCGCGACCATTGCGCATTCTTTGCTAACCGAAGTGAATGTGGAGCGAAAACCTGAGATCGCTCGTCAACTTCCCCCTTTGGCAGCGAGTATTTGGCCAATGGCGGACATACATTCAACCGGCACGACTACCGTCGTTTGATCGGTCCTTTCCCGCGCGGCTTCGTCTTCCGCCGCCTGCTGATCCTCGTCGAGGGATTCATAATGCGCAATCAATCGTCGGACCCTCTCCGCATCCCAACCGGGAGGATATTTTTCTTCGTTCTTCGTTTGTTCTTCCGTCCACTCTCCAGACAACATGTTTATCGTCTATTATTGTACCATCGGCGCCGGCGGCCGTAAATCGAACCGCTTGCCGGGCAGGGCCTGATCTACGGATACTTCACCCACTCCATATACCGCGATAAATTATACAACCAGGGATTCGACCAGGGGTTCCACGTCGGATAGCTGACCGAGAGGACCGAAAAGGCCAGCAAGATCAGCGCCAATCCGCGCGTCCAGCGGCGGGCGGCGAAAAAGTCGACCGCCGGCAACATCATCAGGAGCCACAACGGCGCGAGCCAAAACATCCACCGCAAACCGCTGGTCATGCCGCCGTAGTTGCGGTTGATTACCGGCTGGCCCAAGTAGAACGCCAAACAAGCCAGCGAGATGGCGGCCGCGCCGGCCGCGGCCCAACGCAGACGGGGATCGCCGCGTCGGAGAATCCACGCGCCCATCCCCGCGAAGCTCAACAGCCAAACGGGCGTAAGACTGAAAATGCCGTGGTGGCCAATCAACACGTTGAAGGCGTAGACGGACCGCGACTCCTCGCCGCGATCGAATTTCTTGGTGTTTTTCCAGTGGCTCATCCAATAGCTTTCGATGGTCCTTCCGATCCGTTGGTATGTGTAGTCGTACCAGTTGTCCTCGCCTTCGCCGCCGCGATGGGCGTAAGGCGGGGCAAGCGTGCCGTGGGCGATGTAGTTCGTGCCGAAAAAAACCGCCGCCACCAGCAGCGCCGCCGGCGCGAAGGCCAAGAATGTCAATCGCGGGGCCTTTATCAGAAGTGACACGCCCAACGCCGCCAACAGCGAGGCGGCGGGCAACTCGTTCGAGACGGCCAACGCGCCGAACAGCCCGGCGAGAAAAAAATATCCCCAGCCCCGCCGGTCGTCGAACCAGATGCGAACCGCCGCGAATAGGGCCGCCGCCGCGCAGACCGCCGCCGGCAAGTGGTTGTTTATCGCCACGGCGAACGTCGTCAGAAAGGTGCCGAAACAGCAGGCCGCCACGACGAACATACGCCCCCAATCGGTCGCCCCGAAGCGCTCGACCAGCGCCGCCAGCAAGACGAAATACACGACCAACGGGACGACGTTGAAAACGATCAACATGAAGCGGTCGATCTCGTGGGGATTGTCGCGGAGGTTCGCCCCGCTCAAGCGATGCACCGGCCAGTAGACGGCCGCCATCAGCGTCGGCAGCAGCGGCGGCTTGCTCGAATAGAGGTGCCCGTCGTGCTTGACCATGTCGATCGTGTCCCAATTCTCCTCCTGGATCACCCGGTCGATGGCATACGGCTTTCCGGGCACTCGCATCTCCTCTTCGACCAGTGCGCGAACCGCGCACCAGCGGCTGCGGTCGTTCGCGCTGAGGAAGGGTCGCCGCAACAGCGCGTCGCGGCGGAGCGCGGCCTCGGTCCGTTCGAGCTCCGCTGCGAGCCGCTCGCCGGAGACGCCCCTTTTCGCAAGATCGGCCCGTTTTTTTGCCAGTTTGCCGGCAATGGCGTCGAGCCGGTTTGCTTCCAGTCCAACCTTGTCGACCGAATCTACCGCTAAAATGCGGCCCAGCATCGCGCCGACCGAGACGCAGATCAACAATGCGTAAACGCTCCAGCGGAGCTTGCGGCGGGGATCGTCTTGGGGTTCGTTCATTTTCCAGGCGGGGTGCGTTCGCGAATCGAATAACCCCGGTTGCTCGGGGCCTGATAAGCGATAAACAATTCGGCCAAAAAACCGATCGACATCAACTGGCCGCCCAGCAGAAGCAGCCCGACCGAATAGAGCAAAGCGGGACGCTGTTTGAGATGCACCGGATCCATGCCGAACGCATCCACTCGCGAGACGACCCAGACAACCGCAAAATACAACAACCACAACGCCCCGACGACGAAAGAGCACAGCCCGATCGTCCCCAGCAAGTGTTGCGGCCGCTGACCGAAGCCGGTGAGGAATTTTACCGTGAACAGGTCCAACAAACCCTTGACTATCCGGCTGACGCCGTATTTCGAGCGGCCGAATTTGCGCGGGCGATGATTGACGACGATCTCGCCGACGCGGAACCCCCGCGCGGCGGCCAATACCGGAATGAAACGGTGCAGCTCGCCGTAGAGGCGTATTTCGTCGAAGACCTCGCGGCGGTAACACTTCATCCCGCAGTTGTGGTCGTGCAGCCGAACGCCCGTCAATCGGCTCACCAGCCAGTTGAACACCCGAGACGGCCACACCTTGTGCCAGGGGTCGCGGCGGACCTTTTTCCAGCCGCTGACCACGTCCAATTCCTTTTTCATCTCGGCCAGAAAGCGGGGGATCTCGCGGGGATCGTCCTGGAGGTCGGCGTCCAGCGTCATCACCAACTCGCCCCGGGCCTGCTCGAAACCGGCGCTCAGCGCGGCCGCTTTGCCGAAGTTGCGGCGGAAGCGGATGCCGCCCACGCGCGGGTCGGACGCCGCCAGCCGGGCAATCGCTTCCCAAGAACCGTCGGTCGAGCCGTCGTCGACAAAGATCAGGTCCAGGTCGTAGCCCTCCGCGGCCGCCACGTCGGACAGCTCGCCGAAGAGCGCCTCCAACGAATCGGCCTCGTTGTATACCGGAACGACGACGGACAACATGGGCTAATAGGGGTCGTGGATCAGGGGTCAGTTAATACTACAGCGCTAACTTGAGTCCCATTTACATACAGGGGTTTCGGTCAGTTTGATGCCCATATTCCGTAGAATTCGGCGT
>JAFGLH010000080.1 GCA_016928165.1 Pirellulales bacterium | reverse complement strand
GATCGGCAGTTCTCCGTCGGCGAAGGCGTGGAAGTCGTGGCGGATTGCCGCCCGAATGGCCGGGTGGTCGGGGTTGAACGTTTGCACCAGCACCCGGCCCCCTTTCGGCCCGCGGCCGGTGCGGCCCGCCACCTGCGTGACCAGTTGGAAGGTCCGCTCGGCGGCGCGGAAGTCGGGTAGGTGCAAAGCCGTGTCGGCGTTGATCACTCCGACCAGCGTGACATTGGGAAAGTCCAGCCCCTTGGCGATCATTTGCGTGCCCAGCAGGATGCGGACCTTGCCCGAGCGAAACGCCGCCAAAGCCCGCTGGTGGCTGCCGTGGGCCTGCATGGCGTCGGTGTCCATCCGCAGGCTCAGCACGTTGGGGAACCGCGCGCGGACTTCGGCCTCCAAACGCTGCGTGCCCACGCCCCAGTAGCGGATGCCCGAAAAACCGCAGCCCGGACAAGCCGTCGGCAGCGGGGTCTCGTAGTCGCAGTAGTGGCACAGCGCGATCTCTTCCTTGCGGTGATGGGTCAAGGCAATGTCGCAGTGCGGACAACGCACCACGTGGCCGCAGGCCGGACATTGTATGTGCGTGGAGAACCCGCGGCGGTTAAGCAGGAGTATTACTTGCCCTCCCTCGTCGAGCGCGGAGGCGATGGCCGCGTGCAATTGCCGGCTGATCGCCCCGCGGGAGCAGGCGCGACCTTTCTCCGCGCGGAGGTCGATCGTGCCGACGGTCGGCAACGGGCGGTCCAATACCCGGCGGGGCATCTCGACCAACGCGTATTCGCCGCTCGCGGCTCGCCGCCAACTCTCCAGCGACGGCGTGGCGGAACCGAGCACCAACGGCACCCCTTCAGCCTCGGCGCGGGCCAGGGCCACGTCCCGCGCGTGGTAGCGGGGAGTACTCTCCTGCTTGAACGAACTCTCGTGCTCCTCGTCCAGCACGATCATACCCAAATTGGGCGTGGGGGCGAAAACCGCGCTGCGGGCGCCGACCACCACGGAAACGGACCCCTCGGCGATCCGCTGCCAGTGCCAGTGCCGCTCGGCGTCGCTCAGGTGGCTGTGCAACACGGCCACGGCCGGAAAACGACGGCGGAAACGCTCCACCGTCTGCGGCGTGAGGCTGATCTCCGGCACCAATACGATCGCTTGGCGACCGAAATGAATCACTTCTTGTACGGCCTGGATGTAGACCTCGGTCTTGCCGCTGCCGGTGACGCCGCGAATCAAGATCGTCCGGCGCCGGCGGGCGTTCATCGCGGCGAGTATCTCCCGCAACGCGCGCTGCTGGTCGGGATTGAGCACAAGGTGCTTTTCCCGCACAAGCGCGGATTCCGCGGGACGCAGCGTGGCAATCCGACCGCTGCGGGAACGGATCAAACCTTTCCGCCGCAGGGCCGTTATCGGGCCTTGCGTGCACCGGGCGGCGCGGGCCAACTCGGTCGGAGTCAGCGGCTCGTCGCTCTCGATCAGCACATCGAGCACTTCCCGCTGCTTCGCGGTCAGCTTTGCTTCGCTCGATTGCGCGACGGCTTCCCGGTCGACCGACAGCAGCGTGGCCAGCCGCGTGCCGGCGCCGGCGCGCACGCCCGCCGGAACCACGGCGTCCAGGACGGTGGCCCAATCGCACAGGTAATAGTCGGCGATCCAGCGCGTCAGACGCAACATCGCCGGCGAGAGCAACCGGCGGCTGTCCAGCACGGAATGGAGCGATTTCAGCGGCCGCCGGCCGACCGGGCGGTCCTCGATCCGCACGCAATAGCCGGTCGCCAGACGGTCCCCGCGACCAAAAGGAATTTTCACCCGCCGCCCGATCTCCACGTCCTCGCGCAAAGCATCGGGCACGAGGTAGTCGAACTCCTTACTCGGTCCGGCCGAGAGAACCACCGAAGCAATCAGATGCCGCGACTGATCGTCGGACTCCCACGGTTCGGGCGCGCTGTCGAAGAGTTGGCGTTGTTCGGCCGACATGGGGCGTTATATGAGAGCTACGGACCGCGCCGCATCATAGCCAAAGCAATTATTCCGACGCCGGCCAGCGCAGGGATGAAAACCAACACCACCCGCCAGATTTGATACCTTTCCACCGCGGCCGCGTATTTCTGGTCCGTGCGACGGTCCAATCCTTGCCGTGCCCATTGCCAATGGTCCCACGCCTGCGCCGGGGTCATCTGGTGTGCGTTGCGTTTGACCTCTTCAGGCGACAATTCCTGAAACCTGGACGTGGGGCGCGCCAATAACGCCCACGACGCGACCGCCTCCAGCAGCAACAAAACGCCGAGCAGCTTGAGCAGTTGACGCCACCCCCAAACCTCGGCCGGCCGCACGGCGACGGACTCGCTAGGCGCGGGCTCCAACGACTTGATTTCCAGCATCGAGGGGACGGAAAGCCGGGCGCCGCAACGGCATACGACCGTTTCGCCCGCTTGCCGCGGTTCGACGGGAACCGTTCGGCCGCAACGGCACGGGAGTAAATATCTATCCACAACCTCACTCCGTGGTTTTATTTGTGCATCTATCGGCGACTTTAGCGAGCGGAATTATACGCGCGCGGTTCGCGCGGCAGACGCCATTATACACAATTTGCAGTCTACCGCCCGGCGCCGTTTTGTACGAGTTGGACACTTAGTTTTTGCGGTACAAAGCATCCTGGTTAGAGGCCGCCGGCTTTGTTTATATTGCGCAGACACCCCATCTTAACACCCCTGTACGGCTTGTATATACCCGGCAAGAAATAACTGGACTATTACGATAGAGCGATTAAAATGAACTACACATGGCATGAGTGTGACAGTATGCGCATCAAACGGCCTGCGGGCGCCAAGGTGCTTCCCCCGATTTTTCCGTAATGGAAGATCGCAACGGCGGGATTTGCCATCTGGAAAGTTGATGCCCTGTCGGCGTGCCGGAGTCTGATGGTTAGTCTACACGTCGGCAAAACCCAACGCGGCAGCGCCGGTGTGAGTCGGATTACGGATTCTGGAACGTTTAGGGTTCTAAAACGCGCGCACGAATTCTTACCGCAGGCCGAATCCTTTGCCAAATGGCGATTGGCGGCCGCAGCATGGGAATTCGGTGGTAGAATTTTTGGGCCTTCGATTGCATTTGTTTTTATGGTCCGGCGCCGCGCCGGTTTACAAACCCGCCGGAGCAGCGATTTACCTTTAGGAGCGAAAATTGTTCGACGCACTGTTAGAGGACTTGGAAGACGAGCCGATTTCTCAGGATGGAAAATCATTGACCTTGGTGGAGGACTCGGACGAGACCTTGGACGTCGAGGACGATTTGGACGACGCGCCGTTGGAGAGCGAAACGGACGAAGAGGAGTTGGACCTCGGCGCCGACGAACTATTGCCCGCGGCCGACGACGAATCGTGGTCCGACGATCCGGTCCGCATGTACCTGACGCAGATGGGCGAGATTCCGCTGCTGACCCGTCAGCAGGAAATCTCCCTGGCTCGGCAGATCGAGTTGACCCGCACGCGATTTCGCCACAAAGTCCTGGAGTGCGACTACGTGATGCAAACGGCCATCAAGGTGCTGCGCCGGGTGCATGACGGCGAGTTGCCCTTCGACCGCACCGTCCAGGTCTCGGTCACCGATCAGCTCGAAAAGCACCAGATTCTGGGGCGTCTGCCCCACAACCTGCGCACGCTGGAAACTTTGCTGAAACGGAACCGTCGGGATTACAACATCGCCACCAGCCGGTCTCACGACCCCGCCCGACGCCGCGCCGCCTGGCGCAGGCTGGGCCGCCGCCGCCGTCGGGCGGTAAGGCTGATCGAGGAGTTGGGGCTGCGCACGCAGCGGATCGAGCCGATGATCAAGACTCTCGACGAGTTCAGCCGCCGGGTAGATGAGCTGCGCGAGAGGATCAGAATGCACGACGCCGAGAACCCCGGCCGCAAGGGGCACGGTCGTCAGCGCGAACCATGGGTCGCCGAGTACCGCAACATCCTCCGCGCCACCCAGGAATCGCCCACCAGTCTGCGCCGCCGCGTGGCGTATCTGAAGCAGATTTACGCCCAGTACCAGCACGCCAAACGCGGCTTGTCCGAAGGCAACTTGAGACTGGTGGTTTCCATCGCCAAGAAGTACCGCAACCGCGGCCTGAGTTTCCTCGACCTGATTCAGGAGGGTAACGCCGGTCTGATGAGGGCGGTCGACAAGTTCGAGTACCGCCGCGGATTCAAGTTCTGCACCTACGCCACCTGGTGGATCCGCCAGGCGATCACCCGCGCCGTGGCCGACCAAAGCCGCACGATCCGCATCCCCGTCCACATGGTCGAGACCATGTCCCGGGTGCGGAACGTATCGCGGAAGCTGTTGCAGAAGCTCGGCCGCGAGCCGACCATCGAGGAGACCGCCCGGGCCAGCGACACCTGCGTCGAGGAGGCGCGGCGCGTGTTGGCCATGAGCCGCTATCCGATCAGCCTCGACCGGCCGGTGGGCAACAGCGAAGACAGCCACTTCGGCGACCTGCTGCCGGACGGCTGCGCGTGCAGCCCCTCCAGCGGCGCCGCCCACGGAATGCTCCGCAGCCGCATCATCAAGGTGCTTAAGACGCTCAGCTACCGCGAGCGGGAAATCATCAAGCTCCGTTACGGCCTGGGCGACGGATACAGTTATACGCTCGAAGAGGTGGGCCACATCTTCAAGGTCACTCGCGAGCGAATCCGCCAGATCGAGGCCAAGGCGGTCCGCAAGCTCCAGCAGCCCTCCCGCAGCCAGGAGTTGGTCGGCTTCCTCGACTGAGCGGGCCTACGCCTACGATCGCTTGCGGCTTCGCATCGGCCGCGAGGCGTGGGCGATAAAATGCGCCCGCATATCTTGCCCAGTCGGCATTGCTTTCCGCGCAGCCTGGCAAGCAACTCTTTTCACTAGCCCGAAGCGCAAGCGAGGGCCGAGGGCAAACGTATATGTATCCCTCGCTTGCGCTTCGGGCTAGTGTCTTTCTCCGCTTCGCTCGGGTCACTTGGCGTTGCCTGGGCGTTTTTGAGGCAACCCACATAAATTACTCACCTGCAATGCGGCGGATTTACGAATAATGACAAAGAGGCTTTCTATCTCGCCTATTTTCCGCCAAAAGGGATGTTGACGTCATTGCGACCCGGCCGCCGCATGGCCGTCGTGTGGTTGCCGTTTGCAGGGAGGCATAAGAGATGAAGTTGCACAAGCATTTGTTTTGGATTTTCGCACTTGCGCTGGCGGTGTTGGCGGGCCTCTATTACGTCTCGAACCATCCGCTCGGCGAGAGCGACGCCGTCGCAGTCGGCAACCGGCAAGCGGATCAAGCCGCGCCGGCCGAGGATGAATATATTCCCGTGACCAACCTGCGCCGGATCATCCGGGACGCCGGACCGTTGATGTACGCCATCGTGGTCTGTTCCTTTTTGCTGGTGGCGTTCACCCTGGAGCGGACGGTCAGTCTGCGGCGGCGGCGGGTGATACCCAAGCCGTTTGTGACCCGCTTCCTGCAACAATTGCGCGACGGCGAACTCGACCGCAGTCAGGCCCTGGCGCTGTGCGCGGAAAACGGCAGTCCGGTGGCCAACGTCTTCGCCGGGGCGGTGCGGAAATGGGGGCGGCCGGGAGTGGAAGTCGAGCAAGGCGTGATCGACGCCGGCGAGCGGGCCACCAACGGCCTGCGCCGCTACCTGCGCGTGTTCTACGCCGTGGCCACCGTCGGCCCGCTGTTGGGACTGATGGGGACGGTGCTCGGCATGATCGAGACGTTCAACGTGATCGCCGCCGCCGACGCGCTGGGCCGCGCCGGGTTGTTGGCCGGCGGGATCGCCAAGGCGCTGTTGAACACCGCCGGCGGGCTGGCCGTGGCCATTCCCGCCTCGATGTTCTACGTCTATTTCGTCAGCCGCGTCGACCGGCTGGTGATCGAGATCGACAAACTCGCCCAAGAGGTGGTCAACGTAGTCTCGGCCGAGGAATTGCAGGAGAAGACGCTCACGACGGGCAAGTCGCGCCGCGGCCGCACCGCCGCGTAATCAATTGTCCTATACACAGACATTTTTTGCGATACCGCAAGCGATTTACTATCCACTATCCACTACCCACTATCCACTAATCCTCCGCCATGCCCCTGAAGACCCACCTCGACGACGAACCGACGCTGAACCTGACGGCCATGCTCGACGTCATGTTCCTGCTGATAATCTTTTTCGTGCTGGGCACTCGCTTTGTCGACGACGAGCGGAAGATCGGTCTGCGCGTGCCGGAGGTGGTCGATCGCGGCGCGTTGACCGCGGCCCCGGCGCGGAAAGAAGTAAACGTCTACCGCGACGGCACGATCACCCTCGACCGCCAGGCGGTCGATCTCGAACAGCTTACCGTTCGCTTGGCCGCGGCCCGACGGCAATACGGCGACTTGGGCGTGCTGGTCCGCGGCGACGCCCGCGGCGCGTTCCAGAACGTCGCCTCCGTGCTGGCCGCCTGCAAACGGGCCGGCATCCATGAATTGGGGATAACCGTTCGGGCGCTGCCGCCCGGGGAAGACGCGACCGCCGCTCGCCAACCGCTTAGACGATGAGTTCCATGCGCCCGAACCGCCTGCTGGAGTTTCTTGCCGGCATCGAGCCGACGATGGCGGTGTTTTGGCTCGGCTTGGCCCTGTTCACCGCCTGTTTGGCTGTGCTCCTCTACACGCGCTGGGGGCAATATCGGCCGCTGCGCAAGTGCATGGGGTTGTCCGTGCTGGCCCATCTGCTGCTGGCCTGCTACGCGGCGACGATCCAAATCATCGCGCCCATCCCGGGCAGGTCGGTGTCGGTATTCGCGGTCTCGTTCGACGAAAATGCCGCGACGTCGGTCGCCGCCGCGCCGGCCGCGGACGAACAACCGTGGGAGACGTTTGCCGCCGACGTTCCGACGCGGCCGTTGGGGGCCGGTTTACCGCCCGCGGCCTTCGACCTGCCCGCGCCGCCGCAACGCCAGGTCCGCGCCGATCCGCCGGAGCTTCTCGCCGCGCCGTTGTTGCAAGAAGTGGCCGTCGGCGGGGCGAAATTGGTTGTCCCCGACGGGGCGATCGGCCGCCGAATCGGTCCCTCCCCTGAACCGATCGAAGTCCCCGCGGCCCAGCGGCGCGACGTCGCCCCGGCCTCCCCCGACGCTCCGAGGGCCTTGAAGCGCCTGGCCGGCGACGAAGCGTTTCCCCTCAATCGCGGATCGTTGGAGGCCGTGCCCCCCACGCTGCTCCAACAATTCGCCGCGCTGCCGCCTACCGGAGATAACGATCTGGGGCTGCTGAGCGCCCCGCCGGCCGGCCCGACAAACCAGGCCGCGCCCAGATCGTCGCGGGAATTGTTGGGAGGCGACGATACGGGTCGGCGTCCGCCGCCGGGCGGTCGGGGTCCGCCGACTGGCGCGAACGTCGGATTAAGCGGCGCGCCGCGCAATTACCCGACCGCCCCGAAAACTCTCCCCGACGCCTATCGACTGCGCGTCGCCCCGAACAAGTCCGACGTGGCCCGCGGCAACGGCGGCACGGGCGAGACCGAGGCCGCCGTGGCCGCCGCGCTAAAATGGCTCGCCGACAACCAGGACGCCGACGGACGCTGGAACCCCCGCAGCCACGGCGGCGGCAAGGAAATGAAAGTCCTCGGCCGAGACCGGCTGGGCGCCGGCAGCCACGCCGATTCGGCGGTTACGGGCCTGGCCCTGTTGGCGTTTCTCGCCTCCGGCAACACCCATCTCGACGGCCATTACGCCGAAGACGTCCGCCGCGGTTTGGAGTATTTGATGCGGACACAAGAGGCCGACGGAAACCTAGGCGGCCGTGCGGCGGCCTTCGAGTTCATGTACTGCCACGCCATGGCCGCATGCGCGTTAAGCGAGGCGTACGGAATGACGCGCGACGTCCGGCTGCGGGAACCGGTCCGCCGCGCCCTGGCATACACCATCGCCGCGCAAGACCCGCTCGGCGGCGGATGGCGCTATCGGCCTGGCGACCCCGGCGACACCAGCCAGCTCGGCTGGCAACTGATGACGCTCAAGAGCGCCGAGTTGGCAGGCATTCCCATTACCGCCAAGACCCGAGAAGGAATCGTCCGCTATCTGCGAAGCGTCTCGTCGGGCACATACGGCGGCCGGGCCTCCTACAGACCCGGCGAGAGCCCCAGCCGGCCGATGACCGCCGAGGCCCTGGTCTGTTGGCAGTTCCTCGGACTCGCCCGACAACACCCGGCCTGCAACGAAGCCGGCGACTACCTGCTGGAAGAGGTCCCCGGCGAAGGCGATTATAATTTGTACTACTGGTACTACGCGACCCTCGGCATGTATCAGTTGCAGGGACAGCATTGGCAACGGTGGAACGAGGCGATGCGCGACGCGGTGGTAGCCCGGCAGGTGAAACAGGGGCGGCAAGCCGGTTCTTGGGACACCAATACCGTTTGGGGCGCATACGGCGGCCGCGTCTACACCACCGCGCTGGCCACGCTGACGCTGGAGGTCTATTACCGATTTCTCCCCCTCTACGCGGAAGCCGCCGGCGCGGGAAAGATCGTCAACCGCTCGCCCGCAAACTCGCGCACGAGATAGCATTGTCTGCCTCTGCGGTAGGGTTGTTCCGGCGTATACCCTGCTTTTATATCCCCGGGAGTCCTTTTGACAGTGCCCTGGGGGATATTATAATGAAGTATGGGTTGGACGGGTTATTAATCCGCCGGCGTTTTTTCCTCCGCACAGAGATAATCTCATGTTGTTCGGGTTGTTTTTTGGATTACCGGGGTACGCTGAATTGCTGATCGTGGCCTTCGTTGCCCTCTTGTTGTTCGGCAATCGGCTTCCCAGTGTGATGCGTTCCCTGGGTCGTTCCGTAGTCGAGTTCAAAAAGGGAGTATCGGGGATCGAGGACGAACTCGACAAAGTCGGCCACGAACCTGACGATCCTGGCAAACCCGGCGCGAAGCAGGGCGAGGCGGAGCATGGTCACAGCGATGCCGCTCCCAAGTAGCGCAATGCCCTCCTTGTTTGCCGTTTTCGGTCTCGGCCCCGTCTCGGTGGTTATCATCGGCCTGTTGGCGGTGTTGTTGTTCGGCGAGCGCTTGCCGGAGATCGCCAAAACCGTCGGCAAATGGTTCACGACCATCAAGAAAGAGGTCCACGGCTTCGAGCGCGAGATTCGCGGCGCGATTAACGACGTCGATTCCCCGACCGCGTCTACCGACTACGCGGAGCCGGAAGACCGCGACGAGGCCACCGCTCCGAAGTTCGAGCCGCCCCCGCCCACCTGAAACTTCCGTGCCAATCGCAAGCAAGGGCAATCCGCTGCGCGTCCCTCGCTTGCGCTTCGGGCTAGTGTTCCGTCAGTCGTGATTTGACGGGCGCCGCGGGTGGCTTGTCCACCCATTGTTCTCCGCACTGCTGGACAAGCCGGCAGCGGCGCCTCCAGTTTTTAGTCCCGACAAAGCACTCGTGTTTTGACTGCCGAGAAATGCGCAAGAGGCCGATCGGGTTGCGGCGTCCCCGGCGTCAAGCAAAACCACGGATGAGGGCGAGCCTATTTTTTTGCCTCCAGCCGGGCCAGGCCGGCGGCGCCGATGTAGCCCGCGTCCCCGCCGAGGGAGGCGAAGTCGATCGTCGTCCGCTCGGCGAGCAAGGGGAACGCCCGACGCGCGACCTCTTCCTTGATCCAGGCAAGGAATTGCCGGCCCAAGAGCGAGTCGTTTCCGCCGAAGGTCATTGCCCCGCCCAGCAGCACGCCGCTCGGGTCGATCGTGTGCATCAGGTTCGTGACGCCGACGCCGAGCCAGCGGGCGGTCTCGGCGACGATCTCCAGCGACAGCGCGTCGCCGCGTTCGGCCTCGGCGGCCAGCAGCTTGGGCGTCAACCGGCGGCCGCGTTCAAGCTGTTCGCGGAGCGCGCTCGGCCGGCCGGCGTCGAGCAGCTCTTGCATCCGTTTAATCACCGCCGTGGCGCTGGCGTATGCCTCGAGGTGTCCGCGGCGGCCGCAGCCGCAGAGCCGGGCGCCGTCCGATGCGTCGATGACGATGTGGCCGCACTCGGCGCCGTGGCTGTGCTCGCCGTCAATGGATCGATCGCCGACGATGATCCCGCAGCCGATGCCGGTGCCGAGGGTAAACAGCACCAGGCTGTTGAAGTCGCGGCCCGAGCCGACCCAATACTCGCCGTAGGCGGCCGCGCCGGCGTCATTGGCGAAAGTGATCGGCAGCCGGCAATGCGCGGCCACCCGGTCGCGGACGGGAAAATCGTCCCAGCCCTTGAGGTTCACCGGGCGGACGAGTTTGCCGGCGGGGATGTCCATCGTGCCGGGCGAGCCGAGTCCGACCCGGGCCACTTCGGCCGCCGTCAATCCGGCCTTTGCGGCGGCCTTGTGCACGGCCCCGCCCATCCGCGCGGCGGCGTCTTCCGGGCCTTTTTCCGGCTCGGTGGGGATCGTCAGCCGGGACAGCGGCCGGCCGAGGTCGTCAACCACGCCGACCTTGATGTTGGTCCCGCCCAAGTCTATGCCGGCAAAGAAAGGCGGTTGCGCCCGTGCGAGCGAGATGAACTGTTCGTTGCGCGACATCGACTGCGGACGTGAAATACCAGGACCAGGAAAATACGCGGAAAATCGTGAATCTCCATATCCTATACGTCCAAGGACCGCGCCGCAACCGCCGTCGGCCGCGAGCGGCCCCGCTACACGTGACGTATATCGTTGGACGAACCACTAAGCCTAACCCAGGCCCAATTCTTGAGATTGAACCCGCCAACGGCGATAGGTAGCATAAAGGTAACCGTTCACTGGGGACTGTCCCCATTTTCGCGGTTCACCGCGAAAATGGGCGGTGAAAGGGACAGGCGCATTTTTCGCCCTTGAAAGGGCGAAAAATGTGCCTGTCCCCGGCCCGTGAACGGTTACGCATGAAGCTCGCCGGATGCTCCGGACGGTGCTCTTTGAAAATTAGTGGCCGGTGGCCAGTGGTCGGAATTAGTTTTCAGTTTTCAGAAAGCTAATAATAAGGGGGTGGCAGTTGAACTGCCGCCCCAACGAGTCGTTTTCAGAAAGCGGATGGCTGACCGTTGAAAGCCGAATGCTTCCCCGGGGGGGGAATTCGGGGGGTATAAATTGGAAATTCCAGGTTTTGCTGACCAACAACTTTGTAGTGATCCGTCCAAGGTTCAATATCAGGTAAACATGACATAGATCGCTAGACGTACCACTATGCGGTAATCGCAACCTATACTTGTCATAGTAGCCGGCCAGATACCCCGTCAGTCGCGGGGGAGAGATAATGACGTTGTTCCAGGTCGAAATTCCCGTCGCCACCGGCATTGCGGCGCTGGCCGCGATTGCCTTCATGCTCGCCCGGGCCAGACAGCGGGAGCGAGAGTTCACCGCGCTGGACAGTTTGATGTTGGTGATCCTGATGTCGATCGCCACGGCCGGCGGGATCGTCCTGGTCGAAGCCGCCTCGCGGAGCGCCAAGGAAATGACGCTGAGCGAAAACCTCCGCTCCTTCCGCACTCAAATCGAGGCCTACAAACTTCAGCATGCCGGCCAGGCGCCGCTGTTGTACGAGGGGACGTTTCCGCAGTTGACCGAGGCGACGAACGGCGACGGCGAACCGGGCAGGCCGGATAAAACGCACCCTTACGGACCGTATTTCCGAGGCGGGATACCCCGCAATCCTTTCACCGGCCGGAACGTCGTCATTCCCGCCAAGACATCCCCGCCCCAGGCGCCGACCGGCAACGGCGGCTGGCTCTACCATCAAGAGAGCGGGCGGGTTACGCCCGACCACGCCGAGTATCTTAACTGGTAGGGCACGTGAAAAGCGCCGTGCGTACGGGCGTCGTCCTACCGCTTTTCCAGTTCCCAGCGTTCGGCGATGCTGTTTCCGCCGGGGGTCAAGGCGCGGAGCTTGTCGGCCATTGCGGCGCGCTCGGAGACGGTGGCTTTTTCCAGCTTTTTGGCGAGAATGGCGACCTTTTTGCGGCGGTGCCGGCGACGGCTAAGTTCTTTTTTGCGTTCGCTGCGACTCACGCGTAACTCCTTGTTGAAGGCAAACGGAAATGCCATTATGCCAGACGTTCCCGCTTGGGTCAACGCCCCACGGAAAACCCCAGCGATTCGATCATCCGATAATCTTCTTCCGGCGGCTGGCCCGCCTCCGTGAGGTAGTCGCCGACGAAGATCGAATTGGCCGGAAACAACCCCAGCGGTTGCAGCGGCCCGAGGTGGACCTCGCGTCCGGCGGCGATCCGCAGCTCGCCGCGCGGATTGGCCAAACGGAACATCGCCAGGACCTTCAGACAGTAGCGGGGATCGAGCCGGCGGCATCCTTCCAGCGGCGTGCCGGCGATCGGCAGCAGGAAGTTCACCGGCGTGGCCTCGACTTGAAGCTCGCCGAGCGTCAGCGCCAACTCAACCACGTCCTCCGCCTCCTCGCCCATGCCCACGATCCCCCCGGAGCAGATTTCCAGGCCCGCGCGGCGAACGTTTTGCAGCGTGTCGAAACGCTCTTGAAACGAATGGGTAGTGCAGATTTTCGGATAGAACCGCCGGCTGGCGTTCAGATTGTGGTTGATCCGATCGACGCCGCATTGTTTCAGCCGCCGGGCCTGATCGAAAGTAAGCAAGCCGACCGACAAGCAGATTTTCAACTTATACCGTTCCTTGATTCGCGGCACGACGCCGGCGAAGGTTTCGATTTCCTTATCGCTCGGCGCGCGGCCGGAGATGACCGTGCAATAGGTCTTCGATTTCCGCTCGGCGGCCATCCGCGCCCCGTCGAGCATTTGCTCGGGTGAGACCAGGCCGTAGCGGGGAATCTTGGCCGTCGAGACCCGCGATTGAGAACAGTAGCCGCAGTCCTCGCTGCACATTCCGCTCTTGGCGTTCAAGAGGAAGTTGAGGTTCACGCGATCGCCGAACCAGCGGCGCCGCACCCGATAGGCGGCCGCCAGCAGGTCGAGCAATTCCTCGTCCTCGCTGTGCAAGACGGCCAAGCCTTCGTCGGCCGTCAGCCGGTGGTCGTCCATCACCCGCTCGGCCAGATCGTGCCAGCGGTGGCGGGACGTGTTGGATTCGTTTGGATCGGGAGGTTGTTTCATGTTTATTTCGGCGAGATGGAAAACCATTATCTTAACGGCAAGAAGCGTGAAATGGTATCCCCTGTCAGGAAAGCGGGGATTTGCTAAACTGAGGCGATGGAAAATACATACGCGGTTATATTTGACATCGACGGCGTGCTGGTCGATTCGTACGACGCCCATTTCCGCGGTTGGCGGGAGATGGCGGCCGAGGAAGGATTGAAGTTCACCGAGGCGGATTTCGCCGCCACCTTCGGCCGAACCAGCCGCGAGATAATCGCCATGCACTGGGGCGATCGCTTCGACGAGGCGCGGATGGCCGACATGGACCTCCGCAAGGAGATGGCCTACCGGCGGATCGCGGCGGCCAATTTTCCACCCATGCCGGGCGCCGTCGAGTTGCTCCGCGCGCTCCACGACGCCGGATTCCGCCTGGCCCTCGGCTCGTCCGGTCCGCCGGGAAACGTGCAACTGGTGGTCGATAAGCTGGAGATAAGCGATTTGCTCGGCGCGGTCGTAAGCGGCAAGGACGTGACGCGCGGCAAGCCCGACCCGCAGGTCTTCCTACTGGCCGCCGAGCGGTTGGGCATCGCTCCGCCGCGGTGCGCCGTGGTCGAGGACGCCCCGGCGGGAATCGCGGCGGCCCATGCGGCCGGCATGGCGGCCATCGGCATGATGAGCACCGGCCGAACGGAGAACGATCTACGCGATGCCGACAAGCTCGTCAGCTCGTTGAGCGAAATTACGCCCGAGGTGTTGAAAAAATTGATTGATCGGCGCGTCTCGAACTGAAAATACGGAGTACTAAAATGAAAAAATTGCTTGGCGCAAAGACGATCCTTTATCCAACCCCGGTGTTGGTGGTGGGGACTTTTGATAAAGATGACAAACCGAACGTGATGACCGCCGCCTGGGGCGGCATCTGCTGCTCGGCGCCGCCGTGCGTGGCCGTTTCGTTGCGAAAGGCCGCTTATTCATACGGAAACATCGTCGAAAGAAAGGCGTTCACCGTCAGCGTTCCGTCCGAGAAATACGCGAAGGAGGCCGACCATTTTGGCATCGCCACGGGCAAGACGGAGGACAAGTTCGCGGCCACTGGCCTGACGCCCGTCCGGAGCGAACTGGTCGACGCTCCTTACGTGAAAGAGTTTCCGCTGGTGCTGGAATGTCGGCTGGCGCACACGATCGAGTTGGGGCTGCACACGCAATTCGTCGGCGAGATCATCGACGTCAAGGCGGACGAAGAGGTGCTCGACGCCTCGGGCGTGCCCGATTTGGAAAAACTGCGGCCGATGCTATTTGCCCCCGAGGTCCGTTGTTATTACGGAGTCGGCCGCCCGCTGGGCAAGGCGTTTTCGATCGGCAAATAAATCGCTTTACGACTGTTTCATTTCCGGATCGCCGGGAAAGTTATAATCATCGGGCAGACATTTCTCCAGCTCGACCAACTGCCGGTCGATCCCCTCGGTTTGCATCTCGAGGTGGACCATCATGCGGCGAAGCCATTCGTACTCGGCGATCAATCCGTTAACGTCCCTGGCGGTTCGTTTTTCGACCATATTCACATCTCCCGCGATCTATGGCAAAAGTTCCGGTCGGCGGCGCAACAAAAAAGGAGCGCCAAACCGAGACTGTTCACAGAACCCCCGCCAAGGGGCTTACGGGACAGCGCTCGGCCGACGCTCCGATACCGGGAGCGGGCGGCTCGAAGCGCTGCTCCCGTAAAGGTAATGGTCGCCGGGACCATTATTGGCGGTTTTCTGTGAAGCAGCAACTCGACGCACGCGCGTCAATGTCTAGTTGTTGAGGACATGTTACCGCCCCCGCGATAGTATGGCAAGAGGGGTTGGGGATCCGTTTAGCGGGGCCGCTTGCGGCCCGTGTTTGAGATGCGCGGCATGTCATTGATTCACCGGCCGCAAGCGGCACGGCTAAACACTAGTTGCCTGACGGACCATTATCCAGCCGGCGCTTCGCCATTTTGCAGTATGCTATCGAGCAATCGACGCCGATGAAGCGTCGGCCCAATCGTCGGGCGACAAGGGCGGTGGTGCCGCTGCCCATAAAAGGATCGAGCACGACGCCGCCGGGCGGACAGCCGGCCAAGAGACATAGCTCGACCAACCGCTCGGGGAAAACGGCGAAATGGGCTTCGGGAAATTTTGACAACGGTATCTCCCAAACGGTCCGCCGGTTGCGCCCCTTGGCGTGGAAGGCCTGGTCCCAGCGGGCGTCGTGCAGATTGGGATTCCCCCGATTCTTGCCTTGTTCCGGCGTCCCGTTGCGTTTGCCGAAATGGTTTCGCCCGCCGCGCATGCGGCTCTTCTCCGTGAATGTCACGTGCGGCACCCGCACGGCGTCGGCGTCATAGAAGTAGTCGGTCGATTTGGCGAAGAGAAACACATACTCGTGGTCGGTGGTGGGGCGATTTTTGACGGCCGAGGGCATGGCGTTCGGCTTGTGCCAGATGATGTCGGATCGCAACAACCAGCCGGCGTCCTGCATGGCGGCGGCCACCCGCCACGGCAGCCCGAGCAAACTCGACTTGTGATACTTGTCGCCGAGGTTCAGCCAGAGTGTGCCCGAGGGTTTTAATACCCGGCGGCACTGCTCCACGACGATCAGAAGTTGCTCGATGTATCCCCGCGGGGTCCGCTCGTTGCCGATTTGATCGCCGCTGGAGTAGTCTCGCTGTCGGAAGTAGGGAGGGCTTGTGACGATCGCGTCCACGCACTCGTCGGGAAAAGTCGTCAACACCTTGCGCGCATCGCCGCAGATGAACGAGTCGATCAGCTTGTCGGTCGACCGGCGGGTCGGATCATTATGCGAGCTTACAGACGCCATGTTCGCCATGAAAATTATTCTGAAAAAAGTTCGGAGCGGACCTGTAAGCCGGGTTCTGTGTTCGCGCCGCGAGGGCGTCGGACGACGGTCATTTATCTAGGGGGACGATTGCTCGGCCCCTCGAGCGATCTACCCGGAAGTCTGCTGCGGCCCGGACCGGTCCGCGGGATCGGCCGGGCGATCGGAATCGTCCGGCGTCGGTCCACTCCTTCCTGCTTGATCTTGCTCCAGGCGGGGTTTGCCTAGCCAAGCCGGTCGCCCGGCCTGCTGGTGAGCTCTTACCTCACCGTTTCACCCTTACCGCGCCGACCGTGGGGCCGGCCGCGGCGGTCTGCTTTCTGTTGCACTTTCCCGAGCCTTTCGGCCGGTGGGCGTTACCCACCGCCTCGTCCTGCGGAGCCCGGACTTTCCTCCCGTCTTTCGCCGCGCTCGGGTCGATTTGGCGGCCCGCGGCGGAAAAACCGGCGACCGTCCGGTCCACTCCGAACAATTTCATTCTACCGTTTATCCGTGGAATTGCGAAGCCGGCAGGCATTGGTAACCGTTCACGGGCCGGGGACTGGCTCATTTTTTCGCCCTTTCAAGGGCGAAAAATGTGCCTGTCCCCTTTACCCTCCTACGACAGCGCCGCCGCAAGATTGAAAAGGAAATCGTGCAGCGCGGCCGTGTCGGGCAGATGGAACCGGGCAGTGGAGGGGGCGTCGGGGCCAACGCCGATAGTGATGCCAGCCGCCGCGGCGACCGCCTCGAAGGCGTCGGCGTCGTTGCCTCCGTCTCCGGCGTAGACGATCATCGCCCGGCCCGGCGGCGCGTCGAGATGATCGACGATCGCCCGCACGGCGGTCCCCTTGTTCCAGCCGAGCGCCGGGGCGACCTCCAAGGCCATCGGCCCCTCGACGATCCGCGCGCCTCCGTCTTCCCGTCGCACGATCTCCTCGACGCAAGCGCGCAGCCGGTCGATCCGCTCGGGGGCCACTTCGCGATAGTGGACCGTGCAGGCGAAGCGTTTGTCCTCGATCCAGGCCCCGGGATATTTGGCCAGCGGTTCCTCGATCCGTTCGATCAGTTCGGCCGTCGCCGCCGCGACCGTCTCGGCGCGGGGGTGGACGACCCGCTTGCCGCCGAGTTCCAGTTCCATTCCGGCGGCGCCGGCGTAGCAGAGTCCGGGCAGATCGACCAAGGTCTTCAATTCGTCGAGTTTTCGGCCGCTGACGACGCCCAGGTGTACACGCGGCAAGTCCGCCAATCGCTGGAGAAGTCGGCGGACTTCCGGCGCGAGCACGGCCTGCTCGGGCCGGGCGACGATGGGAGTCAGCGTGCCGTCGTAGTCCAACAGCAGCGCCAGTTCTCCCCCGTCGAGATAAATCACTCGCAAGGCGTCGAGCGCGTCCTCGATCGAGGGATTCATGCGAGCGCCTCCGCGGTTTGCCGCTCCTGAATTTCAGCGACCGTCCGCCTGGCTTCAACGAGCCTGCCGGCCTCGGAGAGCAACTCGCCGGCCCAGCGGTAGACGTTGTTTTCCTCGACTTGCTCCCTCATCCGCCGCATTCGCTGCTGCTGTTCCTCGGGCGACATCGTCAGCGCCGCGTACAGCGCATCGGCGAACTCGTCGGCGGAGTAGGGGTTCACCAGTATCGCGTCAGTCAATTCGCGTGCCGCGCCGGTGAAACGCGAAAGGACCAGCGCTCCCCGTTCGTCGTCCCTGGCGGCGACGAATTCCTTCGCCACCAGATTCATGCCGTCGTGCAGCGAAGAGACCACGCAGGCGTCGGCGATGCGGAACAAGGGGAAAATGCGATTCGGCCCGTAATGCTGGTTGATGAAAACGATCGGCTTCCACGAGTCTTGGCCGTGGCGCCAGTTGATCTCGTCGGCCATCGTGTCGAGCTTGTCGTTCAGCCTCCTGTAGGCGGGTATGTGGACGCGGCTCGGCGCCCCGATCTGAAGAAAGACGAACTGGCCCTTCATCTCCGGGTGGCGTTCCAAGAGGCGGTCGATGGCGGCGAACCGCTCGGGAATCCCCTTCGTGTAATCGACCCGATCGGCGGCCACGATCAGCTTCCGATCGCGGAGCCCAAATTGCTTTCGCATGCTGAACTCCATTCCCTCGATGGCGGGCGGGAGCCAGGCCCGCACCGCCGCCGGGTCGATGCTGATCGGCTGGGGCCGAACGAAAGTCGTGCGTCCGCCGCGGGTGACGGAGAAGCGGTCCATGTCCACTATCGACTCGATGGCCCGGTCCACCGTGTCGAGAAAATTGTTGCAATGGTATTGGACGTGGAAAGAGAGCAAATCGTTTCCCAGCAGGCCGTCGAGTATCTCTTCCCGCCAGGGACAGACGCGGAACACCTCGCGGTTCGGCCAGGGGATGTGCCAGAACTGGACGACGACCAGATCGTCTCGGGCGTTTTTCAACATGCGGGGGAGCAGTGCGAAATGGTAGTCCTGAATAAAGACGACCGCCGGCCCGTCGCCTACTTCTTCCAAGACGGCGTCGGCGAACTTTCGGTTCACCCGCCGATACTGCCGCCATTGCCCGGAATCGAAACGGGGGCGAGTGTAGGCCACGTGGCACAGCGGCCAGAGGGCCTCGTTGGAGAAGCCGTAGTAGTAGCCTTTCTCCTCCGCCTTGGAGAGCCAGACGCGGCGGAGCGTGTAGGAAGGATCCTCCGGCGGCACGGCCACACGGTCGAAGGGATCGACCGTCGCCCGATCGGCGCTGCCGCCGCCGTGCGCGACCCATACGCCGCCGCACGCCCGCATCACCGGGTCCAGCGCGGTGGTCAGTCCGCTGGCCGGCCGAATGCAACGGATATCATCCTCTTCATACGTGTGGATGTACGGTTCGCGGTTGGCGACGACCACCAATTTGGCCTCGCCCAACCGGTCCCGCACCACCTCTTCCAACCGTTGTTTTGTCCAAGCCATGTCGTACTCCTTTCCTGTTTGCGCCTACTTCCACCGTTCCGATTGGCGTTTTGCCAAAGAGGCGTCGATCGCCCCGGTCCCGTTACACGACAAGACTGTCCGGCTCGGGACGATCCAAACCCAGCAACATAGTGAAATAGTCTCGCAAATGTCTGGTGAGGAGAAAATGTTCGCGCACGAACTCGTATCCGTTTTGCCCCATCCGCAACCGTTTGTCGTTGTATCGCATCAGGTATCTGATTCGGTAAGCGGCACCGGCCGGGGAATGGACGAGAAAACCGGTGTGGTAATCGTGTACCTGGAGGGTGATACCGCCGCAGGCGCCGCCGATCACCGGCTTGCCCTTCCAAAGTGCCTCGGTTACGGTCAGCCCGAAACCCTCGCGGATCGACTTCTGCAAAACGACGATCGCCGATCGCTGCAGAGCGTTGATGTCGCGGTGGGCGTCCGGGGGGAGCAAAAGGACTTTCAGGTCCTGGTCTTCTCCAGCCCAGTCGAGCACCTCGCGGAGCACCTCGGCCCCCTCGGGGTCGTCCTCGGCCGGACCGCCGGCCAAAACGAGTTGCAAACCCGCGTGATACGGCTTCAACAGTCGGTAGACCTCGATCACGCCCAAGGGGTCCTTGAAGCGGTCGAAACGCGAGACTTGCAGCAGCATCGGCCGGTCCGGGTCGATGCCCAGGCGGCTGAGGGTCTCCAGGCGTTCCGTTTCCGCCAACGGGCAATTCTTGTCCGAAAGAGGGTCGATCGAGGGGGCAATGAGAAACATCGGGCAGGCCACCGGCCGGGTGAACGCCGCCATCGAAAAGACCGTCGCCTCGTACCGCGGCAGCGCCTTCTCCATATATTTCCACACTCCCCGATCGGGATGCGAGGCGTCGATGTGGCAACGCCAAATCCATCGTCCGACCTGGTCCTGGGGCGTAAACTCCGGAAGATAGATCGGCTGCGGATCGTGGACGAACACCACGTCCGCCTGAAGGTTCAACCGCTTGGCGTTTTCGCGGTTTATCTCGTAGTGCAGGTCGTAGTCGCGCTTCTTCAGCGCGACTGGAAATCCTTGCAGGCCGTTGTGGAAAGACTTCGTGACGCGATAGAAGTCGGCCGTGCCCTCGATCACTTCCCAACTGGCGTCGATCCCCAACTCTTGCATCAAGGGAACCATCCAATGAAGGATTTCCGCCACTCCGCCCCCGTTGCGCGTGGAGTTAACGTGGACCACCCGCTTGCCGGACAACCGTTCGGCCAGACGGTATAACCGCTGTATTTCGTGGTGGCCCACCACCTCTTCGTAACGATCGAGCAACTTCATGCGGGCGCCTTCTAAGTCACACTCGGAACGAACGAGTGTTGATGAAACAAATCGATGATTTCCTGCCGTAACTGACTCAGGTTTAGGAAGTAAAAATCCAACTCGCGCAAACGCGTCACCAACTCCGCGCAGGTGTCGAACTGCTCCAGCCAGAAGGAGAAATCGTCGGTTTTCCCCCCCGTCCGACGCCTTGCTTCGTGAACGTGGAAAAACAGAGACCGCAACGACATCCGTTCGACCGTCTCGGCCAACGCGGCCGGAGTGGGTATCCGCTCTCCGGTGTCGTAGGCCACCAACCGCGAAGCCACCAGGTGCAACTCAAAGCCCGAACGGCACCAGGGTATGCGCTCCAGACCCCAAAGCCGGTCCTCGATCGTGTCGATCAGCGTGGAACGAACCCCGGCAATGGAACTCTCTTTGTAGGGATCGACCAGCCCGAGTTCTTCGGCCAACACCGGATCTCCCAGCGCCTCCCAGCACCAACGCGCCAGGTCGTTGGGAAACTCGTACATCTCGAAGTGGTCCTCCAACGGACAGCGGAGCATGTGGTGTTCGAGCACGGCGTCGGGCACCGTGCGCACCGCGTCGAGCAGCTCGCGCAAATTCGAGCAATTTCGCCCGATCGCCCGGCGCGCCAGACTGCAATCCACCAGCTTAAACGGTTCAACCGCCATGTTTTCCCCTTGACCGCCGCCGGGAACTTGCGTACCCGGCTTTTTGACGTTAAAAGCCATCACGCCGCTGGTAGCGGCCGATGCAAGTTTACAATCGAGCGACAGCCGCGACGCCGTGTCGGGCGCGGTGATTGCCCCAATGATCCCCAAGGGAATCGGCCGCCGAAAACGTGAACGACATTCCCACTCGCCCGTTGCGGCGCAAGTCGCAATGCCGTCGCCAGTAAACCCTACGATATAACAATATGAGGAGAATACCGCGGCTCGTTATGATTTTGTCCGCTATTATACAATAAAAACGAACGATCTAACACCGGCGGTTGACGCAAAGTCATAAGTTATTGCCAAGCAGACGTTTGCGACGCCGGTATGCTGGCCCGTCCATATTGCGGCTTGGGATGATTGCACGAATGTGAGGGCTGAGACAGTTATGCCGGATGTAGCGTGGCGGCCCGACCGAGGCTATTCCCGCTTTCCCATTCGATGGTATGCTTGCCATGTAATAGTTGACTGGTAGTGGAGTTAATTGTCGATGTCCGATCATCCTTCCAGTTTGAGGTTTACACACCCTTTGCCGTACGGGGCCATCTGCCACGACGGCGGCGTGCAGTTCGTCGTCTTCAGCCGCCGGGCAACCGCCATGAGGGTCTTGTTATACGACGACGCGAATGACCGCGAGCCGGCAGAGATCGTACGCTTCGATCCCGAACTGAACCGCTGGGGAGACATCTGGAGCGTCTTTGTCCACGGCGTCGGGCCGGGGCAGCTCTATCACTTCCAAGCCGACGGGCCTTTCGACCCGGACCACGGCCTCCGCTTCAACGGACGCGCCCGGCTTATCGATCCCTACGCGAAGGCCCTGACGGGCGATTTCCTCGCGCCCGACGGTGACGTGCTGCAACCGCCCAAGTGCGTGGTCGTCGGCGACGAGTTCGATTGGCGGGGAGACCGCCACATCAATCGCGGGCTGGACGAAACGGTGATCTACGAGCTGCACGTCCGCGGCTTTACCCGCGACGAGTCGAGCGGCGTTGAACACCCCGGCACGTATCGTGGTCTGGTCGAAAAAATACCCTACCTCAAATCGCTGGGAATCACGGCCGTAGAGCTAATGCCGGTCTTCGAGTTTCCCATCAAGGATTGCACCGGCCGACCGAGCCGGCCGGTGAACTACTGGGGCTACGATCCGCTGGCCTTCTTCGCGCCGCACCGCGGCTATGCTCAAGACGCGACGCCGGGAGGGCAGGTCCGCGAATTCAAGGAGATGGTGCTCGCCCTGCACCAGGCCGGCATCGAGGTCGTACTAGACGTGGTATTCAACCACACGGCCGAAGGCAACCAGGACGGGCCGACCCTGAGTTTCAAGGGCTTGGCGAATCGGGTCTACTACATGCTCGAAAACGGAGGCCGCGACTATCGCAACTATTCCGGCTGCGGAAACACGCTTAACGGAAACCATCCGATCGTCCGCGAGATGATCTTCCATTGCCTCCGCTATTGGGTCCACAATTTTCACATCGACGGTTTTCGCTTCGACTTGGCTTCGATCCTCAGCCGCGGCCGCGACGGCGAGTTGTTGCCCAACCCGCCGGTGATCGAGGCGATCGCCGAGGACCCGCTGCTGGCCGACACGAAGATCATCGCCGAGGCGTGGGACGCCGCCGGGGTCTACCAGGTGGGATCGTTCGGCAACCGCCGCTGGGCCGAATGGAACGGACGCTACCGAGACGAAATGCGCCGCTTCTGGCGCGGCGACCCGAACATGATCGGAGCGGCGGCCACGCGATTGGCCGGATCGAGCGACCTCTATCAGAACGGCGGACGTAGACCCTGCAACAGCATCAACTTCATCGCCTCCCACGACGGGTTCACCCTCAACGATCTGGTCTCCTACAGCGAGAAACACAACGAGGCCAACGGCGAGGACAACCGCGACGGACAAATGGAAAATTTCAGCTACAACTACGGCGCGGAGGGACCGTCGCAAAATCCGGCCGTCGAGGCCGTCCGCTTGCGGCAAATCAAAAACATGACCGCCGCGCTGCTGTTGAGCCAGGGAGTGCCGATGTTGCTGGCCGGAGACGAATGTCGCCGCACCCAACGCGGAAACAACAACGCCTACTGCCAAGACAACCCGATCTCCTGGTTCGATTGGCGGCTGGTCGACCGACACGCGGGCCTGCGGCGGTTCTGCGCGGCGCTGACCGACTTTCGCCGCTCGCAGCCGACCGTCCGCCGCTTGAACTTCTTGGAGGGGCGAGCGGCACAACCCGGCAGCTTGCCAGACGCCGCTTGGTTCGCGCCCAGCGGCGGTGAAGTGGACTGGTCGGCCGATTCAAGGAGCTTGATCTGCCTGCTGGGCGCCGCGCCGCCGACTGATCCCCATCGGCCTCCAAACCATCATCTGCTGATGCTGCTCCACGCCGGCAGCGACGCGCGGCACTTTACCCTGCCGCACTCGGTCCGCAAGATCGACTGGCGTTTGCTCTTGAACACCGCCGCCGAAAGCCCCGACGATATTTATCCTTCCTTGGACGGACCTCCGCCGCCGTCGAACAACGTAGTGACAATGGAGCCGCGTTCAATGATCGTCTTCGTCGCCCACGACACGTTGCCGCAAAGGTGAGGGTACAAAGCCGTCGTTCAATTACTGTCCTCCTCTCCCGCAAGCGGAGAGGGCGGTGAAGGGCCGCGGTGGCCCGCGCCAACCACCGTGTCGCCTTCCCAGTCGCCGAACCGGCTGCGACGATCGACGACCGCGGGCCGTCGCTCGATGCTCGTCGAGGCCGGCAAAAGTCCCCGTTTTT
>JAFGLH010000010.1 GCA_016928165.1 Pirellulales bacterium | reverse complement strand
CTCGGCGGTGAAGGGGACAGGCACATTTTTCGCCCTTGAAAGGGCGAAAAAATGAGCCAGTCCCCGGTCCGTGAACGGTTACCAAAAGATTGCTTCAGTTGTTGAACTTAGATCACCCCGCACGGCGGCGGAGTCGCGATTCCGTGGTGCGCGCCTCCAGGTGTGCGGAGGAGTCCGCAAACGGGCCCGCGTTAGAATAACGGCGCGAAGAACAGTTATTGCCGTGCGTTGACTTTAGCGCTTGGAACCGGCTTGGCGATCTCGCATACCCATCCTTCCATCGTCTCAATTGCGGTAAGCGGGGGTGTTTCGAGGAAGGTGATAATAAATTGCGATTTTGTTTCGCATATTCCGATCGACCTCGGCCGTACCGCTAAAACCTCGGGGCATTCGAGTTTTTTGCCGAAGCAGAAAATAATGTTTCTTGCGCCGATGATGCCGGGATCAACGACGCCGCCGCTCAATTGCTTAGTGTGCGCATACTGATCAAACGTGCCGATGTAGCAAGCGAACGGGTGTTTTTCTATTTTCTCCTGAAAATACCGGCAGAGTTCTTCCAACGTGCGAAAGCGCGATTGAGTTTTGTCGTACGTCTTTGAACACACGGGGAATTTGCCTTGAAATACAAGTCGTTGCAATTTCTTTTCGGCTTTGTTTTCGTCCGTCGGTCCCGGCTTGTCTTCAGCGTCTTGAGCCCGGCTTTTCGGCGATTGTTTGTCCCTGATGTTTGATGCGGATTTTTCCGATTGAGCCTGCTCCACGCGCACCGCGGCACCGTCGGCGAGCGAATCGGAGGGGTTTATAATGACGCGGTCATTCGGGGTAATTCCTTCAAGAATTTCCACGGTCTTTCCAAAATCGCGGCCGATTTTTATGGATCGCAGTTCCACCTTGTCGTCCGGCCGCACCACGCCCACCTGCGGGCCTTCGGCGCGGAACAGCAGGGTGTTGCTGGGCAACGTCAAGGTCGCGTTGCCCTTCACGTCGGCGAATCGCACTTGACCGAAGCTGCCCGCGATAATGTCGCCTTGCGAGTTGTCCACTTCGAGTTCCGTGAGCAGCGTGCGGGAATAATCGGAGATCCGTTGGGCGGTGCGCGCCACTTGGGCGGTGAAAATCCGTTTGGGGCGTTCGGGAATCAGCAATTCGGCCGTGAGGCCGGGCTTTATGCTCAATGCGTTGGTTTGAGGGACGCGGACGTAAACGCGGAGCTTGTTCGTTTGCGCCAGTCGAAACAGTTCCTTCTTGGCGCTGCTGGCGGAGATCAAGTCGCCAACGTCCACGTTGCGCAAGGTAATGACGCCGGAAAACGGCGCGACGACTTGGCCAAACCGATGCAGTTCTTCCACGCGGCCCACGTTGGCCTCCGCCGCGGCCACGGCCGCTGTTTTCATGGCCAATCCGGCTTGGTCTTCGTCGTATTCCTCCCTGCTGACGGCGCCTTCATCCACCATTCTGGCGGAACGGTCGGCCTTCGATTTCGCCAGAACCAATGCGGCTTTAGCCAGGGCGAGTTCGTGGCGGGCGCGATCTAGCTCCTCGGAGATTTCGGGAATCTCGATTTCGGCCAGCAATTGTCCGACCTTCACTTTGTGGCCGAGGTCCACCAGCCAACGCTTCAGGTAGCCGTTCGCCCTGGCGTAGATTGGCGATTCCGTCCACGGTTTGATTTCCGCCGGCAACAGCAGTCCGACTCCGGCTTTGCCGGGCACGGGAGATACGACCGTAACGGAGGGAACGGCCAATTCGGCGGTTTCGGTGGCCAACAATTTCTGCTGTTGCCGTTTAGGCTGCATCCCGGCGATTACCACCACGGTGAAAAACGCGACCACCATGACGGCCACAGCCAAGAGCCACCATGGCTTATTACTGCGCCGAGCCTCGGGGGGGCGATGAATGGGCGAGTTTACCATATACACCTTGTGCATCTCTCGTACGGCCATGACGGACCTTTTTATGTAATTTTTCAGGAAAGAAGGGCGGCGTCAAGATCCTCCGAATCCTTTACCAACGCGCGTCGATGCATTAGCCGGAATACCGCTGGCACGAAAAACAGGGTAGCGAAGGTCGCGACGCAAAGACCTCCGATCACCGCCCGGCCCAAGGGCGCGTTTTGTTCAGCGCCTTCCCCAAGACCGAGAGACATCGGGAACATGCCGATAATCATAGCCAACGCGGTCATAAGCACGGGGCGCAAGCGGCCCACTCCCGCTTCCCAAACCGCGTTCAGGGGGTCTTCGCCCTTGCGGAGGTTATCGCGCGCGAACGAAACCACGAGCACGGAGTTGGCCGTGGCGACCCCCAAACTCATGATTGTCCCCATTAGCGCCGGGACGCTGAGCGTCGTTTGCGTGACGAACAATCCCCACGCGACGCCGGCCAGCGCCCCGGGCAAGGCGGTCAAGATAATGAATGGATCGAGCCAACTTTGGAAGTTCACGGCCAGCAACAAGTAAACCAGGGCCACCGACATGATTAGTCCGAGTCCCAGGCCGACGTAACTTGAATTCATCGTCTCCGCCTGGCCCCGCAAAATGATGTAGTTGCCTTTTGACAATTCCTTTTCGGCCTCGGCAACGAGCGGTTTGATGTCGCGCAGCACGCCCCCCAGATCGCGGCCGTTGACGCCGGCCAGGACGTCGATTACGGGCTTCACGTTGTAGTGGCTCACGATCGGCGGTCTGATGGACCGCCGGAACGTGGCCACGTTGGTAAGTAGCTGGGTGTCGCCTTTCCCGGGGTGGCCGATGCTCACCGGAATCGAGTACAGGGCGTTCAGCGAATCGATCTCGCGTTGAGGCACGCGAATGTCCACTAGATATTGGACGCCGTTCTTGGGATTGAGCCAATAAACCCGCTTTGCCTGCGAACTGCCGCTGAGGCTCAGCAGCACCGAGTCGGCCACGTCGCGTTCCGTCACGCCGATTTCCGCTGCCCGAATGCGGTCCACGGCCCACTCCAGCCGCGGCAAGTCGCCCGGCTGCTGCACGCGTACGTCGGCGACGCCTGGAATGTGGCGGAGCTTGTCGGCGAGCCGCCCGGCCGCGGCGCGGTTTCCCGCCTGGTTGCGGCCGACGAATTGGATGTCAAACGGCGCCGGAAGGCCGAAATTGATGGTTTGGCTCACAATGTCGGCGGGGAGAAAGTAAAACACAACGCTCGGAAAAGCGTGCGCCAATCGCACGCGCAGACGACGCACGTACTCTTCCGTGGGCTGATGCTTCGGCCGCAGCGAAACCAAAATATCGGCGTCGCCGGTGCCGACCACCCCGTTGTCGATGTAAGCCATGGGCATCGGTGCGTTGGGAGGTCCGATGTTGTCCAGGATGCCGGCGATTTCATTCGTGGGTATTTCGCGGCGAATTTCAGCCTCCACCTGGTCGACCAATTTGGCGGTTTCCTCGATGCGAGTGCCGCTGCGAGCGCGCAAGTGCAGGCGGAACTGGCCGGCATCCACGTTGGGAAAGAAATTTTGCCCAAGATAAGGCACCAATAGGAGCGATCCCAGGCAAAACAGCAAAAAGACCACAATAAAGGGAAGACGATAGTCCAACACGGTCCTCAACAAGCCGCGATACCCTTCCCGAAAACGATTGAACCCGCTTTGAAAACCCGCGTGGATCGCCGAAAACGGCCGCAACCACAGCGCCGCGGGCCGCTTCGGCCCCGATTCGCCGTTATGTCGAACATGGCGATAAAACCACATCACCAACGTCGGGACCAGCGTCCGCGACCATACGTAGCTGGCCAACATGGCGAACACCACGGCCTCGGCCAGCGGCACGAACAGATACGGCGCGGTGCCGGTGAGAAAAAACATCGGCACGAACACGATGCAAATGCAAAGCGTGGACACGAACGTGGGCACGGCGATCTCTCGCGCCCCGTCAAGTATGGCTGGAATGGTTGTTTTGCCGCCCTCCATGTGGAGGTGGATGTTTTCGATGGTGACGGTGGCGTCGTCGACAAGGATGCCCACCGCCAGCGCCAAACCGCCAAGGGTCATCAGATTAAGCGTTTCCCCCAACCCCCAAAGCGTGGCGATCGAGACCAACACCGAAAGCGGGATCGAAATCGCAATAATGAGCGTGCTCCGCCACGCGCCAAGAAATAGCAGAATCATCGTGGCCGTCAGGGCCGCCGCGATTACGCCCTCGACGAGCACGCCGTTTATGGCCGCCCGGACGAAAACCGATTGGTCGGCGAATTCCTTTCCCTCCATTTCCGGCGGCAACCCGGCTAGAATCCGCGGCATGGCGTTTCTAATCTCCTCAACGACTTTCAACGTCGAGGCCGCCCCGCTCTTAAATACCGTCAACAGCACGCCGCGAATTCCGTTCAGGCGGACAATGTTCGTCTGCGGTTTATAGCCGTCGTGAACCAACGCCACGTCGCGCACGTGGACGATGGTGCCGTCGACGCTCTTAATGGGGATATTGTTGAGGTCGTTTAAGTTGATGGGATTGCTGTTCAGGGTGACGTCGTACTCGGTAGAGCCGATCTTCGCCGTGCCGCTGGGCAAAATGAAGTTCTGGGCGTTCATCGCCTTGATTACGTCTTCGGGCGCGAGATTCCACGCCTTCAGGGCGCTCAGGTCGAGATCCACCGAGACCACGCGCACCTTGCCCCCGTATGGGGTCGGGATCGCGGCCCCCTCCACCCCCGCCAAGTCCACCCGAACACGGTTCATCGCCAAATCCTGCAACTCCGGCTCGGAGAGCTTCTTGCTGGCAAAACTGTATTGCAAAATGGGAACCGTGGAGGCATCGTAGCGGATGATGATCGGAGGAGTGATGTTCGGGGGCATGAAACGCAGCACGGCCTGCGCCGTGGCCGTGACTTGCGCCACTCCGACGGGCACGGAGGCGCCCGGCCGGAGAAAGACCTTGATGACGCCGAAGCCGTTGTAGGTCGTCGACTCCATGTGCTCGATGTTGTCGACCAACGTGGACATCATGCGTTCGTGAAGGAAAACGATCCGCTGTTCGATTTCCTCGGCATTCAGTCCGCCGTATTCCCAGACCGCCGTAATCACCGGGATCTCGATGGACGGCAGCATGTCTACCGGCATGCGGAGCAACACAACCGGCGTAAGCAGCAACAAAACCAGCGCCGCCACGACAAAAGTATACGGCCTGCTAAGGGCCAAACGAACGATCCACATCCTCTAACGCTCCCGTTAAGCAACCGTTTACAGGTCGGGGATTGGCTCAATTTTCGCCCTTGCAAGAGCGAAAATTGCGGCTGTCCCTTTTACCACCGAGGGGGACAGTCCCCTTTTCGCGGTGAACAGCGAAAATCGGGACAGTCCCCCGTGAACGCACATCGTCTATCGTCCCTGCTAAGTTGTTTCTGTTGCGGAAAACCACTGTAGGGTGCGTGCTTGCACGCACTAGCTTGGTTTTGCCGCGAAATAAGGTGCGTGCAAGCACGCACCCTACGGATTTGGAGCTTTCCGCAACAATAACTAAGTTGGTCCCT
>JAFGLH010000079.1 GCA_016928165.1 Pirellulales bacterium | reverse complement strand
TAGCGTGATAATCTCCCGAGGAACCGCATCACGAATTTCAACTATCAAAGGGACATCCTCCGGGCTTCAGACCCGCAGGGCTCCTGCAAAAGGTTTTCAACTCACTTCATGTGCGTTGGCCTCCTTTTCCAAGCTTCTTGGCACAATCCCCGTTCCGACTCACCCGTTTCGACTCTTTGGACTAGCTGCGTCTATCGTTGTTTTTCTGCGGTGTGATGTAGTTGCTGGCGCCCAACATGGCTAGTAAGCCGCCGAAACCGCCCCAGAAAAGCAGCACGGAGAAGACGCTGCCGCCGACGAGGAATTCGAAGTTGCCGAGCGAATGGGGCGGTCCCCAATACTTGATTGCCAGCCCTAGACCGCCTCCGACCACCGCTCCCCAGAGCGTCCATAACAGCACCTGCCTCAAGCAGCCAGCACGAATGATGTTTCGGAGTTCTTCAAAATCCTTGTGGACCGATATGCCGATCACCGCTCCGACCAGCGGCATAAGGATGAGACTGGCTGTCGTTCCCGTGAGGACGTCGGCGGCTACGGCCCAAAGGTAGAGACCTTCGCCGGCAAGTGCTCCGAGGAGCATGGCCGGCAGACGTCTGTGAAGAACCCGGATGGCTTGCGACATGGCCCGCCTCATAAGTAGTGGTAAAGCTAACCCTACTTCAAGTGTAGCATGTGCTCGGGTGTGCTTCAGAAACGGGGCTATTCACGTGAGGGATGGCCTGAGGTTTGGGCCAACGCCAGCAGCGCAAAGGAAAACCCCGGGTCTCTTTGACCAGGGGTCTTATGGAAGTGGTGAGGACGCCATGCTCTTCGAGCAAACCGTGCCGGGATCAGAGAGACAAAGTAGGGTTGCGAACGCCACAGCAGGTCAGAACATCATAGTTGGGTTTTGAAGGCGTTTGGGCGTCGATGGGCGCTGCCCCTCTCAGGCACAGACTTCCATTTCGAGGTAGTCCACGACACTCGATGGTTCGGGAATGGGAACGCCATCTTCTCGCATCCCAGCTAAGTGCAAAGCAATAGCTTCGTGCAGAAGCTGTTCCGTCTCTTCAACCGTGGCGCCGGTGGCCACGCATCCGGGCAGATCGGGGACATATCCGCCGTAGTTTGCTTCCGCCTTTTCGATAACAATGGCGTATCGTTTCATGGCATTTACCTCTTAAGCCCCGATTGCTTCAGTATACTATTCAGCGTGCCCGGGGGCAAATCGTCGCTTGGTTTGCCGGCCACGGTGACGCGCCCCGGCTTCGTCGGATGCTTGAACTGCCGATGACTGCCGCGAGTGACGACCAATCGCCATCCGTCAGCTTCCAGCATTTTCAGGACTTCACGAACCGTCATGCGATAGCCGAACTCCAGAAGCCGGCGTCATTCTTACCAAAAAAGACAAGAGAAGTGCCGTGCATAGGGCGCTAGCACGGTCGGTATGGTTCTGCATCTCAGCGTCCCCTGTGACTTCCCGGTCATTGCCGGAGTCATTTAGTCCTCTGCCGAGCGATTCGCCCTGTCTGGGGTCGGACTAAACCTGCCTGCCGTTCCACATCGGCTTGGCTGAGCGTTGCGCTCGCTCAATGGCGGCGTACTTCTCGCCTATCGGCCGGATAGACCGGATAGAGTCGTGTGGCGACAACCACTTCATGCCCCTTAATGCAGTCGGCCGTAGGGGCAACGACAAAAGCTTTGTCAATCGCACCACCTCCTTTGGCAGTAGGCCCCCCAGAGTCTCTCCGACCCAGGGGTTATGTGGAAGTGGCGGGGACAGGATTCGAACCTGCGACCTCGAGGTTATGAGCCTCGCGAGCTACCGGGCTGCTCCACCCCGCGATAATTGGCGAGCAATGAATTACCGTTGCCGCTTAGACCAATTTTATCGTCTATTCGGCGGCTGTCGAGTCGATAATGAAACTTTTCGGCCAATGAATGTTAGAAAAACAACCAAATAATTGCCCTATTATTGCGATTACGGTACTTTTTATTCCCGTAAAAGCGACTTTTGGGACAAGGCGTGAGGAGAACCCATCCTTACTTGGCGCTGAGACGTGCAACAGGTACACTCCAATTAGGGGTGTACTTCCGAGGTCATTGGAACAGGGATCGAGGAGGCTAACGGATGTCTGCGTCCAGACCGCCAGAAGGGCGACAGCCGCCGCACGGCAATCCGCCGAAAACGGCCGGGCATCCGAAGCGATCCCCGGCCGACCGGGAAACGTCAGCCGCCGCCGGGAATCGGTCGCCCGGCGAAGAGCCGCTTGCGACGTTGCTGATCGAAAGCTCGCCCCCCTGGCTGTTCAGCATGGCCTTTCACATGCTGATGTTGATTGTGATGGGGTTGATCGTCTACGTCAACATCCCTTCTAAACCGATCGAGTTGACGGCGGAGACCGACTGGGCAGATCAGGAGGGAAGCCAATTGGTGTTTGATACGCCGATAGGCGAACCCGACGTGCCGACCACCGCCGAACACGCGCTGGTTACGCCCGACAACTTGCCGCTAGTCGATTCTCCGCTAGCTGCGCCGGGAGACTTGGAACTGTATCCCGAAGGCACAATGAGCAGCAGCGAAGTGCAGGCCCCTCAGATCGGCATGGCGCTTAGCGGGCGGGAAGAGGGGAGCGTGAAAAGGGAAGGGCTTATCGGTCGATACGGCGGCAACAAGGCGACCGAGGCGGCGGTGAAAAAAGGGCTTGCCTGGCTGGCGCGGAACCAGCTTTCCGAGGGCGCGTGGAGTCTGGCCGGACCGTACGGCGACGGCGTTCCTTTCGAGGGCATGGACAACAAGGCCTCGGCCACGGCGATGGCCCTGCTGGCTTTTCAAGGCGCGGGCCATACCCATCGCGGCGGGTCGTTCAGAAGCAATGTAATGAAGGGCTGGAGCTGGTTGCTTAAGCAGCAGGACTCGTCGGGCAGTTTTTTCCAGTTCGGCATGAACTCGCACCGCTTCTACACGCACGCCCAGTGTGCGATTGCCGTCTGCGAACTCTATGGCATGACCAAGGACGAAGCGTTCAAGGGACCGGCCCAACAGGCGATCGAATACATCGTCAAGACCCAAAGTCCTTCGGGCGGCTGGCGTTACGACCCCGGGGTCGATAGCGACGTTTCGGTCACGGGCTGGGTGGTGATGGCCTTGCAGAGCGCGCGGATGGCGGGTCTGAAAGTCCCGAAAGACGCGCTCGAAAACGTCACTCGCTATCTGGACGACGTCGCCCGAAGCGACGGCGCCCGGTATCCCTACCAGAAAAACGGCGATATTCGCCTGTCGATGACCGCCGAGGCCCTGTTGATGCGTCAGTATTTGGGCTGGAAGCGGGACGACCCCCGTCTCGCGGCCGGCGTCCTGTGGATTACCTCGCCGGAGAACCTCGTCGACTTCAATCGCGACCGCAACGTCTACTACTGGTACTACGCCACGCAAGTCGCCCATCACATGGGAGGCGACTACTGGAAGCGTTGGAACAAGGTGATGCGCGAAGTATTGCCCAAGCAACAGGTCGCTCGCGGCCACGAATCGGGCAGTTGGGATCCGAACCGGCCGACCCGCGACCAATTCTCCAACCAAGGCGGCCGGCTCTACGTGACCTGCCTGTCGATCTGCATGTTGGAGGTCTACTACCGCCACCTGCCCATCTACACGGACGTCTTCAGGCGGTAGATAGTCGGGCGCGCCGCGCCAGCCGCTGATCGCTACCGCGGCGTCGGCTGGCTGGGCGGGGCGGGAATTACCTCCGGACCGGAATCCGCGGGGACCGGACGCGGCTGACGATCGGGCGGAACCGACGACTGCCGTCGATGCGATTGATCGTAATCTTGACTGTAAAAATAGTCTCGCGGACCGCGAGTCGAGGAATACGGTTGGGAGAAATAACCGTAATAAGGATACGGATAGCCGTAGACGGCGACCGGCATTACCGCCGGCAGCGGGGCGAAACCGTAGCGAACGGTCTGTCTATAAGCCCGACGCGGATTGTAAACGTAGCCGTATGGCGTCGCCGCGTATCCGACCGCGTATCCGTAACCGGCGACAACGGCGGGGGCGTAGCCCGGATAGCACCAGCCGTGCGGACGCGCCGCCGATGCGGCCTCGGCGAAGAGAAAACACAAAACCAACCCCAATAGTGGAGCGACAAAAGCGGGAATTGTTCTTCTCATTGTACAGGTTCCTTGTTGTTCAAGACGCTTCGTGCGACGACTGGACGACTGGAAAGTGTACCGCGCGGAAAAGTCGGCGGCAACCACCCAGCTTGCCGGCCGACTGGACCTCCTTGGCAATGTTGGGTTGGCAGTTTAACTGCCACCAGAACGGCAGTTGTAATCGTTTACGGGGGACTGTCTCTGGCCCGTGAACGGTTAGCGAACCATACCGCCCTCACCTCCGCCCCCTCTCCCGCTTGCGGGAGAGGGGAGTATTGTTAGAACCCCTTATTTACTCCATAGCAAAGACGACCCGATAGGCCCGATAGCCCGCCTCCAGTTGCTCAAGGTAGAGTTGGGCGATCTCCTCGCGCAGCGCGTCGGCGGTGGGGAAGCCGTCGGGGCGGGCGTCGGCGTCGCTCAACTGATCCAGTTCCACCGCGTCGACGGCCATGATGCGGATGTATCCCACGCCGGGAATGTAGCTTCGCTGTCCTGCGCGCATGCGGCGGTGTTTCCAGAGCCGGATCGTCTGCGTTTTTTCGCCCGAGCGGATGGCCGCCAGATACTTCTTCTTGAACAGCAGCATGCCGCCAGCCTAGCTGGATGTTCGGCAATTAGTCAAGTAACCGTTCACGGACCGGGGACTGGCACTTTTTTTCGCCCTTTTAAGGGCGAAAAATGTGCCTGTCCCCTTCACCGCCGAGGGGGACAGTCCCATTTTCGCGGTGAACCGCGAAAATCGGGACAGTCCCCT
>JAFGLH010000078.1 GCA_016928165.1 Pirellulales bacterium | reverse complement strand
CCCCCTCGGCGGTGAAGGGGACAGGCACATTTTTCGCCCTTGAAAGGGCGAAAAAATGAGCCAGTCCCCGGTCCGTGAACGGTTACTAATAACTGGACTTTTGCAAATTTGAAAACGAAAGTCCCCTTTCCCAAAGAGAGAGAGGTCAAATTTGCAAAACACAAAGGTTTGCTTGACCCACCCGCATTTTGGTGAGAAACGCGCGTTAGAAAGAAGACGCAAAGACGCGGCAAGCACAAACAATCAGAGCCGCCGACGCGCTAATGTCGCCGGCAATGAATTCTGGCATTTGCCGAAGCGGCAAGGCCGTCGGCGCTTACCACTGATCGCGTCCGCGTCCGCCGCCGCCGCCGCGTCCGCCGCGTCCGCCGCCGTATCCGCCGCGACCCCCTCCGCCGCTGCGGACGGGCTTGTCTTGGGCCTCGTTGACCTTGATCGTGCGACCGTCCAGGTCGGCGCCGTCCATTTCGGCGATTGCTTTCGTTGCCCCCTCGTCATCGGCGAAGGTGATGAATCCGAAGCCGCGGGAGCGGCCCGTTTCACGATCCGTGATGACCTTGGCCTCGACGATCTCGCCGAACTGGGAAAAAGCCCCATGCAGACCGTCGTCCGTGGTGCCCCAACTCAACCCGCCAACAAACAATTTTTTCGACATTCCTCGGGTAACTCCTTACATGGCGCCGCCGCCGAGCGACGGCGCATCAAGTGAATACAAACGGGTCTCGTGGGGTTTTACGATGAACGGCGCAAGTGGATACAATATCTCTAAATCTCTAAGCGGAGCATGTATCGTTTCCAGCCGTGCAACGAATGAAAAGTCCCTCGCTCCCCGGGGGCAGCCCCGACGGCCGCCACTGGTCGAAAGTAGCATAGCAGTTTCGCCGCCGCGTGCAAGCGGGAAAAGCAGAAATTTTGGGGGCGGGAGACGGGAAAAAGAGGGGGTCGGCCGGCACGAAGGGGCCAAGCCGGGGACTGGCTCATCTTTCGCCCTTTCAAGGGCGAAAAATGTGCCTGTCCCCTTCTCCCCCCTCTTTCGGCAGGGAAAAGGGGACAGACGCCGTGGCGGCAACGCTTCTGCTTACGCCATAACGATTTGCGCCACGGAGCCGGTCCCCATTTTCCGCCAACGTAGCGCTGTAGCACGAATTGCCCGCGCTTGCGATTCAGAATCCCAGCCCCGGGCCGTCGAGTGCGGCGGAGCCCAGCGTTCCGTCTACGATGTTGAACATCGTGGGAAAGCGTTCCGCCCAGCCGCGATTGCCTGACGGGCAATACTGCCGGCCGTTTCCCTCGATGGCCGCCACGCCCGGCACGCGGGCCGCCAGCGAGGCCGAGTGCAGGAACGACGCCCCCGGACAGGTCAGGTCCTGGACGCAGAGAAACATGCCGTATTTTTGCGCGGCGGCGGCCATCAGCAGCGCGCCGGTGTGTCCCTTGCAGGCCTTCAGCGCCACGCCCGAGTAGCCCAATTCGCGGCTTAGTCGCAGGCTTTCGAGATCGACCAGCGACTCGTCGATGACCACCGGCTTGATGGCGGCCGCCCGGTGCATCCGGTTCTCGGGGTTGGCCTTCAAGTCGCGGCTGGTCGGCTGCTCGATGTATTGCAGCCGCCGCAGCGCCGCCGGCGAGCCTTCCTCGACCTTGTTGAGGAAATCGAGCACGTACTCGACGTTGGCGCACTTCTCGTTGAAGTCGGCCGAGTAGCGCCAATCGGAGCAGCCGCGGGCGGCCTGGGCCTCGGCCGCCACCCGCTCGACTTCCAGCACTCTGGCGACGTCCCAGGCCAGGTCGTCGCCGGCCAGCTTGATTTTCAGGTGCGTCAGGCCGTTGTAGGGAATCCACTCGGCGAGCGTTTCCGGCAGCCCGTCGCCGACCGGCCGCGAAACGTCGCCGTCGCCGAGCGGGTCCAACGCGCCGACGAGGTGATAGAGCGGCATCCGCGGCTTGGGCCGGCGGAGCGTGAACTCATCGAGCCATAGGCCGGCGAACTCGTCGGTTAAAAAGTGCGATAAATCTCGGTCGATGAACTCGCGGCCCAGCAGGTTGTAGGAGTTTTCGCCCAGCGTTTTTCCGTAGGCGTCGTGGACGGCCGCCTCCAGCGGGCTGGCCGCCACCAGTTGGGCCAATCGCGGCATCGCCTCCGCCAGTCCGGCGGCGCGGACGACCTCGGCCGCCGCCGATTCGTGCATTTGCTCCAGGTCGGCGGTGATTTCCAGCGGGTGACCGGACTCCGCGCACCGACCGGCCTCATCGGCCAGCCGCCGGCCCAGGTCGATCATCGCATCGGCCCCGTCGTCGGCCGAAACGGACTGGCTCGGCCAGGCCCAGACGCTGGCCATCGGCATCGATCCAAAGCCGCGTCCCCGCCGGCCGTCGCGGGTCTCCGCCTCCACGGTCACGTTCAACAGCACGAACTTGTCCATTACCCGGCCGCCGAACTTGATCGGCGTGCGAAACTCGATCGGCTCGGTTTCAGAGGTCACTTCCCGCAAAAATATGTCGGTGGATTTCGGCATTTGTCGATCTCGGTTAGCAGGTCAGAATTGTACGTCGGCGGCGTCGAAGACCGGCCCCTCGACGCAGGCGCGGCGATAGTCCCAACGGCCCTCCGCGTCGCGGATCCGCTTCACGCAACTGAAACAAACGCCCACCCCGCAGGCCATCGGACTCTCCAACGACACTTGGCAAGGGACGTTCAGCTCCCGCGCGATCCGCGCGGCGGCCTCCAGCATCGGTTCCGGCCCGCAACAGACCAAACGGCACTTTAATTTTGACCGTTCGACCGTCGGGGCAATCAGCTCGGTGACCATGCCGCGATGTCCGACGGAGCCGTCGTCCGTGCTCAGTCGCACGTCGATTCCCGCCGCGCGGAAATCATCGACGCCGGCCAAGTATTCGCCGCCGCGGACGCCATAAAGGAGCGTAATCTTCTCGGCCGCCGACGCGATCCGCGGCGGGTCGCCGTAGCTCCGCCGCCCGGAACGTTCGCGGGCGAGCGTCAGAAACGGGGTTTGCCCGATCCCGCCGGCCACCATCACCAGGTGCTCGACGGCGCAAGGCGGAAAGCCGTTGCCCAACGGACCCCAAACCTCCAGCCGGCCGCCGACGGACATCTCGGCCAACAACCCGGTCATCTTGCCGACCACCAGGTAAACAACGTCTAAATAGAGCGGATTTCCCCCTTCGTCGTCGATCGCGTCGTAGACGGCCAAGGGCCGGCCCAGCAGCGGGTCGTTGCGGCCGGCCAGGCGGAGCATGACGAACTGGCCCGGCAGCACCCGGCGGGCTATCTCCCCGCAGGCGAAACGCACTCGGTAGGTGTCTCGCGCGATCCGCTCGTTCTCCGCAATCGTCGCGGCTCCGTGCCAGGCGTGGTCGGCGTAGGTCGGCGTGGACATGGATTAGTGGTTAGTGGTTAGTGGAGAGTGGTTGGGGTGGCAGTTGAACTGCCGCCCCAACATAAATTAAACTCCCGTCCCAACATAGCAAGCCGCGCGCGGCTTCGCAACTCGCTCTACCGGCCGGCGATCGATGCTTCCTTCTTTAGCGCTTTTATTTCCTCGCGCGTCAGCCGTCTCGATTCTCCCGACGGCAGGTCTCCCAGCCGCACGGGGCCGACGGCGATCCGCGTCAGTTTCAACACTTTGTGCCGCAGGCGGGCGAGCATGCGGCGAATCTCGCGGTTCTTTCCCTCGCGGAGCACCATCTCCAGAACGGCGCTCTCCTTGCGGAGCGATTTGACCTCGATCCGCTCGGCCCTGACAATGCCTTCCGCCAAGCGTATCCCCTTCCGCAACTTCGCCAACACCTCCCGGGTCGGTTGGCCGGCGACGGTCACTCGATACGTCTTCGCCACGCCGTAGCGCGGGTGCGCGAGCCGATTGGCCAACTCGCCGTCGTTCGTCGCCAGGATCAGCCCGTCGCTGCCGCGGTCGAGCCGGCCGATGGTGAACAGTCGGACGCCGCGGTCGGGCAGCAAGTCCACCACCCTGGGCCGCCCGGCCGGGTCGCGGTTGGTGCAAAGCACGCCGGGCGGCTTGTTCACGGCATAGTAGACCGGCTTGACCGACGGCAGCGGCACTCCGTCGACGCGAATCTGTTGTTTTGCCGGATCGACCCTGACGCCCAATTTGGCGACCACCCGCCGGTCCACTTCCACCCGACCGGCGACGATCAACTCCTCGCACTGGCGTCGGCTACCCAGGCCGGCCGCGGCCAGCACTTTTTGCAGCCTTTCGCCCGGCTGCGGGGGTGGAGTGTTTTTTCGGCGCGGAGATCTGGCGGTCATGCCGTTAGCATAAGGCGTAACGCGGCGAAGGAAAAGCGGGGGCAACGCCCGGCAATGGTCACCACCCCTGCCGGACCCAACGGGCGCGAGACGTCTCGGGTGGGGCAAATTCGTATCCCCGCGGCCTGACGCCGACCAACGCCGGGCCGGGTTCCCTTTCGGGATACGGGTCATATTGCAACGCACGCGCACGCTGCACTTCGGCGCTGCCCGGCTGGAGCCAGTCGGGCCGGGCCAAGGTCGGGCAACCGGCCGATGAAATCAAGCACAACGCCGCCGCCGCGAACGCCAACACACCCTTCATGGAACGGCCTCCCAACACCCATCGGCCCAGGTCGTTGATTGCCCCCCCCGGGCCGGACAAGGGGCCGCGGATTATACGCCGGCGCATCGGTCGGCGAAAGAGGGAATCTCGATGCACGCAAGTCGTTTGACGACAATGTGTTATGTATATCGCCGCCAACTCGATCGGGGGCCGCGACCGGGCCAAAACGCATGTTTGCCTCCACTCCTATTCCAATCGGATACTCTTGTTGATCCTACCGCCAGTTGGTAATATCATTCCGATTCCGGCTAGTTGTGGTCCGGAAAACGGCTGGAGCGCGCGGCCGACTAAATTCGGCCCTTCGCCCCGTCGCCGTCCGAAAGGCGTGTAATAGTTCGTTTCGCGAGGAGTTGTTCAGATGCCGCAAGGTACCATAAAAAAGCTCGTTCCCGACCGGGGCTTCGGCTTCATTTCGGCCGACGGCGGAGACATCTTTTTCCATCACTCGGTGGTGGCCGACGACAAGTTCGATGAATTGCACGAGGGGCAATCGGTGACCTACGAGGTCATCACCGGCCCCGACGAGCGCGGGCGAGACAAGGGGCCGCGCGCTGCGACGGTCGCCCCGGTCTAACACAGTTCCGGAAGGCGCCGCGCCGCCGCGTTGATTGCTTGTTAGAGGATTTCAGTCGGATGGGGTTCGTCCTCGCGGCCGTCATTCGTTCGAGCCGGATTGAACCCTTCCTCGACCGCTTCCGTAACCTCGGCCTTGCCCGCGGCCCGGGCCCCTTCCCTCTCCTCTGATGCGGCCTTCGCCGTGTTCTTCGGCGGCGCCTTCACGGCGCTCTTGAACGCGACCCTCTCCCTGTCCTCCGCCGTGCCCGCCGCCGTGCCCTTCGCCGCCCGATCGACCTGCCGGGGCAATCAGGAATGGCAGCAAGATTATCAGCCCGATCAATCCAAACGAGATCAGCAGCCAGTTTCGCTTCAAGGCAACGATGTTCTTGACGAAGGCGAAATTGACGACGATGTGGACTACGACCATCGCGATCATCAGATAGGCGGCCCAGAGGTGATAGTGTCCCCACTGGTGCCGGTCGAGGCCGAACAGCGTATAGCCGTGTCCGCCGCGAGAGCCGGGAACCAGACGATATTGCATCAACAATCCCGTGCCCAAGAGAAAGCAGAGGACGAAGAACAGCAAGACGTCGACGTATTTTCTGAGTCGGTTATGATTCATGTCCGTATCTCCACGTTAGCGGCCGTTCAATAATTACTCCCCTCTCCCGCAAGCGGGAGAGGGGTCGGGGGTGAGGGCGGTTGGCGCATGTAAAACCGAAGTTGTTTTAACGGCGACTTATTCTTCCGTCCCGCGCGACTTCGGGACCAACCAGATGTTGCGGTACCGGACGTTGTTGCCGTGGCCTTGCAAGAAGATGGGGCGCGGCGGGGGGCCTTCGCCACGACGGCCCGGCGTGGCGTGCTCCAAAGCGAACTCGGGATGGATCGCCACGCCGTTGTGGCGAACCTCGACCCGCGCGTCGGAGGTCTTTTTGCCGTCCTTGTATCGCGGCGCGGTGAACTCCACGTCGTAGGTCTGCCATGTGAGCGGCGGGAAGCACATATTTACGTCCGGCTTGCGCAACTGATAGAAGCCGCCGCACTCGTTGTTCTCGCCCTCCAGACCGAACGAGTCGAGCACCTGAACCTCGTAGCAGTCGTGCAGATACAGGCCGCTGTTGCTCCGCGCCTGCCCCCGAGCCTCGGGCATGTAGGAAAGCCGAAACTCCAAGTGCAGCGTGTAGTCGTCGAACATCCGCTTGGTCTCGACGTCGGACTTCAGGTTGTGGTCCTGAGAAAGCCGGCCGCGCAGGAAGTGCTCGGCGCTCGTGCCGTCGAACAGGACGACGGCCCCCTCGGGCGGTTTGGCCCCTTCGGTGGGGCTGTGGCGGACCGTCCGATCCAACCTAAGTTCTATGCGTCCCTTCTCGCCGGCAATGGACATCATCTCCGCGCCAATTGTGCCGGTACACTCCGCGCCGGAGAGTTTTGTAATACCTTCTTCTCGTTTTCCGCTCGTCGTAATTATTGGATCGCCGCGCCGCCAACCGTCGCCGGGCAAACCGCCCTTGTACACGACCGCCGTGAACTCGCCCTTGCCCAATGCGATTACCTGTGCGCCGACCTTAGTCTTTTCGCCGTCCATCCATATACCCTCTCCGATGTATTCCCCCTGAACCGCAAAGTCTGGGTCTTTTGCCGCCTTGGCCGGATCGGTTATCTCTCGCGGCTTTTCGGCGGCACAAGCAAATCCAGAGGGCATCAGCGAAATCAGCAGCCAGATCAGTATTCGAGGCATGGCGGTGTCCTTTCATCGAGGGGTAGGAATAGACGCTTCACGTCATTTTGCCCGTAAGACCGCGGGAAATCAATAGCCGCACTAAACATTGTTGGGGTGGCAGTTGCACTGCCACCCTTGAAAATGCGGTATGAACGGGTGTGGCAGCGCAACTGCCACCCCAGCTTAAACTTCTGCCGTCAAAAACCCCGCATTTTACCCGGCCTCATTCTTCCCGTTTTGCCGGAAACTTCCCGCAGGCCGGCCCGCCAATTCGACCGATGAGAAGAAGGAGGTCATTGCGCACCGCCGGGGTGCGCGCCGTTATGGACTTAGCCGTTTCCAGGTGATTGTCATGTTAAAATCGTCATTCATTATATTAGGCGCGGCGCTCTTGTCGGCCGGCCTTTTCGCCGACTCGCCGACGTTGGCCGAGGCCGTGCCGGAGGTGGCCGCCGAGCGGGTAATCGACTTGGCCCCGCCCGAGCCGGAAGAAAACAAGCCGGTCGTTTCCGGCCTGTCGCTGGACGCGACGGGAAAGCTGCTGACCGTCGTCGGCGACGACCACCTGGTCCGCGTGTTCGACGCGGCCACGGGCCGGCTCTTGCACCATTTCGCTTGGCACGTCGATTGGGTTCGGGCATCGGCCTTTCGGCCCGACGGCCGGCGGCTGGCCACTTCCGGCGCCGACGGGAGGATCCGCTTGTGGAACGTGGCGAGCGACGAGCGGCCGCAACTGGCCGGCGAGCGGCTGCCCGCGATTTACACGCTCGCCTACAGTCCCGACGGCGGCAAGTTGGCGGCGGCCGGTTTCGCCGACAAGGTGTGGATTTTCGACGGCCGGCAGGGACGGCTATTGCTCGAGTTGGACGCGCCGGGGGGCGACATTCGGGCGCTGAGTTTCTCGCCCGACGGCGCGCGGCTGGCCGCCGCCGGACGTTCCGGCCTGCTCCGTATTTGGGACGCCGACGGCGGCCGTCAAATCGCCGACGTGCAGGTCTCGTCGCGGCGGAT
>JAFGLH010000077.1 GCA_016928165.1 Pirellulales bacterium | reverse complement strand
TCCCCCTCGGCGGTGAAGGGGACAGGCACATTTTTCGCCCTTGAAAGGGCGAAAAAACGAGCCAGTCCCCGGCCCGTGAACGGTTACCGCGGGAACGGCCCCCTGTGCATTTAGAGCGGGAGACGGGATTCGAACCCGCGACGTCCAGCTTGGGAAGCTAGCACTCTACCACTGAGTTACTCCCGCGTATCTCTTTTTTAAATAAGCACTTGTGACTTGACAAGCAAGCCGAAATTTGGCGTTTGTCCCCAACACCACATGCCCCCTGTAGGTGGATGTGTGTGGCGCGTGAACTTTACCACAGACTAATCCTTAACCAAGCGAACCTTTCAGGCTGATTGCATAAAAACTCGAAACCGCCCGTGTTTTCGCGAATATAATGGGTGCGTATAAACAACCCAATCCAGGAAGCAAGGAGGATTTCGAGTGAAACAGAGTATATCGAAACGTTTGCGGCAAGCCAAGCGGAGAATCGAGCGGCGATTGGACAAAAAACGACAACCGGGGATGCGACCGGCCCGTCATGACCGCCTCGAACATCCATTACGAACTTGCCGACCGCACTCGGGCCACCGCCCACGGCGGCATCGGAGCCATGCACCTGTTGGTGCGAACGCTGGGCCTCGATCGGGCCATCAACGAGGGCCTCGGCCTGTTGAAAATCCATCTGCCCTATCACGACTCGGACCATGTGTTGAACATCGCCTACAACCTGTCGGTCGGCGGAACGTGTTTGGAGCATTTGGAGTTGCTCCGCGGCGACGAGGCGTACCTCGACGCCCTGGGCGCTCGGCGTGTGCCCGATCCGACCACCGCCGGCGACTACTGCCGCCGCTTCGACGAGGCCGCCATTTTCCGTTTGCAGGCGATCTTCAACGCCGTCCGCTTGAAGGTCTGGCGGCAACAGCCCGCGTCGTTTTTCGACGAGGCGATCCTGGAGGCCGACGGCACGATGGTCGAGACCACCGGCGAGTGCAAGGAGGGCATGGACATCAACCACAAAGGCCAATGGGGCTATCATCCGTTGGTGCTCTCGCGCCAACACCGGCGAGCCGCTTTACGTTGTCAATCGCGGCGGCAATCGGCCCAGCCACGAACAGGCGGCGTTCTACTTCGACCGGACGATTTCGCTGTGTCGTCGGGCGGGCTTCCGAAAGATTCGCCTGCGGGGCGACGCCGACTTCACGCAGACCGAACATTTGGATCGCTGGGACGACACCGGCGATGTGCGATTCATTTTTGGCATCGACGCCATGAAGAATCTGTACGAATTGGCGGGCGAATTGCCGCAAAACGCCTGGAAGACGCTGGTTCGCCGGTCGAAGCACGTGGTCAAGATCCGCCCGCGGCAACGTCCGCCGAACGTCAAGCAGCAGGTAGTCGAAGCCCGCGAGTTTGAGGACATCCGCCTGGTGAAAGAACACGTGGCCGAGTTCCGCTATCGGCCGGTGAAATGCAAGAGAGACTATCGCGTGGTGGTCGTGTGGAAGGAGTTGGATATTTACCGGGGGCAGAAGAAGCTGTTCGACGACGCCCGCCGCTTCTTCTACATCACGAACGACGAGGAGAAGTCGGCGGAGGAAATTGTCTTCGACGCGAACGCCCGCTGCAATCAAGAGAATCTGCTGGCGGAGCTCAAGGGCGGAGTTCGCTCGCTGACCGCGCCGGTCGATAACTTGCTCTCGAATTGGGCGTGCATGGCGATGGCGTCGTTGGCTTGGAGCCTGAAAGCCTGGGCGGCGCTGATGTTGCCGGAGACGGGCCGTTGGCGGAAGACGCATCGGGAAGAGAAGCGAAAGTTGTTGCGGATGGACTTCAGCACGTTTCGCGCCGCGATGATGAATGTTCCGTCGCAGATTCTCTCGGCGGGCCGAAGGATCGTGTATCGGTTGTTGGCGTGGAATCCGTGGCAGCATGTGTTCTTCCGTCTTTTGGATCAGCTTGCCAGGCCGTTGCGTTGTTGAGCGTATCATTCTTAAGCCGGAGTCAGGATGCTCCGGTCCGCATGAACCCCCAACCGCACCGAGTGCAACCGAGTTCGAGATGAAACACGAAACAACCCGACGCCTCTCCCCCAACGTTGTTGGCGTTGACCGCTGATGGCGCCGTCCGACATTTCGATAAAACAACCATCCCGAACGCCTCCGGCGTTCGCTTGTTTAAGGGCTAGGATTGGCAATTTAGCTGATTTGTCAGGCACAGGCTGACCCGCGCCTACCGCCTCAACCAACAAGTCAGACATAGCCTGACCTACAATTCTCTCCGCTGAAAAAGCATGGGCGTCATGGGCAGAGTCCTTCTGCCCATGACGCCCCTCGTCGCGCGACGAACAACTTGCGGACCGCAAAGGGGACGTTTGCGGCCCGCGGGGATAAATATTCCTCCTAATTCACTTAAATGTCCCTGTGCACCGCGGGGGCGCGGCGGCTAAATGTTGCTACTTTACTTCCTCTAATGAGACAGGTCGGCGTTGGTCTGCCGAGACCAGCGCGGCCTCCAGCACCCGCTGGGTTTGATAAGCGTCCTCGAAATCGGGCAATGGCACGGTCGGCTGCTGGCCGGCGAGCACGCGAAGGATGTCGTACGCCTCGTTGGTGAAGCCGTGTTCGTAGCCGATGATGTGGGCGTCGGGCCACCAGTTGGCCACGTATGGGTGGTCGCCGCCGTGGGTGCACATGATCGTGCTCCAACCCTGCACCGCGCGGGGCAGAGTGGCGTCGTAATACTGCAACTCGTTCATTCGCTCGAAGTCGAACTTCAAGGCGCCTTTCGCGCCGTTGATCTCGAAGTAGTTGCGGTTTTGGTTGCCGGTCGCCTGGCGCGCGGCCTCGAAGCTGGCCACCGCCCCGCCGGAGAAGCGTGCCAGGAAGAGGACCGCGTCGTCGACGGTGACTTTTCCCTTGCCGCCGCCGTCCGGCCGTGTCCGCTCCTTGATGAACGTTTCGGCGATTGCCCCGGTCACTTCGGTGATCTCTTGTCCGGTGACGAATCGGGTCATGTCGATGATGTGCGCGTTCAGGTCTCCGTGCGCGCCGGAGCCGGCCCACTCTTTCTCGAAGCGCCACAGCAGCGGGACGTTTTCGTCGGCCCAATCCTGTAGATAGACCGCGCGGACATGGCGGACCGTGCCCAGTTTGCCCTCTTTGACCAACTGATGGGCCAGCGAGACGGCGGGACAACGGCGATAGTTGAACCAGACGAAGGTTTTCACCTTGGCGGCCTTGGCGGCCTCGACCATTTCCCGCGCGTCGGCCAGCGAGCCGGCGATCGGTTTCTCGCAAGAGACGGGCTTGCCGGCCGCGATGGCCGCCTTGGCGACGGGCGCGTGCATGTAATTGGGGGTTACGATATCGACCAGACCGATCTCCGGCGAACGGACGAGTTGCTGCCAGTCGGTCGATGCGTTTTGCCACCCCCAATTATCGGCGAACGCCTGGGGATTTTCCTCCGCTTGCCCAAATACCGCATGCATCACCGGCGTCAGGGGCGGCTTGAAGAACTTTGCCACCTGCCCCCAAGCGTTCGAGTGGGAACGCCCCATGAATCCCTGTCCGATCAAAGCCACGTTGATCGTCGTCATAAGATGCTCCTTCCAGACAGGCACGCCGTGAGATTGATGCGTTTATAAGCCGAATCGCCCCGCTTGGCAAGGGGGCGGGAAAAAATTCTCGGCCGCGATTTGAATTCGCCGAAAATCACGCTGGCAATTCGACCCGAATCCGGGTACTATTCCCCTGGGAACCGGCGTCGCCGGATTTCCTCTTTGCCCGCGGCGGCTCTCGGAAGGAGATCGTAGCATGAAGAACTGGAAGGCTTTTTGCTGGTCGGCGTTGATAGTATTCGGCCTAATGGGCGGTTTGATCGTGGGCGGATTGTGGTTCCAAACGCCGTTGCACGCCACGGCCACCGATCGCATCGACACCTATGGAATGGCCACCGGGGCCATCGACTCCGACGTGGAGGCGGTATATTTTCTCGATTTTCTCACCGGCGACCTGCGGGCGGTGACCCTGGGCAAACAACCGGGCACCTGGACCGGATTTTTCAATGCCAACGTCGCCGCCGATCTGGGAGTCGATCCCCAGAAGAACCCAAAGTATCTGATGGTCACCGGCTTTGCATATCTGCGCCGCGCCGGCGGCAGCCGTCTTCAGCCGAGCAATGCGATGTGCTACGTGGCCGAAGTAACCAGCGGCAAGGTGGCGGCATATTCCATCCCCTGGTCGAAATCGATGTACGCCGCCGGACAGATGCAACAGCAACCGATGGTTCTGGTCGGCGTGACTCGCTTCCGACCCACCCTCGGAGTGGGACCGGGCGCGCCCGGCGGCGAGGGGCAAGACGTGCCCTGGTAAAAACGTGTCTTGAAATGGGCGTCACCGCCGGCTTGTCCAGCAGTGGCGCCCAACAAACAACACCGCTACACGTCCTCTTCGCTCGATCGCATCCATCCTCTCCAGCGGCGAAAATCCTCCATGCAGACCGCCAGTCCTTTGGCGACGGCCGTCAACGGCTCGGCGGCGAGTCGGACGGGCAGCCCGGTCCGCTCGCCGATGAAGCGGTCGATCCGCCGCAGCAGCGCCCCGCCGCCGCAAAGGACCAACCCGTTTTGCATCAGATCGGACGCCAGTTCCGGACCGCACCTGTCGAGCGTCGAGGTGATCGCTTCGATGATCGCTTGCAGAGGATCGGCGAGCGCTCGGCGCACCTCCTCGCTGGTGATCGTGGTCCGGCGCGGCAATCCGCTGACGGCGTCCATGCCGCTCAGCTCCACCGACCTCTCTTCCTCCGGTGGATACGCGCTGCCGACGTCGATTTTCAACCGCTCGGCGGTCGCGGGCCCGATCCGCAAGGCATATTGACGGCGGAAATAATCGACGATCGCCCGGTCCATCGCGTCACCGCCGGTGCGGATCGACTCGGCGGCCACGCTGTCGGCCAGGCTCATCACGGCGGCCTCGGTCGTACCGCCGCCGATGCGGCAGACCATGCTGGCGGTCGGCTCGGCGATAGGCAATCCGACGCCGATGGCGGCGGCCTGGGCCTTTGTCATGATCCATACCCGGCCCGCCCCGGCGCGAAGCACGCTGTTGAAGGCGGCCCGCTTCTCGACCGGCGTGATGCAGCCGGGCACGCCGAGCAACACGCGCGGCCGCAGCCGCTTGCCCGGCCGGCGGGACTTGCGGAAGAAATAGTGGAGCATCGCCTCGCACAACTCGAAATCGGCGACCACGCCGTCTCGCAGGGGTCGAACCACTTCGATGCGTTCGGGCGTGCGGCCTTCCATCTGCTTGGCCAGGTGTCCGACGGCGCATCCGCCGGAGAGGATTTTTCCGCCTTCCCGACCCACCGCGACCACCGACGGCTCGTTGAGCACCAATCCTTCGCCGACCAGATAGATCGCTGTATTGGCCGTCCCCAGATCGACGGCCAGGTCGCTGCGGAAGTGGTTCAGCAGTTTTTCGAGCATCCGTGCCGGAAGAGGGTTCAGGGGTTAGGGGCCGGGGGCCAGCTCGGGCACCCCGTGCCCGACGCTTGATAACGCCTATGTCAGATACGTCAGATACGGCGTAGCCGAGATGCCTTTGTTGTTGAGTATGGAAAAATGTTCCCCGCGAGCCGAAAGAAACGCTTCCGTTTTTTCGGCTTGCCGCGCCGCCGCCACGCGGGGCGCCTCGGTCTTGAAATCGAATCGATTCAATTGCAGGTAAAGGAAGAGGATGCCGATCAAGATGGCCAACAGGGAAATCACCAACAAAACGGTGTATAGGTCCGTCCTCGGTTTGCGGTGCGAGACGGCCGGACGAATGGGCGCGGAGGCCTCGAGCGGATTAGTCGAGTTTCGAGACGACACGATCGCCCTCCCTGACCTGGCTGTTCTGGAACTTAGGATCGATCTTGCAGACGGACTTGGCCGGGGCAGTCTCGACCACCTCGATTCGACCGACGTACACGCTCGAATCTCCCGAAACGCGGTAGACTTCGAGGCGGTGCCCTTTGCTTAGCCCGTCGTCGGCGCCGATGGAGATTTCCACCAGCCCCTTGCCCGGCGTGGCGGTCACGAGGCCGTCCACGCGGGGCGGGATCTTGCTCTTGTAGTCGCTGTCCGGATCGGGCGCGTCCAGCCAGCGGGCCAACTCCTTGTACTTGGCGAGGTCCTTGCTCAATTCCGCCAGCCTCAATTTAAGCTGTTGCAATTCGTTGGCCGCCTGGTGCAACTCGTCGGTTTTGCGGGTGACCTCGTTGAAATGAGCGTCGCGGTCCCGTTCGGCCTCGATGTAGTCCTTGCGGAGTTGCTCCAGTTCCTTGCGATAACCGTCGGCGAGCTTCTGCGTGGCGGTCATGGCGGCGACCGCCTCGCGCTTGGCTTTTTCCTCGCCGGCGAGCAGGGCCTCCAACTCTCGCCGCGTCGTGAGCAACTCGTCGCGCTCGGTCTCCAGCGCGGTCAGGGCCTTCTGCTTGTTGACCGTTTCCGTCTTGCGGTCTTTTTGGGCCTGCTCCCAGCGATCGTTCAACTCCTTGATCCGCGCATCGGCGTCTTGCAACTGGTACTTTAAGCCCTTCTGCTTGCCCGGCACCACCTTATCGGCCGGCAGCTCGACGACTTCCCGCCAGTTCTGCTGGACCGTGTAGACCGCCATGGCGAAAGACATGAACACGAGGCTCATCACGAAAATCAATACGACGAATATCTTGCCGACCAAGTTCATGCTCGACCTACCTATGGGGAGAGTGTGTGGGGTTCAACGGTGCGCTTGCCTGGCTGAAAATCCGCACCCTTTGTCTCTTTAGTATAACTTCGCCCAATTTCTCATGTCAACCAGATCGAGTGCAAGTCGGGAAATATGGGAGGTTTGGGGAGCGGATCGCCCGCCGCACAATATAACCAGGGGGGTATAATGCCACCGCCATTACGGCCGCCGTTCCGGCTTTTTCGAGCGAACTCGCCCATATAACCCCACTATCAAGAACAATACGCAGCACGCCAAACACGTTCCGGCAAACCAGTCGCCGTGTCGCAGGTACCAACTGCCGCGTTGCCGGTCGAGGCTGGGTCTGGCAATGATGATCCCGGTTTTGCGCCGAGGGCCTTGGGAGCGGACGCGGCCGTCGGCGTCGATCCAGGCCGAGAAGCCCGTGTTGGCCGCGATCAGCAGCGGCTTGCGACACTCGACGGCGCGAAACACCCCGCAGATCAGGTGCATGTCCAACTCGCTGGACCCCCAAAACCAGCCGTCGTTGGTCAGGTTCACCAGCACGTCCGGCTCGCGGCCCACGTCGGCCAACTGGTTGACCTGCCGGCGGATCACGTGCGGCAGCACCGTCTCGTAGCAGATATTCGGCGAGAGGCGGACGCCGTCGGGCAACTCGAACGCCGCCGGATGCCGCCCGGCCGCGATGCTCAACGGCAGCGGCGTCAGGCCTTGCAGCCAGGGAAAACGATCGGCCAGCGGCACGTACTCGCCGAACATCACCAGGTGCATCTTGTCGTAATGGTCCAGCACCGCTCCGTCGCGTGCGACGTGGACGGCGGAATTGAAGACCTTATCCCCGTCGGCGTCGATGTGATAGCGGTCGATGCCCAACAGCAGCGGCGCGGCGAGCGCATCGGCCAGCCGTTTGACGGCCAGCTTGCCCTTGGTTGACGCATCTTCCAGCCGCCTGAAAAACTCCTCCTGGGAACATTCCAATCCCGCCGGCCTTCGGGCGTCGGCCTCATAGCTCAACAGCGGATCGAGGAACATCGTCTCCGGCCAGACGATCAGATCGACGTCGGGGTTTTCCTTGACGGCCCGCAAAGACAAATTGAAATACTGTTCGGTGATGTTGCCCTTTCTGTCGGGATCGTGTCGCATGTCGATGTCGATGGAGCCTTGAATCAGGGCGATTTTTGGCCCGTTGTCGGCCCCGACCGAGTTCATGCGGAGATGTCCGTAGAACAGCGCCGCGGCAACAATTCCGGCGGCCGGCAGCAGCGGCCAGAGCGTCCATCCCCGACCGTCAATGGGAATGATTCTAGCCAGCGAAGCGGCCGCGAACATGACCGCGAAACTCACGCCGTACATCCCGGCCAGGTCGCTAAGTTGAATCAGCGCGATCCAATGGTGCTGCGTGTAGCCGAGGCTCCCCATCGTCATTCCGGTGAACAGATGCGCGCGGACTAGTTCCAGGCCGGTCCAGACCGTCGGCGCGGCTAGGATGACGGGCACGTGGAGCCGATGCGTCGCCGCGCGGCTAAGGCCGACGAACGCCGGCAGATAGAAGGCGAAGTAGAACGAGATGGCGACCCAGCCGATGCTGGTGGCCGGGTGGGGCAGGCGGAGCCAATGCAGGGCGGCCATCCAGAAGCAGAATCCGGCTAACCAAAGGGCGACGTAAGGACGCCGGCCGTCGAGTCGCGGCCGACGGATGAGCCACACCCAAGGTATCGGGGCAATCCATGCCAGCGGCCACAAATCCAACGGCGGCATCGCCGCCCAGAGCAGCGCCGCCCCGGCGAGTCCGATCCAAAAAGTCGATTTCGGCAAACGCGGACGCACGTAAATAACACTTTCAATTGATTTGCTATTTTGTTTTGCCCAGTCTACCCGGCCCCGCCCACCGGGGCCAGAGCAGATAGCCTTCGCTTACCCGGTATGATAAACTATGGTTGATTGGCCTCCCTTGCGAAACGGGGTATTGCCGTGGTAGTCAGCGAATCGTCCGCCCGCCGCTACGCCCTCGATCCGGACGTTCGTTTGATGCTGGAGGTGTGCGGCGGCGACGCGGCGGCGTTCGAGGAGTTGGTGGTCCGCTACCAGGCCCGGCTGGTGACGCTCTTCCGGCACGTGGTGGGCAACCGCGAACAGGCCGAAGACCTGGCCCAGGAAGTTTTTCTCCGCGTCTACCGCGCCCGGGAGAGCTATCGCCCGGGGGCGAAGTTCTCCACCTGGCTTTTCACCATCGCCAACCACGCCGCGGCCAACGCCCTGCGCGATCGCTCGCGGCGCCGCGAGGTGACGTTGCGGAGCCGGGACAGCGGTCCGTTGGGCGCGCGGCCGCTGGACCGCATGTTGTTGGCCAGCAGCGGCCAGATGCCCGCCCGACAGTTGGACAAGGCCGAGGCCCGACAGATCGTGCGGATGGCGCTCGACGCGCTCGGCGATCGGCAGCGGATGGCGGTTCTGCTGAGCAAGTTCGAGGGGATGAGCTACGCCGAGATCGGCGAGGTCATGGAGCTTTCTCCCCAGGCGGTCAAGTCGCTTCTTTGGCGGGCCAGGGAAAATCTCCGCGAAGTGTTGCAGCCGTATTTCGACCGCGGCGCGAGTCCGACATGGGAGGCGGCCGATGACGAAGAATAATCCACCCGACGACGCCTCGTCCCTGGCCGACGAGGAATTGGTCGCCTATCTGGACGGCGAGTTGGACGCGGCGGCAGGCCGCCGCGTCGAGGCCCTGCTGGCCACCGACGCGAAGCTCCGCCGCCGGCTGCAATCGTTGGAGCGGACGTGGGAGCTGCTCGACGAATTGGAGACCGTGCCGAGCGGCGGCGCCCTAACGCACACCACCTTGGAAATGGTGGCCTTGGCCGCCGGCGAAGAGGTCGAGCGGGAAAAGAGCGCGGCCCCCCGCCGCCGCCGGCTGCGGCGATTGAAGATCGTCTTCGGCCTGATTGCCGCCGCCGCGGCCGGTTTCGCCGCCGCGGCCGCCTTCGCTCCCGATCCCAATCGGCGGTTGCTGGCGGACCTGCCCGTGCTGGAGCGATTCGACGAATACCGGCACGCGGAAAGCGTCGAATATCTTCGCTTGCTCCGCGACGCGGGGTTGTTTGTTTCCGCGGCGGAAACGGCCAAGGCGGCCGCGCCTTCCTCCATCGAGGAACGTCGCCGCCGCGTGGCGAAGATGTCGCCCGAGGAAAAGGAACAACTCCGCCTGGCCCGGGAGCGGTTCGACGACTTGACGGAGGACGGGCGTCAAGAGATGAGAAAATTGCGCGCCCAACTGCGAGAGGCCCCCGATCTGCAAGCCGTCATGCAACGCTACGGCGATTGGTTGAGGGGGTTGTCCATCTACAATCGAGCCAGCCTCGGCGAGATGAAACCGGCGGAGCGGATCGAGTGGATCAAAAAACGGCTGCTGCTCGAAAAGCACAGGCGGATTGTCGCCCCGCTCGGCGGCGAGGACTTGAAAGAGCTGCGCCAATGGAGCGGCGAGCACGCCAAGAAGCACTACAAGCGGTATCTCGAATCGCTCTCCGAGGCGCAGCAAAAACGCCTTGCGGAACTCGATTCCCGCACCGCGCGGTGGATGGTCTACGAGCAGATGTTGCAGCGATGGTGGGCGGCCGACGTGGAGAAACCGCTGCCGATGATGAACGACGAGGAAATCGAGCGGCTCGGCGAGCGGTTGAGCGCCGAGGCCCGGGAGAGATTGCTCTCCGTCCCCGCGCCGATGCGCTGGAAGCTGGCGGCCGGCTGGTTGCGGTGCGGGCCGCGCAGGCCGCAATTGCCGCACGGCGCGGCGACGAAGGACGACGATCGGCTGCTGCGCTTCTTCGAGGAGGAGCTAGACGGGGAACAGCGCGACCGCCTGCTGGGAATGTCCGTGGAGGACATGCAGCGGGAGCTGCGCCGCTTGTTCTTGATGCACGACAAATCGCGGCACGGGCCGCGCCGCCGCCAGGGAGGTCCGAATAGCGGCGATTGGCCCCCGCCGAAAAAACCGAAACCGCCGGGTCAGAAGTAGAAATAGGCAAGGTATCCCGTATCCGACCGATGTGCGGATAATGCGGCGTCAGGTTCGAGGTATTTGAGCATCGGTTATTTGCCGCCTCGGCCGCGGCGTTGATACTCGCGGCTGGCTTTTTCGAGTATTCGCCGCTCCTTGGCCGTGAGGCTGGCTTCGCCCTGGCGGGAGATTTTTTCCAGCACCCGATCGACCTCGCCGGAGATGTCCGCTTCTTCGTCCCGCTCCGGCTGGTGCACTTTCAAGCGCGGCCTTCCGCCGAATGTGTTTCTCAGCCAAGCGACGGGGCCGCCGGCCATCCGGCCGAAGTTCCAACCACGCCAATAATAGATGAGGGCGAAGGCCGCGCCGGCCAAGTGGGCCGAAAAGGCCACGTTCGAGTCCGGCTGCCCAATTGCCCCGTACATATCCAGCAGCACGCACAGCGCGCCGGCCACCCAGGCGGGCATGGGAATCACGAAGAACAGCAGCAACTGGCGGTGGGGAAAGTTCAGCGCGTAGAGGACCACGATGCCCGAGATCGCTCCCGACGCGCCGATCATCGAATACCAGGGGTTCGGGAGCGGCGGCGGGTTGAATTCGTTGATCCCCGCCCAAACCGCCGAGGCGAAGACCGCCGTCGCCAGGTAAAGCCACAAAAACTCCTTCGGTCCGTAGCGGTACTCTATGTCGCGGCCCAGGAAAAAGAGCACCAGCATATTGAAGAGGATATGCTGAAGCTCTCGGGAATGGGCGAAAGCGGCCGTGAGCAACTGCCACCACAGCCAGGGATGGCGAAGCGTGTCGCGGGAGGCCGTCGGTCCGTCGGCGGCCGTCACGTAGACCGCCATGTATTCGCGCAGCGCTCCGGAAAAGAACACTTCGTCGACGATCCAAACGGCGACGTTGACGACGATCAGGGCGACGACGACCGACCGCGGCCTTAAAGACGAATAACCCGGCGCCGGCGGCGTCGTGCGATAGTAATCGCGGTCGTAGATGCCCACTCCGTTACGGCCTCCCCGAATCGGAGCGGGCCATGGCGCGGGTGCGTCGATCGATTCGCCTTACGGCTTCCAACTGGAACTTGGCGATCTGGCCGGCCATGACCCGGTTCCGCTCGATAAATCCTTCCACGGCCGCTTGCAGTGCGGCCGCCTTTTCCTGGAGATTTTTCAGATGCGCCGCCACGATGTCCCGCTGACGAAACATTTCCTCGCGGTCCTTTCTCGTCGCGGCGATGTCCTTTTTGCAGGCCTCTTCCTGCTCGCGTCCCAGGGTCAACGCCTCTTCGGCCAGCTTCCTGTCCCGCGTGGCGGCCTCGATCGAATCGCGCAAGAAGGTCTGCTTTTCATTCTCCGCATTGAACAGCACGCCGTAGTCGATCAAGGGCCGCATGTATTTGCCGTCCACCACCCGATTTTTAGGGTCGTCCTCGGCGGCCGGTTTGCCGTCCTTGAGGTACTGCTGGACGCTGGACGCGGGCAGCAAGGACCGCTTCTGTTCGTCGCTCAGCGAAGCGAATATCTCCCGGTTGTCTTGGGGCATCAATTCGTAGAGGATCCAGGGGTGCTTGGCCTTGGCGGCGGCGTCCAATTTGCCCAACTCCCGCTTGGAGAACCTTTGGGTGGGCGCAAGCACCACTCGCTTGCCTTCGACTTTCGCGGCGGTGAACTCTCCGAGATACCGGCCTTTTTCCTTCATGTCGGCATCGGCGAAGGCGTAAAGGACCGTCTTCTCGGTAATGCCATGCGGGTCGGGGTCGTTTATCGTCACGGAGACTTCGGCCGTATGGGAATCGGGATCGGTCTTAATGCTGGGCACGCAATTCAACCACATCCTGCGGCGGTCCACCATCAGCTTGTGCAATTCGATCCGCAGTTGGCGCAGCCCCGGCTTGATCGTCCCGTCCGGCTCCTCCACGCCGTCGATCAACTCTTTTTCCTTTTGCGCTAGTTGCTCGAGTCGAGCCTCGTATTTATCGACCGCCGCGCTCCAATTTTCGGAGGTCTTCAGCAGTCGGGCCGCCAGGTAGAAATAGAACGGCGCGGCGAGGCAAATCAGCCCGACCAGAATCTTGTTCCAAATGCTCATAAGCTGCTCCGGTGGAGGTAGTCCCTGAACCTTGATGATAATCGGGGGGGAGCCGAGCGTCAAGCATCCTCCATCTTCATCCAGGCGACCCATTTTGCCCGCCTTCCAGGTCAAAACGTCCCTCCCCCCCTACAATCGGGACAACCGTTCAAGTCTGAATCGTTCACGTCCGAATAGTTTGTGCGTGAGCGAAATTCTATCCACCTTCGACGCGGCGTGGCTGTCACGGGCCGAGATGCTCCTGGTCCAAGCGAGGCGTATTCGCGCCGCCCTGGAGGAGCGGATCGCCGATTGGGGGTTGAGCGAGCCGGAGTTGGCCCTGCTTTGGGCATGCGCGGCCTCGCCGCCGGGTGGAACCAGCCAGCGCCAGTTGGCCGAAGCGCTGGCCGTCTCGCCGGCGCAGATCAGCGCGCTGGTCGAACGCCTTGCGCAGATGGAACTGCTGCAAGTCCGCGCCGCGCCCGGCGACCGCCGCCGGCGTTTGTGGGAACCGACCGCCGCCGGCATGGAGCTTTGGCGGGCTGTCTCCGATAGTTTCGACAACATTGAACCGCACCGCGGAGCCGCATGATGATCCGACAAGGAAACAATCCGGTAAAGGTCTCCGACGGACGCTGTGTACCACTGCCGTCTTGCCCGGCGCAGTTGGAGCGGCAGTACAACTGCCGCACCAACGGTTGTTGTTTGGCCATGCGTGATCCGATAGTCCCTCGTCCCACGCCCCGCGACTCTCTCCCCTCGCCGTGGCGCTGGCTGTTGGTCGTGCTTTTGGCGTTGATCCTCTCCGGTTGCACGCGCGCGCAGCATCGCCGCCGTGCCGACCGGGAGGCGTACGGACTGATCGGCTGCGCGGCGTCCGATCCCCGCTGGGCACTGAAGGATTATTCGATTACGCCAAGTCCCGCGTCGCGGATGTTCGATCCGGACAACCCGGACCGTCCCCCGATGCCGCCGGACGATCCCACTTCAGCGGAGTTGATGCAGTGCGTCGACGGCAAGCGGGGCTGGCCGCACTGGCGCCGCAACGGACTCACCCCCTGCGTGGAAAATCCGGCTTGGATGAAGCAACTGCCGCTGGACGAGAAGGGGGTGTTGGCCCTCGACCGCTCGACGGCGGTTCGGACGGCGCTGTTGAACTCGCGCGAGTATCAATCCGAACTGGAGCAGTTGTATCTTTCGGCGTTGGACGTGACGTATCAGCGGTTCCGCTTCGACGCCCAATTTTTCGGCACGAACTCGACCTTTTTCACCGCCGACGGGCCGGACCGCTCGCTCGTCGGCGGAGACGGCAGCAGCCTGTTGGAGGAAGACAACTCGCTGGAGTTGCACAAGCTCACCGCCACCGGCGGCGAGATCGTCGCCGGAGTGGCAAATTCGCTGGTCTGGCAATTTGCCGGGCCGGACGAGTACGCCGCCACCACGCTGTTGGACTTTTCCATGATTCAACCGTTGCTTCGCGCCGGCGGCCGGGCCGTGGTGTTGGAAAACCTCACCGACGCGGAACGCGCCCTGCTGGCCAACGTCAGGCAGATGGAACGCTTCCGGCGCGGCTTCTACGCCCAAATCGTCGCCGGCAGCAATCCCGGAGCGGGCCCGGCGCGCGGCGGGCTGGGACTCTCCGCCCTGCAACCCTCCTTACCCGGCGGAACCGGCGGAATCCTCGGCCTGATGGAGGCCAAGGTGCGGATCAACAACCAGCGGTCGAACGTGGCGGGGCTGCGCGAAAGCCTCGACCAGTTCGAGGCCTTCTACGACGCCGAGCGGATCGACAAACTGCAAGTAGACCAGACCCGACAGACGCTCTACAACGCCCAAATCCAGTTGGCCTCGCTGAAGCAGAGCTATCAGGACGGCCTCGACGGCTATAAGATCGCGCTGGGGTTGCCGCCGTCGCTGGAGGTGCGGATCGACGACCCTTTGCTCGATCCGTTCGAGTTGATCGACGAGCGGACCGTGGCCGCGCAAGAGCTGACCTCCGCGCTGATGGTTAAGCTCCGCAACCCGGAAATCACTTTCGCGCCGGAGGACGCCGCCGACGCGCTCGACGCGTTGCCGAACGGCTGTCTGCAAGTGCTGCGGACGACCGAAGGCGACCTGCGGCGCATGGACGAGGCGGCCCCCGCGCGGCGCGGTTTCCTCAAGCTGTTGGTCAATCGGCCGGAGCTGAAAAACGGCGACGTCGATCCGAGCGCCGCCGACGTCGCCGATTTCGAGCGGCGGCTGGCGAAAATCCGCGCGGACATGCTCGCGCAACAAACCGGCATGAAGGCCCTGCTCGTTGAATTTAAACAATTCGCCGACGCCAACGACGAGCGTCTCTCCGGCGGGTTCCCCCGCGACGAAACCCGGTCTCCGCAAGCCGAGGAGTTAACGGAGTACCTGAAGCGGTTTTCGGAGGCGTTGGCCGAGCTTTCGCTGACCCAGGCCCGCTGCCGCGCGGAAACCGCCACCCTCGCCCCGGTCGACATGACTTCGACGGAAGCGTTGGAAATCGCCCGGTGGAACCGGCTCGATTGGATGAACGCGCGGGCGGCCCTGGTCGACGCATGGCGCCAGATCGAGGTCGCCGCCAACGACCTGCGGAGCGACCTGGACGTGACCTTCAGCGGCGACATGAGCACGTTGGGCAACAGTCCGCTGCGCTTCCGCGGGACCACCGGGCGCTTGCGCGTCGGATTGCAGTTCGATCCGCCCCTGACCCGGCTGGCCGAACGGAACCTCTACCGCGAGGCGCTGATCGACTACCAGCAGGCGCGGCGCCAGTATTACGCCTACGAGGACCGCGTCGGCCAATCGCTGCGCGAGGCGCTGCGCACGATCAACCGCTATCAGCTCGATTTCGAGTTGCGCAGGGCGGCCGTCCGCGTGGCCGTCGATCAGGTCGATTTGATGCAAATCCGCTTGCAAGCGCCCCCAGGGCCGGGAAAGACCAACGTCTTCGGCGCCACCACCGCCCGAGACCTTGTCGGCGCGCTGTCCACGCTGCTGAGCGCGCAAAACTCCTTCATCTCGGCCTGGGTCGATTACGAAGTGCAGCGGATGAATCTCGATTTCGACCTGGGAACGATGCAACTCGACGCCCGCGGAGAGTGGATCGACCCGGGGCCGATTCGCTTCGACCATTATTTGCCCGCCGAGGCGGATGAGCCGGACGACTTACTACCCGAGGAAATCCCCGTACCGGACGCCGCGCCGATCCCCTGACGGCGTTGGAGTCGCTGGGGCGGCAGTAAAACATTCGTTGGGACGTTGGGGCCGCAGTTGAACTGCCACCCCAACATTGGTGCTAAAACGGCGTCCGATAGATCGGCACGGGCGTGAATCCGACAATGATAAACGCCAGGGCAAGCCAGCCGAGCACGGTCCGCCACGCCCCCAGCGGCTCGTCGTCGTCGGCCGTGGGCGGATGGATCGGGCCGATCAAAAACAACAGGAACAACATCAGCGACCAGTGGCCCAAGGTCCGCCATTTCCAAACGACCGTCGCCAACGCGGCCAGCAACAGCAGCGAAGCGACCTTGTGCGCCTTGCGGCGCAAGAGGGCGTAGAGGACGTGCCCGCCGTCGAGCTGGCCGATGGGGATCAAGTTCAACGAAGTCACCAGCAGGCCGACCCAGCCGGCGAAGGCCATCGGATCGAGGGCCAGCGAGCGTCCCTCGGGAAGCGGGCCTTTTACCAGGTACGCAAGGCATTGAAACAATAGGGGTGAACCGAACACCCAGTTGTTACCCGTCGGCGAGGCGTGCTCCGAGTTGTACAAACCGACGACGAGAAAGACGAACGTGGGCACGAGTCCCGCCAGCGGACCGGTGACGCCGATGTCGAACAGCGCCCGGCGCCCGCCCACGCGCGGCTCCATGGCGATCACCGCGCCGAAGGTGCCGATCGGCGGCAGCGGCACGGGGATGAAATACGGCAGGCTGGCCCGCACGCCGTAACGCCGCGCTTGGAAAAAGTGCCCCATCTCGTGGCACACCAGGATCGTCATCACCGGGACGGCGTAGAGGAGTCCGTGCGCGATGCCGGCCCACCAGCCGTCGGCGGCATCCGCTCCGCTGACGCCGACCAGCAGCGTGCTCAAGCAAGTGGCGACGAACAGCAAGATGTGCAACCGCCATCGCCGCCGCGGTTGCGCCGGCCGCGACCTGACCCATTGGTCCCCGCCGACCGGCGCCATCTCGACGATCTCCGCCTGGATGATCTCCGGCTCGGAATACGTGTCGTTATACTTGAAATCATCCATCTTTTGCATTTTAGCTCGTTGTGTATCATAAACAAGGTAGGTGAAATCATTCGATCGTCCGACTGCTTACATGTTCCGGCGCGTAATTGCATGCTTACATCCCGTTGGGAGGTTATTCGCCATGCTCGACCGCGTTTTCAAGCTCTCGGAGAACAAGACCGACGCGCGGACCGAACTGTTGGCCGGGCTGACCACGTTTCTGACAATGGCCTACATCATCGTATTGCAGCCGATGGTGCTGACCGGGCAGTTGACGTCCGACCTGCCGAAGGGGATGGAACTAATGGACTTCAAGGCGGTGATGGCGGCCACCTGCATCGCCGCCGCGCTGGCCACCGCGATCATGGGCCTCTACGGCCGATACCCCATCGCCCAGGCGCCGGGCATGGGCGAAAACTTCTTCTTCATCGCCTGCCTGCTCCCCGCCGCACACGCGATGCTCTCCAAACAGATCGACGCCGGGCTAATCGAACCGGGCAGCACCACCGCCTGGCAAGTCGGTCTGGGCGTGATTTTTTATTCGGGCCTGCTGTTCCTGCTGCTCTCGCTGCTCGGCGTGCGCGAAAAACTGCTGGACGCCATCAGCCCCAGCATGCGCAACGGCATTGCCATCGGCATCGGACTGTTCATCGTGCTGATCGGAATGAAAAGCGCGAGCCTGTTGTTGCCGGACAAGAACAACGGCGGCTGGACGCTCAACGCCCGATTCAATTCGCCCGACCTGATCGTCTTCTTCTTCGGTCTGCTGATCACCGCCGCGCTCCACGCCCGCCGCGTCCGCGGCTCGATCATCCTCGGCATCGCCGCCGCCGCGCTGTTCTCGCTCGCCGTAAAGCACGGCCTGCCGCTGCTGGGCGAAAACGTAATGAACTCGACGTTGGTGAAGGACTCGATGCTGATGAACGACTTCGTGATCGCCGAGGGGGTCGTCTCCGCGCCCCCGTCGATCGAACCGACGCTGCTGAAGATGGACCTGGTCCATTCGTTGGCCTGGACGATGGTCCCTTTCATCTTGATCTTTCTCTTCATGGACCTGTTCGACACGCTCGGCACGCTGATCGGAGTGGCCGAGCAGGCCGACCTGGTCCGCGGCAACCGCCTGCCCCGGGCCAAACAGGCGCTGCTCTCCGACGCCGTGGGCACGGTCGCCGGCGCGGCGCTGGGCACCAGCACCGTCACCAGCTTCATCGAAAGCGCCGCGGGCGTCGAGCAAGGCGGCCGCACCGGCCTGACCGCTTTGGCCGTCGCCGCCCTGTTCATCCTCGCACTCTTCTTCGGCCCGATCGTTGGCATGGTCGGCAGCTATCGGCCAATCACCGCCCCGGCGCTAGTCGTGGTGGGCACGATGATGATGCGCAACGTTGTGAAGATCGACTGGGGAAACTACGCCGAGTGCCTGCCCGCCCTGTTGATTATCGCCGGCATACCCTTGACCTTCTCGATTGCCGACGGCCTGGCCCTGGGCTTCATCGCCTATCCGCTGGTAAAACTCCTCTCCGGCCAAGGGCGGGACGTGAAGTGGCTGATGTACGCCATGACCGTGGTGCTGGTCGCATACTTCGTCGCCATTCACGTTTGATGACGTTTTGCCCGATGATGTTGCCCAATAACGCACGCGGGAATGGATAATCCTTGCAAGGCTTGACCGACCCGGCTCGGAAAAATACCTTTTATTGAGTTACTGTTGCGGAAAGCTCCAAATCCGTAGGGTGCGTGCTTGCACGCACCTTATTTCGCGGCAAAACCAAGCTGGTGCG
>JAFGLH010000076.1 GCA_016928165.1 Pirellulales bacterium | reverse complement strand
TCCCCCTCGGCGGTGAAGGGGACAGGCACATTTTTCGCCCTTGAAAGGGCGAAAAAACGAGCCAGTCCCCGGCCCGTGAACGGTTACTGTTTTTGTTTGCTCTGAAAATAAGAGCTTATCGAAAACGTATATTACACCTCCACTAACTCCAGCCTCAAACCGAGTGAACGCGCAACGGCCTGAACGCTGGAAATCTTAGTGTCGCGCCCGTATTCCATGTCTCGGACGGTGCTGGGGTTTGGGATGCCCGCCCGTTTCGCCACCGCGTACCACGTCAGCCCCTGTGCCTCGCGGGCGGCGCGAATTCTCGCCGCGATGCCCTCGCCCGCCGGTTTGAGACAGGGTGGATCGCGGGGCGGAAATTCTTTTTTCACCTTTCTGCGGATTTCCTGCAACCGTTGCAGCTCTTCCCGGCTTTCCGGTCCACGGCGACGGATTCTGCTCGAGATACGCTTCTTATTGCCTTTGCCTCTCATATCAACCTCATGGTTCTAACACTTCATAAGCAGTGATAGAGTGATAGGGTAGATTGTATGTTCGTCGATTTGCTCATACACCACGATAATGAAGTCGCCACCAGGAGTGCAGCCGAAACAACAAGGGCGACCCGTGCTTCGACTAAGATGCTTCCGCAGCGGATTTTCCAACACACGCCCTACGTCCTGAATCGTCAGTCCATGCTCGGCAATATGATAAACGTTTCCATCAGGCTGGTCGTCATCGTCCCGGATAACACGGAGGAAACGCATCAATGGCTCCAACTCGATGTCCAATTACATTATAGCATTATATTGTGATAATGCAATACAATGAAATAGTGTCTTTTCTTACATCTTCTCCGCCACGCTGATCCCCAGCAATTCCAATCCCTTGCGGATCGTCCGCGCGGTCAGGTCGCAGAGCAGCAGGCGGCTGCGGCGCAGCTCGTCCGTCTCGGCGCGGAGCACGTGGCATTGCTCGAAAAACGTCGAATAACGGTTGGCGAGCTCGAATAAATAAGACGTCAGTTGGTTGGGGCGATAGTCGGCCGCGGTCAGATCGAGGGCCTCGGAAAATCGCAACAACTCCAAGCCCAAAGCCCGCTCGGCAGGCGAATCGAGACGAATGGCGGCGCCGGAGTTGCGGAGCGGTTCGACGTCGACGTTTCCTCGGGCGAAGATGCTCCTTGCCCGTGCGTAGGCGTATTGCATGTAGGTGGCCGTGTTGCCGGTCATGGCCAGCATCTTGTCGTAGCTGAAGACGTAGTCGCTGGTGCGGTTTTGGGCCAGGTCGGCGTATTTCAAGGCGGCGATGCCGACCGTTTCGGCGATTTGCCGGCGCTGCTGGGGATCGAGTTCCGGGCCGTCCGGCTTGGCGTCGTCGTTGGCCGAGACGATCTCCAGCGCCCGGCGGACGGCCTCGTCCAGCAGACCTTCCAGACCGACGGTGTCGCCCGATCGGGTCTTGAACGGCCGGCCGTCGCCTCCCAACACGGCGCCGAAGCTGACGTGCTGAAGCTCGACGTCGTCGTAGCCTAGCATTTTTGCGGCGGCGAAAAGCTGCTTAAAATGCAGCGATTGGCGATGATCGACCACGTAGAGGATCGCGTCGGGGCGCCATTGGGCCATGCGGTATTCGAGCGTGGCAAGGTCGGTCGTTCCGTAGAGAAACGCCCCGTCCGACTTGCGGACGATCATCGGCGTTTTTTGTCCCTCGATGAAAATACAGAGCGCGCCGTCGCTTTCCGTGGCGATGTCCTGCCGCCGCAACCGCTCGACTAATGCGGCCAGCCGATCCTCATAAAAACTTTCGCCGAGCGTATGGTCGAACTTGACGTCGAGCCGCCGGTATACCCGCTCGATCTCGTCCTCGCAGTGGGGGAGGAACTCTTCCCAGAGCCGGCGGTTCTCCGCGTCGCCGGCGTGCAGCTTCGCCGTCTCGGCCAGCACGGCGTCGTTCAATTCCGGCCGCTCGTCCATCATTGCCCGCACCTTGCGATAGAGCCGGGCAAGTTCCTCGACCGGATTGCTTTTATAAGCCGCGGCGTCGAGGAAATGCTTGTATCCGAAGAGGATCATGCCGAACTGCGTGCCCCAGTCGCCGATGTGGTTGTCGCTTACGACCCGGTGGCCGAGGAACCGCAACACGCGGCAGATCGCGTCGCCGATGACGGTCGAGCGGATGTGGCCGACGTGCATCGGCTTGGCCACGTTGGGGGCGGAATAGTCGATGACGAACGTCCGCGGCGCGGCCGTCTCGGCAACGCCCAGCCGCGGGTCGTTCACCGCGGCGGAGAGTTGCCCGGCAAGCCACTCGTCTTTCAGCCGCAGGTTGATGAAGCCCGGCCCGGCAATCTCCGGCTCCCGGCAAAGATCGTCCAAATCGAGCCGGCGGACCATCTCGACGGCGACGTTCCTGGGCGGGCGACCCGACCGCTTGCCCAACGGCATGGCCATGTTGGCCTGGTAGTCGCCGAACTTCGCGTCTTGCGCGCGGCGGACGAGTTCCAGCAGGTCGGTCGGATCGCCGGCCGATTCGGCCAGCGCCCGGCGAAAGCGCTCTTTCAATTCGGCTAGAATGTTCATCGACGAATTGGAACAAATCGCCCCCGCGCGGTCAAGCCGTTCGGTCCGGCGTTTGCGCGTCTAAAAAGTCTCCCCTCGCCCTTTCGGGAGAGGGGACTTATCGACGCTCCCCTCGCCCGCCGTGCGGGAGAGGGGCCGGGGGCGAGGGCGGCTTGCGTTGCGCGTGGGCCGAAGGCCACTCGCACAACACGGCGCAATCGCAACATCGACATCCTTATTTCCCACCGTTCCAATCGAACGCCGCCGACTTGACGGCGCGGTAGTTCTCGTCCAGTCGCGGTTGCATGAGAATGATCGCCGCGATGCGCCGGGCGGTGTTCATCACCTCCCGGGCCTCGTCGGGCTTCAACGGCCGGCCGAGAATTTCCAGCTCGCGGTAGCTGAGCCATTTTTTTAGCACCTGATAGCCGCCGATGTGATATTTCCACACGTTCATCGGCACGTTCCGCCAATAGACCTCCCGGTTCAGAAACACATCGACGGTCTTCTCGCCCAGCAATCGCCGGGCGTCGGGCGCGAGGGCCTCGGCTTCCTTGTCGCTGTAGTTACGCTCCTCGATCTTTCCCTTGCCGGGCATGACGGCGCCGGCCTTGCCGAAATGTCCCCATCCGGCCGCGACGGCCAGGTCGTCGCCCGACGGGTCGATCGCCCCGCCGCCGATTTTCGTGGTCAGGGCGATGGTTTTCAACGCCGGGTCGATTTTCCCGCAGGTTACGCCGTTAACTTCCGCTTCGGTGTCCAACAGCGCGGCGATTCGCTCGCCCAGCGTGGCGGAGGCCTCCAGCGCCGCCCGCGAGTCGGGCAACGGAATACGAGGCCAGTCCTGACGCAACGGCGCGGCGTTTTCCGTGCGATACGTCGGCGAATACATAACGGAAACAAGGTGGAAGAACAAGGCGCGGGCCATGTCCGGCGCGGGGCGCGTCGCTCCGATGGCTTGCAGATATTCAACGGCCGCCTCGGATAAATTGAGCGATTGTTCTTTCGCCGCGAACAGCAACGTAGCAACGTAGGGTGCGTGCTTGCACGCACCTTTGGAATTGTCGGTGACGGTCTCGGTAGAATGACATATAAGGGAATATCTCTCGGCGATATTCTTTTCTTGTTAGGTGTCGGTGCGCAGATCAAGGGTGCGTGCAAGCACGCACCCTACGTTACTTTCGCTTTGCCATTTCGTGGCCTTTGCCGGGGGCATGTTCGGACTGCCACAATATACCCGGTTGTGGGGGATATTGCTACGGGAGGTTTTAGGCGCGAGGCCGAAGGTGAAACTTTCCGTAGCTTTCCGTAGGTCAGGTACGGGGTACCTGACCTACGGCTACTTCGGAGTTTGTAATGCAATCCGCCTTCACCCCCGGCCTGGGCTGATGAAAACGGGGACAGGCACCGCTATCAGTAGTGGTTTTCGTTGCGCAACAATACAAGAGATTGCGGAGCCAGTCCCCGTTTTCATCACGCCACCCCCGGCCCCTCTCCCGCAAGCGGGCGAGGGGAGAAATACAATGACAACCGTTTTTCCGATCCCTGATCCCTGCCCCCTAAACCCTAAACCCTATTCCCCTACTTCAACAAATACCGGTTAGCGATGCCGATGCCGCTGATTATCGCGCCGACGATGCCGACCAGGCCCTGATCGTTGCCGCAGATGAAGAGATTTTTCAGGTGCGAGGCGCCGTCGCGGCGTTTAGCGGCCGAGCCGTAGACCGCGCCCTCGGCGTGGCCGGTGAAGCGGCGGATCGTCAGTGGAGTGAACATGTCGCCGCCGATGACCGAAGGGCGAAAGTCGGGTACGAATCGGGCGGCCGACTCGAGCAGCCGCTCGCGCTGCTCCTCCTTGGCCAGACGATACGACTCGGCGTCCAACGCGGCCCAGCGGTCGTAGTTGGCCAAGGCGGTGATCCGCAACACGCCTTCCTCCAACGGCTCGGGATAGGCGAAATTGTTGGGCGAACAGATCGTGCCGCTGCGCAGGTCGACCAGCCCGTCCGGCTTCTCGTAGTGGAACACGTCCGAGTCGTTGAAGAAGATGATCGTCTGTTCGTGGCCCAGGGCGCGGGGCTGCGAGTCGAGGACCGAGATCGACTCGACCACCGAGATTCTTCCCGGCGAGGGAGGCTCGTCGGCCGGTCGGTCGTCGCAGAGCCGCATCGTCTCGGTCCAGCCGGCCGAGGAGAGGACGTATCGGGACTCCAACTCGGAACCGTCTTCGAGAACGACTTTTCGCGCCTGGTCGCCGTCGACGACGATCCGCGCCGCGCCGGCCTTCAGCCGCAACTCGCCCCCTTGCTCCTTGAACCGCCGGGCCAACAGGGTAAGGATGCGTTGGACGCCGGCCAGCGGCCGTGCAAGGCCCTCCAAGAAAATCGAGCGGAAGAGGATGCTGAACTGGTCGAAGTCGATGTCGTTTTCCCGCGAGCCGCCGTAGAACAGCACCGGACAGAAAATCATCTCGATCAGCAGCGGGTCGGAGATGATTTCGGAGACGACCCGGCGGGCCGAGCGGTCGGCCCCCGAGGCGCCGAACTGATCGTAGTCGTGCAGCGAGGCGATCAGGCGGCGAAAGTTGTCCGTCTGGCGGGGGAAGCGGCAGCGGACCTCCGACTCGAGCAGCGAGAAATCGTTGGAGAACCGCAGCGCGGCCGTGGGAAACATTATCACCGAACCGAGTTGCGGGGCCAATGCCCATTCGTCCCAGGCGAAGCGCAACTGGCGGAACAGTTTGGCCAACGGTCCGCTGCGGGCTCCCTTGGCGGCATAGTTCGTCACGGCGTGCAGCCCCACGTCGAAGGTCCGCCCGCGCTGCCGGTAGAAAGAGTTCAACCCCCCGATCGCCGCGTGGCGTTCGAGGATGCAAACCTTCTTGCCGAAATGCGCCAAGCGGACCCCGGCCGCCAGCCCCGACATGCCAGCCCCGATTATGATCGTGTCGTACATAAAAAAGTATTCTCAAGGAAAACCACCGCAACGAAACCGCCAAATTCCGACCGCCGGCCACTGCTACAGTTGGTCATCAAAGCCTCGAATTTCCATTTTAACCCCCTCTCGCCCCCTCGATCGACGGATAAAAAGGGGCTGGGCGACAATTCGCCGCTGGGATTATAACAGAAGCGGCGGCACAATTTCCATCTCTACATTTTCCAGCGCCCCATGTTCCCACACGCTGCGGAAAACAAAGGGGCGCAATCCCCTTGAATACCCCCTGAATACCCGGAATAATTCTGGAATAATCTCCCGGAATAACCGCCCAGAATAATCCTTGACGAAACACAAGATTTTTGCAACCGTTCACAGGGGACTGTCCCGATTTTCGCGGTTCACCGCGAAAATGGGACTGTCCCCCTCGGCGGTGAAGGGGACAGGCACATT